>NZ_JAMAYF010000004.1:0-296402 GCF_023712445.1 Curtobacterium sp. P97 | reverse complement strand
GGCCCCCCCCCCGCGGGGGGGGGCGGGGGGGGGGGGGCCCCGGGGCCCCCGCGCCTCCCGTCCGTCACGTGGCTGGCTAGGCGTTCGCGCCCTCCGCCAGCACCGCAGCAGCCGGGTCGAAGTCCTCCGGCAGCGGCTCCGGCTTCGTGATGCGCGAGGTGATCTCGACGGGCTGGCCGGAGTCGGCGGCGTCCCGGATGCCGAGCATGACGTCGAGCGCGTGGGACGCGACGGCACCGGAGGCGCGCTCCGGGCGGCCCTCGGCGATCGCACGTGCCATCTCGACGACGCCCGTGCCGCGACCCCAGGTCGAGCCCTTGTGCTCGAGGGTCGTCGGTTCGTCCTTGCCGAGCGTCCACAGCGTGCTGTCGCCGTCGAAGACGTTCGGGTCCGGCAGCACGATCGTGCCCTCGGAACCGTTGATCTCGACGAAGCCGTTGCGGGGCAGGGCGTGCTGGAACGACAGGGTCGTCTGCGCGGACTGCCCGTCGGCGAACGAGATGAGCGCGGCGTGGTGCGTGGGCACCTCGACCGCGAACTCGGTGCCGGCACGGGGGCCGGAGCCGATCACGCGGGTCTCGCGGGACTTCGACGACACGGCCTGCACGCGCGAGGCCGAGCCGAACGCGTGGAGCAGGGTCGTCACGTAGTACGGGCCGATGTCGAACAGCGGACCGGCGCCCTCGGCGTAGAGGAACTCGGGGTCCGGGTGCCACTGGTCCGGGCCGGGCACGTGGAACATCGTCGTCGCGGTGAGCGGCGTGCCGATGTCACCGCGGGCGATGGCGCGGATCGCGGTCTGGATGCCGGCACCGAGCACGGTGTCGGGGGCGGTCGCGTACCGGACGCCGGCGGCCGATGCGGCGGCCAGGAGCGCCTGGGCGTCCTCGGCGGTGGTGGCGACCGGCTTCTCGCTCCAGGTGTGCTTGCCGGCGGCGATGATCTGCTGGCCGACCTTCGCGTGCTCGGCCGGGATCGTGATGTTGACGACGATCGAGATGTCGTCGCGGGCGAGGAGCTCCTCGACCGTGCCCGACGACGGCACGCCGTACTTCTCGGCCTGCGATGCCGCGCGCTCGAGGATGAGGTCGGCGACCATCAGGACCTCGACGTCGGCGAACTGCGTCAGGTTGGTCAGGTACTGGTCCGAGATGTTGCCGGCACCGATGATGCCGACTCCGACGCGGCTCACTTGTCGTTGCCCTTCAGCCACTCGAGCGACTCGGCGATGCCCTGGAAGACGTCGCCCGAGTACGCGTCGAACTCGACGACGCGGATGGCCTGCGGCGCGGCGGCGAGGATGCCCCGCACGTCGACGTCGCCCTGGCCGGCCGGGGTCTGGTTCTCGAAGGCGCGCTGCAGTGCCTCGGGCACGACGAGGGCGCTCTCGGACGAGGGCAGCGCGGTGAGGATGTCACCGTCGACCTTGCCGTCCTTGACGTGGATGGCGACGACGCGGTCGCCGAGCGACTGCAGGACGGCCGGGGCGTCGGCGCCGCCGACGGTCGCCCAGAAGGTGTCGACCTCGAGGACGGTCTCCGGCGAGAGCTGCGACACGAAGAGCTCGTAGACGGTCTTGCCGTCGACCTTGTTCGTGAACTCCCACTGGTGGTTGTGGTACCCGAACTTCAGGCCGCGCGCGGTGGCCTCGGCGGTGAGCTCGTTGACGCGCTCGGCGATCTTCGCGACGTCGTCGGCGGTCTGCCAGCGGTCGGTCGGGATGAACGGGTCGATGACGGTCTGGATGCCGAGGCGCTCCGCGGCGTCCCAGATCGGCGCGGTGTCCTCGGCGTCGATCACGGCGACATGGCCGGACGGAGCCTTCAGGCCCGTGGCGGCGAAGGCCTTCTCGAGGTCGGCGGCGCGCTCGACGAACGCGTACGGCTCGACGTTCTCGTAGCCGATCTCGCGCACCCGGGCGATGGCCTTGTCGAGGTCTTCGGCGATGGCGTCGCGCAGCGAGTACAGCTGCACAGAGGTGGTGGGCATGGCAGAGGGCTCCTTCGGTCCTGTCAGGTTGTCGGGGCCCGTCGAGGATCGATGCTCCCCGGCGAGATCGAGACCGACGCTACCCCAAAAACCACCCGCTGTGTAGTTTTTGTCGCGCGTCGTCGGTTGCGCACTCGCGCGCCGTCTGGACGACACGTGTCGATCACGCCTCGGGCGATGTATGCTCGCCGACGGAAAACCTTGCAGTACAAGGTTTCCGATCGACTCAAGGAGGCGTCATGAGCACACCCGAACCCGGCAGCCCCGCACTGCTGGACCCGGAAGCGGGCATCACCCAGCCCGTCAGCACCGTCAAGGTGGGGATCGGCTACCAGGTCGCCCTGTTCCTCGGACAGTTCGGCCTGTTCGTGGCGCTCATGGCCCCGGTCTACGTCAGCATGCAGATCAAGGCACAGGCCCTGGTCGGCGACGACGCGGCGAACGTCATCGGCTCCGTGCTGCCGATCGGCGCGTTCGGTGCGCTCATCATGAACCCGCTGGCCGGCGCGCTGTCCGACCGGACCCGCACGCGCTGGGGCCGCCGACGCCCGTGGCTGCTCGGCGGTGTCGTCGTCTTCGCGATCGCGCTCGCCTGGATCGCCTACGCGCCCGACGTCCTCAACCTGACGCTCGGCTGGCTGCTCGCGCAGCTCGCCGCGAACGCCACGCTCGCCACCCTGCTCGCGAGCTTCGCCGACAACGTGCCGCAGCTCCAACGCGGCCGGGCGTCGAGCATCATCGCCCTGGCGCAGAACATCGCCGTGCTCGCCGGCACCTACCTGTCGGTGTTCTTCGTCGCGAACCTGCCGGTGCTGTTCATCGCTCCCGGCATCCTGGCGATCGTCCTGGTCGTCGTGTACGCCCTGGTCGCCCGTGACGACCTGCCCACCTACAAGCTCAAGCCGTTCACCTGGATCAACCTCATCTCGTCGTTCTGGACGAACCCGATCAAGAACCCCGACTTCGCGTTCGCGTGGTGGTCGCGCTTCCTGATCATCCTGGCGACGTTCATGTTCACGACCTACCGCCTGCTCTACATGCAGGAGCACCTCGGGATCGCGGACCTGAAGGAGGCCACCGAGGCCGTCGCGTTCGGCGTGCTCCTCTACACGCTCGCCCTGCTCGTCAGCGCGGCACTCTCCGGCTGGGCGTCGGACCGGATCGGCCGCCGCAAGGTCTTCGTCGGCGGATCGACGGCGCTGTTCGCGGTCGGCCTGGTGATCCTCGCCCACGCCGACACCGTGACGGGCTTCTACGTCGCCGAGGTCGTCATGGGCTTCGCCTACGGCATCTACTCGGCCATCGACACCGCGCTCGTCGTGGACGTGCTGCCGAACGCCGACCGTCCGGGCAAGGACCTCGGTGTGATCAACATCGCGAACGCGCTGCCGCAGTCGCTCGCACCCGCCATCTCGCTCTTCTTCCTCAAGATCGGCAGCAGCCACCCGGACAACTACGAGCTCATGTGCTGGGCCGCCGGCATCGTCGCCCTGCTCGGTGCGCTGGTGGTCATCCCGATCAAGCGGGTCCGCTGACGCCCGTCGCACTGACGGACTGGCGCGCCCCGCTCAGCGGCAACGCGAAGCGTTGTGCGGGGCGCGCCGACCGAGCCTGCGAGGGAGGACGGTGCCAGCTGGCACCGCGCCTCCGGTCCGTTCGTCTGGCGTCCGCCGTCCGTCCGCAGGTCGCGTCGTTACCGTGGGTCGGTGCGCTCCACCGACACCCGTTCCTTCGACTCCCCGGCCGGCACGATCGAGGCGGTCGTCGACGGCGACGTGACCCGCGCCCTCGGCATCCCCTACGCGCGGGCCGACCGCTTCGCGCCGCCGGCGCCGCAACCGCCGTTCAGCGGGCCGTTCCGCGCGGACACCCCGGCGCCCGTCCCACCACAGCCGAGCGCGCAGTTCGTCGACCAGCTCCTGCCTTCGATGGACCACCTGCAGGTCGACGAGCACTGCCAGCGACTCAGCATCACGGTGCCCTCGGACGTCCGACCCGACGAGCGCCTGCCCGTGGTGGTCTGGGTGCACGGCGGGTCCTACGTGCTCGGCGGCGGTGACCTGCCGATCCACGACGCCCACGACCTGGTGACCGAGCAGCGCGTGGTCGTCGTCACGGTGACCTACCGGCTCGGGGTGCTCGGGTTCCTCGGTGACGGCGAGACGGTGCCGGCCAACCTCGGACTGCTCGACCTGGTCGAGGCGTTCCGGTGGGTGCAGCGGAACATCGCGGCGTTCGGCGGGGACCCCGACTCCGTCACCGCGTCCGGGCAGTCCGCCGGAGCCGACGCGATCGCGCACCTCATGATCAGCGAGGGCGCCCGCGGCCTGTTCCGCCGCGCGATCGTGCAGAGCGCGCCGCTCGGGCTCTCGCGCGGGCGGGCGCGGATGAACCGGGCGATGGTCCGGGCCGTCGGGTCGGTCGCGGCGGACACGTCGCTCGACGAGGTCCTCGAGCGGCAGGCCCTCGCGACGAAGGCCGGTGGCCGGTACGGCCTGGCCGGCGGCATGCCGTTCGGCACGCAGTACGGGTTCGCACCGTTGCCCGCCGAGCGCGACACCGACCGGGCCTGGCGGTCGGTCGCACCGGAGGTCGACGTGCTCATCGGGTCCGGCTCGGACGAGGCGGGCATGTACGTGCCGCTCGTCCCGGGGCTCCGGACGGCCGCGCGGTCCCGCCTGGTCCGACCCCTGCTGCGCTGGCTGCTCGTGCGGCCCCTGTCCGAGGTGATCTACGGCCGCGATGCGCAGCGCTTCGCCGATCGTCACCGGGCCGCCGGTGGACGGGCGACGGTCTACCGGTTGCTGCGGCACCCGTCCGTGGCGCCGGTCGGTGCGGTGCACATGAGCGACCTGCCGTTGCTGCTCGGCGGTCGGTCGGCGTGGGTGGGCAGTCGCTTCGTGCCGGAGCGGGACTGGCCGGAGGTCGAACGGCGCGGGCGGGCGTTCCGGGCGGTCTGGGCGGAGTTCGCGCGGACCGGACGGGTGACGGCGGCGGACGACGAGACGCTGGTGTTCGACCGGGGGTGACCGCCACGGGAGCACGCAGGCGGTGTCGCGGGGGTGGCCGTCCAGCCGCGCACTCCCCGGGCGCTCGCCCCCGGACGGGGAGGTCGCGCCGGGAGCGCGCGGTCGGCAGGATCGACCACATGCCCGACGCCGACCTCCGCGCCCGCATCGTCTCCGGTGCCGCCGATGCCTTCCGTGACGGCGACTTCCACACGGTCGGCCCGGACGACGTCGCCCGTGCCGCCGACGTCACGGTGGCCGAGGTGCACCGCGTGTTCCCGTCGTGGGAGCTGCTCGTCGTGGCCGTCGTCGACCGGTGGACCAAGGACGGGCGCGATGCGCTCCGCGGGGTCGCCGAGCAGGAGGGGGCCGTCGCGTACCTCCGAGCCCGGCTCGACCGCGGACACCGACACCCCGCGGTCGTGCGGGTCCGCGTCGCGCTGCTCAGCGCGACCTCGACCCCGGGCCACCCGGCGTCGGGGTGGTTCCGGCAGCAGTACACGATGCTCTTCGAGGACGTGACCCTCGCCCTCGTGCGGGACGTCGTCGCCGGTCGTGAGTCCCGCGGGGCTGCTCCGCGGCACGCCGCCGAGCAGCTCGTCGCGCTCTTCGAGGGGCTGCAGCTGCAGGCGATGCTCCGCGACGACGCCGACCTGCTCGCCGGGTGGGACCGGGCGGTCGCACGCATGCGGGCCGGCTGGGCCGCCGCCGCCGTCGCGGCCTGAGGGGAGCCGGCCGCGCGGGCACCGGACGTTCACGCAGCGCCCTGCCGGGGCCCGCGGGCACCCGGACGTTCGCGCAGCGCCCTGCCGGTGCCGGGTCCTAGGACCCGCGTGTCCCGTGGCCGCGGAGTCCACGCCCGACGAGCAGCACGACGGCACCCACGACCAGGGCGACCGCGACGAGTGCCGGCACCCGGAACGCCAGCGCGGTGACCACGCCACCGATCCCGCCGCCGGCGAGGAACGACCGCACCCCGACGGCCAGCGCGAGGACGACGACCACGGCCAGGGCTGCGACCGGGACGACCCGCTCGACGGGGGGCAGGGGCCCGACCGGCCGGACGTCGGCGCGTCGCCACCACACCGCCGCGACGACGAGCAGGGCGAGCAGCCCGAGCACGCTCGACAGGTCCTGCAGCAGGAAGGGCAGCGGGTACCCGCCGACGGCGGCGTCCCGCAGTGCGGGCCAGGCCCGGACCACGAAGCCGTGCTCGTGGGTGAAGCCGTCCCACACGACGTGCGTGACGCTGCCGAGCAGGCAGCCCACGACCACCGGCAGCACGTCGCGTGCACCGAGCGGCGGCCGGCGACCCCAGCCCCGCGGCAGACGCCGACGCAGCCCCGGGACGACCGGTGACCATGCCGGCCGCACGAGGAACCACCACGTGGCGAGCACCACGAGGGAGACGGCGAGGTCGATGGTCGGGACGCCCCACCACGAGTGCGCGTCCTCGTAGGGCGGCAGGAACGGCGCGAACAGCACCGTGTCCGGCGCCATCGAACCGATCGCGACGGCGGCGACCGGCACGGGCAGGCGACGTGTTGCCAGGGCGACGACCGCGTGGCTGACGGTGAAGGGCACGGTCACGTCCTCGTCATCGGGCCAGGTGCGTGCGGTGCACGAACCACTCGACGCCCTCGGCCAGGGCGACACCGGCGGTGTGCCAGTCGTGGCCACCGTCCTCGATGATGCGCTCCGTCACCGTGACGCCGGCTGCACGTGCAGCCGCCACGACCCGCGGGACGACCGGTCCGTACCGGCTGTCGTCCGCACCGGCCGCGACGAACGCGGCGGAGTCGCGGTACGGCGCCCGCTCGGCGAGCACTCGGAGCGGCTGCGCGGCCTCGTACGCCGCCCGGTCACCGCGGAAACCCCTCGAGACGGTGTCGTCGCGACCCTGCAGGACCGGCCCGATCTGTCCCGAGACGTCGATCCACGAACCGAACCGGTCGGGCCGGCCGGCCCCGAGCTGCAGGGCGCAGGTGCCTCCCTGCGAGAAGCCCGCGATGGCCCAGTCCGCCCCGCCGGCGGCAGCGTGCAGGTGCTCGTGGACCCAGGTCGGGACGTCGCGCGTCAGGTAGGTGGCGCTGTTCCCGAGCGGACCGTCGACGCACATCGGGTTGTTCGATGCCCGGGCGAGCTGGTCCGGCATCACGACGATCGGTGCGAGTCCGCGGTGCCGGTGGGCGATCGCGTCGAGCCGGGTCGCCATGCGGCCGGCCTCGACGATGTTCGCCGGAGCGGCGCCGGGTCCCTGCCCGGAGAGCATCACGACGACGGGCAGCTCCGGGGCGTGCTCGACGAGGGCGGCCGGGGGGAGCCAGACGATCGCGGGTCGGGCGTGGAAGTGCGACACGGTGCCCGGGATCCGCACCGAACCGTAGCGGCCGTGGGCCGGCATGTCGCGCGGGGGTCGCCAGCTCGCGGCGTCGACCGGGGCCGATCCCGGGGCCGGGTCGTCCGGCAGGCGGAGGGGCGGCACGTGCGACTGCCCCAGGGCGTCGGCGATCGTGGGGAAGAGCCCGGCGTCCCGGTTCACCGCCAGTCCGCCGGACACCAGGGCGAGGGGGACCAGCAGCGCGGCGACCACCCGGGTCAGCACCCGGCGCCGCGGTGCCCGGCCACCGCGGACGAGTCCGACGACCGCGACCCCGAGCAGTGCGCACACCACACCCGTCCAGACCCGGTCGACCCAGGTCGGCGGGACGCCGAGCACGTCGAGGACGTCGCCGAGGAACCACGAGAGCAGGGTCCCGACCAGCGCACCCGCGACGATCGCGACGGCTGCCCAGCGCCAGGAGCGGCGGACGGCGGTGAGGACGAGGACGGCGGCGACGAGGGTCAGGGCGTAGACGGGCAGCAGCACGTGGGCGGACAGGAGCGGCAGGGTGGTCACGGGCGGGTCCGACGGTCGGGACGCTCTCGGGCACCCGGCGGGTGACGGGACAGGAGCGGCGTGGTCCAGCGACGGTAGCGAGCCGAGGTGTCCGGACCGGCAGCGGGGAGCCCGTCCCCGGCGGTCTCCCGGCTGATCCTGAGCGATCCTGCACGGGGGGTGGTCGGCCGACGGTCCGGAGCTGTCCGAGCGGCCAGGTCCGGGTGGTCCGTCGACCGTGCGGAGGACCGCACCGTCCCCGCACCGGACGGTGGCGGGCGGCGCGTCTGGGTGTGCCCTCCAGGGGATCCTGGCAAGGTCGGCGGATGGAGTACACGGACTACGACACCCGGCTCGCCGCCTACGGCGTGATCACCGAGGGCGACCGTGTGCTCCTGGCCCGACTGCGGGTCCCCGAGGCCGGCACGTGGACGCTGCCGGGCGGCGGGGTCGAGTTCGACGAGACCGTCGAGCAGGCCGTCGTGCGCGAGGTCCTCGAGGAGACCGGGTACGAGGCGACGTGCGGTCCGCTCCTCGGCGTCCGGCACCACATCGTGCCGAAGGAGCGCCGGATGCACGACAACGGGCGGCCGATGAAGGCGGTGCAGGTCGTGTTCCGCGTGACCGTCACCGGCGGCGAGCTGCGCAGCGAGACGGACGGCTCGACCGACGAGGCCGCGTGGGTCCCGGTCGCCGAGCTGCCCCACCGACGGCACGGGCTGCTCGTGCCGATCGCCCTCGGCTGGGCTCGACGACCGTGAGCGGCGAGGCCACCGACCTGTCCGCCCGGCTCTGGGACGAGCGGGCGCTGCTCGGCGACCTGGTCACCGCTGCGGCCGACCCCGACCGCGTCCGCCGGCTCCTCGACCGGTTGCGCGAGCTGCGCCTGGAGCAGGACGTCCTCGTGCACGCCCTCGCCGAGCAGTGGGGCACCGGTCCCGACACCGCCACGCTCCGGTCGCTCGAGCGTGTCGCACCCCCGCCGTGGGACCTGCTCCTGCCCGAGCACCTGACAGCCCTGGCGAGCCTGACCGCCGAGGTCGCCGCGGTGCTGCCACCCGGCCCCGTGCGCGACGCGTGGGACCGGATCAGCCCTCGAGCACGCTGAGCACGTTGCCCGACGGGTCGGTGAACCACGCGATGAGCGGACCGCCGTGCCGGTTCACCCCGCGCTCGTCGGTCACGCCCTCGTAGCGCAGGAACGTGACGCCCTTCGCCGACAGCTCGTCCACGGCTGCGTCGACGTCCGGCACCGGGAAGTTCAGCACCGTGAACGACGCCGGCTCGTGCGCGGGCCCCTTCGGGTACACGAGCACCCCGGCGCCGGAGCCGACGTGCAGCACGAGCATGCCGTGGTCCTCGCTCACCGGCAGCCCGAGGACGCCCTCGTAGAACGCCCGCGCCCCGGGGACGTCACGCACCGAGAACCCGCTGAACGCCGTCGTCGCATCGACCATGCGGCCGGTGAACCACCGCTCCTGTCAGGATGGGACGGTGACCCCGACCGAGCTGTCCGTCGACGCCGCCGTCGAGCGGGCGGTGGCGCTCGCCGCGGGTCCCGGCCGCGCGGTGCTCGGCATCGCGGGGGCGCCCGGGGCGGGCAAGTCGACGCTGGCACGCCGGATCGTCGTCGCCGTCGACGCCGCGCACGGGCCCGGTACCGCGGTGCAGGTCCCGATGGACGGCTTCCACCTGGCGAACGCGGCACTCGACGCCCTCGGCCGGCACGACCGCAAGGGCGCGATCGACACCTTCGACGCGGCCGGCTACGTCGCCCTCGTCCGTCGTCTGGTCGTCGCGGACGACGACGTCGTCTGGGCGCCGGACTTCGACCGCCGCGTCGACGAGCCCGTCGCCGGCAGCATCGCCGTGCCGCGGAGCACCCGGCTCGTCGTCTCCGAGGGCAACTACCTGCTCGACACCGACGCGCCGTGGTCCGCGCTGCCCGACCTCTTCACCGAGACGTGGGCGTGCGTCGTGGACGATCGTGTCCGCGTCGACCGTCTGGTGGGCCGGCACGTGCGGCACGGACGCGACCACGAGGCGGCCCGGACCTGGGCGCTCGAGGTCGACGGCGTGAACGCGGCGAGGGTCGCGACCACGGTGACCCGTGCCTCCCGGACGGTCCGGACCTGACCGGAGCCGGACGACCAGGGCGACCCGACCCGAGCCACCCGACCACCCGACCAGCAGCACCGAAGGACAGGAGCGACCATGACCATCGCCATCACCGGAGCCACCGGCAACATCGGCGGGGCCGTCGCCCGCGCGCTCGTCCGGGCGGGCACGCCGATCCGCATGCTCGTCCGTGACGCGGCCCGGGCACCCGAGCTGCCGGGAGCGGAGGTCGCGGTCGCCTCGTACGCCGACGCGACCGCGTCCCGCGCCGCGCTCGAGGGCGTCGACCTGCTGCTCATGGTCTCCGGCGCCGAGGCGCAGGACCGCCTCGACCAGCACCGCGCCTTCGTGGCAGCGGCCGCGGACGCGGGCGTCGCCCACGTCGTCTACACGTCGTTCGTGGGTGCGGCACCGGACGCCACCTTCACCCTCGGCCGCGACCACTGGGCGACCGAGCGGGCGATCGAGGAGACCTCGATGCGGCACACGTTCCTGCGGGACTCGTTCTACCTGGACTTCGTCGAGGACCTGGTCGGCGAGGACGGCGTGATCCGCGGACCGGCCGGTGTCGGCGCGATGGCCGCGGTCGCGCGGGCGGACGTCGCGCGCGTCGCGACCGAGGTGCTGCTGCACCCGTCGGACCACGCCGACCGGACGTACGAGCTCACCGGACCGGAGGCGATCACCCTCGCCCAGGCGGCCGCCACCGTGTCCGAGGTGCGCGGCCGCGCCGTGACCTACCAGCCGGAGACGGTGGCGGAGGCGTACGCCTCGCGTGCGCGCTGGAACCCGGAACCGTGGCAGGCGGACGCGTGGGTGAGCACCTACACGGCGATCGCCGAGGGTGCGCTGGCGCACGTCTCGACGGACGTCGAGCGGGTGACCGGCCGTCGGCCGTTGTCGCTGCGCGAGGTGCTGCAGTCGGACTGACCCGGCCGGGAGGCGCAGCGCGCGTCCGCCGTGTCGGCCGCGGGTACTGCTGCACGACGGAGGCACGTCGCACCACGTCCTTCCGTGGTGCGACGTGCCGTCGGTTGTTCGCGAGCGCGTCGAACCACGTCCTCGAGTACGGGCCGATCGCCGCGCTTCGCCGCCGCGGCGCGCCGCGCCGCTGCGCCGCGCGCCGCCGCGTCAGCGCACGCGTCGGGCCGCGAGCGTCCCCGCGACGCCGAGCGTCAGCACCGCGACGAGCACGACGAGCAGCGGGGCCGTCCAGCTCCCGGTCGCGCCGTGCAGGGCACCGGCGACGAGGGGTCCCGCCGAGCCGATCAGGTACCCGCCGCCCTGCACGAACGCGGACATCCGCCGGGCGTCGTCGTCGCTCGTGACGATCCGCACGACGATGATGAAGACGACCGTGATCCCGCCGCCCTGCGCCGCTCCGCCGAGCACCGACCAGAGCAGCCAGAGCTGCGGCGCGAACAGCAGCCCGAGGGGCATCGCGAGCCAGAGGAAGGCGACGAGGGCGATGATCGCGCGGGGCGCCCAGCGGGTCGCGAGCACCGGGACGCCGAGCGCGCCGACCACCGCCAGGATCTGGAACACGGACGAACTCGCGCCCGAGGACTCCGCCGAGAAGCCGATCTCGTCGTGCAGCAGCGTCGGGATCCACGCGGTCAGGGCGTAGTACGAGAACGCCTGCCCGCCGAAGGCCAGCGTCAGCCCCCACGTGATGAGCCGGCGCGCGGGTCGGACGGGCTCCGACGCTGCCGACACCGTGCGGATCGACCCGGTCTCGGTCAGGAGCTCGACCGGACCCGTCGCGACCACGGGCTCGACCCGGGCCGGCCGGAGCCACGCCGCGCGCGCCCCGACCGCGTACGTCCACGCGGCCCCGGCGACGACGGCGAACACCGCCCACACGGCGATGGCGACCGGCCACCCCCACGCGGCAGCGATCGGGGCGGTGCCGAGCGAGGTGATCATCGACCCGACGTTGAGCGCCGACGTGTACACGCCGGTCACCAGCCCGACGCGCTCGGGCGAGGTGTCCCGTCGGATGACCACCGGGATCACGACGTTGCCGATCGTGATGCCGATGCCGATGATCGCGGTGCCGACCAGGAGCGCCGCCGCCGACGGGGTCGACCGGACGACCGTGCCCGCGAGCACGATCACGAGCGCCAGCGACACCGCACGCTCCGGGTCGGCCTTCGCGATCACCCAGCTGGCGAACGGTGTCGCCAGCGAGAAGCACAGGACCGGGATCGTCGTCAGGAGCCCGGCGATCGTCGCGGTCAGCCCGAGGTCCACGCGCAGGTCGCCGATGACCGGCGCCGGGGCCACGATCGGCCCGCGCAGGTTGAGGGCGATGAGGACGATCGCCGCCGGCAGCAGCCAGGCCGCACCGCGGAGTCCGCGACGGGCGACGGTGTTCACCGGTCCCTGCTCACGCCGCCGCGTCCGGCAGCAGGATCGGCAGCAGGTCGAGCGGGGTGGCGGCACGGGCGACGGTGCCCTCGGCCTCGGCGGGGGAGCCGTAGCCCCACTCGGCGAAGACGACCGGCACGCCGTGCACGTGGGCGCCCTCGACGTCGTGCAGCCGGTCGCCGACGAGCACCGGGCGGCTGACGTCGTGGCCGGCCGCCTCGAGTCGTCGCAGGGCCTCGGCGACGACGTCGGCCTTGGCGCTCCGGACCTCGTCGTCGCTCGCGCCGGTGACGAAGTCGAAGTACCCGGTCAGGCCGTAGTGGTCGAGGATCACCGTGGCCGGTGTCTCGGGCTTGCTCGTCGCGGTGGACATCGGCAGTCCGGCTTCGTGCAGGGTGCGGAGCACGACGTCCATGCCCGTGAACATCGCCGAGTCGAGAGCCCCGTGCGACAGGTAGTGCTCGCGGTACACGGCGAGTGTCCGCTCCGCACCGGCGTCGTCCATGCCCATCGCCGTCCGGAAGGTGTCCATGATCGGAGGGCCGACGAACGACATCAGCGTCGCGTGGTCCGGCACGGGCACGCCGACCGTGCGGAAGGTGTGCGTCATGCTCTCGAGGATCCCCGGGGCGGAGTCGCTGATGGTCCCGTCGAGGTCGAACAGGATGGCGGAGTAGGGGCGCGTCATGTCCTGACCAGCCTAGTCGCGGCGGTGGGGCCGGCCACGGGGCGGGCCGGTGGGCGCGCAGGGCGGTGGGGCGAGCCTCCCGGCTCGGTGCCGGTCCTGCGACATCGCACGCGTCGATCGACGGGTGCGGTGTCGCAGAACGCGTGCCGAGCGCGCCACGCGACCGTCAGAACAGGCGGGTGTGCCCGCCCTCGATGCCGCGCATCGCGTCGTAGTCGAGCACGAGGACGCGGATGCCGCGGTCCTCGGCGAGCGTGCGTGCCTGCGGTGCGACCGTCTGCGCGGCCAGGACGCCCTGCACCGGCCGCAGGTGCGGGTCGCGGTTCATGAGCTCGAGGTACCGCGTGAGCTGCTCGACGGCGTCGATGTTGGCGTTGCGCTTCATCTCGACCGCGACGCTCGCCCCCGCGTCGTCGCGCGCCAGGATGTCGACCGGACCGATCGCCGTCATGTACTCACGTCGGACGAGCGTGTGCCCGTCGCCGAGGAGCTCGATCTGCTCGGCGAGCAGCTGCTGCAGGTGCGCCTCGACGCCGTCCTTCACCAGACCGGGGTCGACGCCGAGGTCGTGGCTCTCGTCCGCGACGACCTCGTACAGGCTGACGATGAGCTTGTCCTGCGTCTTCTTCTGCGTGACGGTCCAGACCTGGGTGATGCCGGCGCTCGCCTGCTCCTCGTCCGGCTCGGTCATCTCGATCGAGCACGGCGGGCTCATCCAGTTGAGCGGCTTGTAGCTGCCGCCGTCCGAGTGGACGAGCAGCGAGCCGTCCGCCTTGAGCATGAGCAGACGGGTCGCGAGCGGCAGGTGGGCCGACAGGCGTCCGGCGTAGTCGACGGAGCAGCGGGCGATGACGAGACGCACCCGGCGATCCTAACGGTCGGTGCGCGTCCCGGAGTCCGTCGGCTCGGCCTGGAGGCGCGGGGCGTGTCCGCCGTCGAGCGTTGCGTCCGTCCCGTGGTCGCCACAGGGGCCGTGGTCGCCGTCGGTCGTCGGACAGGTTCCTTAGACTCGGTGCATGACTCTCTGGACGCCGGGTGGCCCCGACCTAGTGGTGGAAGGCGATAACGGTCGCGTGCTTCCCACTCTCCCTGACGGCGTTTTTCAGATGATCTACATCGACCCGCCTTTCAACACCGGTAAGCGGCAGACTCGCCAGGCGATGACGACGACGAGATCCTCCGGAGGCTCTCGTGTCGGATTCAAGGGGCAGAGTTACGAGACCGTGAAGGGCCTGATCACGGGATACGACGATGCGTTCGATGACTACTGGAGTTTCCTTGAGCCGCGGCTTGAAGAGGCGTGGCGGCTGCTGAAGCCATCGGGAACGCTTTACCTTCACCTCGACTATCGAGAAAGCCACTACGCGAAGGTGCTTCTGGATGCCCTCTTCGGTCGAGAGAGCTTTCTCAACGAGATAATTTGGGCATACGATTATGGAGCGCGTTCCAAGAGTAAGTGGCCGGCGAAGCACGACAACATCCTGGTCTACGTGAAAGATCCGAAGAATTACTACTTCGACACTGATGAAGTGGATCGCGAGCCCTACATGGCGCCGGGACTGGTTACTCCCGAAAAGGCCGCGCGCGGGAAGCTCCCGACGGATGTTTGGTGGCACACCATTGTATCCCCCACGGGCAAGGAGAAGACGGGCTATGCTACGCAGAAACCTGAAGGGGTGGTGCGGCGAATGGTGGCGGCGAGTTCTGCTCCGGATGACTGGGTTCTCGACTTCTTCGCGGGAAGTGGCACCTTGGGTGCCGTGGCGTCTTCCCTGGGTCGCCGTTTTGTTCTTGTCGACCGGAATCCAGAGGCGATCAGGGTCATGCGCGGACGTTTGGTCAAGGGAGATCAGCTACTCCGGCGACCCATCGAGTTCCGAACGGCCAGCTCGAGCGTAGTGCGGTGGTCTGCATGATTCGAGACCCCGAAGTCGCCCTCCTGGCAGCTCTGGCGGGATCCCTTGAGCCTGACTACGTCGGCGAGAAGGAGCGAGCCATGTGGGCCGGAAGTCCCTTCTATTGGATCAAGAGCCGCTCTTCCCGTCAGATCGGTGCAATCGGAGAAGCGCTGGCTTCGGGCTGGGCCGCCTCGAAGGGTTTCGACGTGCAGAGGCCGCTCAGTTCGGAGCATGACAGGCTCATCGCTGGCCTCAAGGTCGAGATCAAGTACTCGTCCTTGTGGACTGACACCGAGGTGTACAAGTTCCAACAACTGCGCGACCAGGATTACGAATACGCACTGCTTCTCGGCGTTTCGCCATTCGACGCGCAGGCGTGGTTCGTGCCGAAAGCCGAGCTTTCCTACAATCGCCCCCCGGCCCTCGTTCCTCAGCACGCAGGTGCCGCGGGACGGGACACCAGATGGCTCTCGTTTCGCGCGTCTACGCCGCCGGAATGGCTGTTGCCGTATGGCGGGCGGCTCTCAGATGTAGCCCGGCTGATTGATGAGGCCGCAGGCTCGAACGGTCGCTAGAGCGGGCGTCACAGCCCATCTCGGGCGAGTCAGGGCGCTTCTGATGATCCGTCGTGGGGCTGGGCCTCGCGTCGTCGCCGGAGCGTCTCGGCCGCCGCGCCGGTCTCGCGCGCCGCTCCCGATGCCAGGCCGGCGGCGATGATGAACACGAACACCACGAGCAGCGCGCCGAGCAGGCCGATGTGCTCGCCGAGGAACCCGATCAGCGGCGGACCGGCGAGGAACGCCACGTAGCCGATCGTCGCCACGGCGCTGACCTTGAGCGCTGCCGAGCGGGGGTCGTCGGCGGCGGCGGACATGCCCATCGGGAAGCCGAGGCTCGCACCGAGGCCCCAGAGGACGACACCGACGATCGCGATCGGGATCACGTCCACGAAGATGAGCAGCCCGAGGCCGAGCACGGCGACGGCGGCGCTCACGCGGAGCACGGGCACCCGGCCGAACCGGTCGATGAGCGGGCTGCCCGCGATGCGTCCGGCGGTCATCGCGGCGAGGAACACCGTGAGCACGGCGGAGCCGGCGGCGTTGTCGAGCCCGTGCCCGTCGATCATGGCGAGGGGCAGCCAGTCGTTGGCGGAGCCCTCGGCCAGCGCCATGCCGAGCACGATCACACCGATGAGGAGCGTCGACGGCTGTGCCCAGACCTGCCAGCGCGTGAGCTGCACCGGGGACGGGCTGGTCGCGGTGGACTCGTGCTCCTCGTACCGGTGCTCGTCCCCGAAGCGCGACGCCGCCGCGAGCATGACCAGGCAGACCACGACGCCGAGCACCGCGAAGTGCAGCACGACGGGGACGTCGAGCGCCTCGGTCAGGGCGCCCAGCCCGGCACCGGCGAGCGTGCCGACGCTGAACGCGGCGTGGAAGAGCGGCATGATCGTGCGACCACCGGCCTTCTCGGCGGCGGCGCCGGAGACGTTCATCGACACGTCGACCAGGCCGTTGCCGAAGCCGAACGCGATGAGACCGATCCAGATCGCGGCGAAGCCCCAGCCGGCGGTGACGGCGACGCCCGCGAAGACGAGGCCGACCGCCAGGCAGACCGAGGCCACCTGCACGCCCCGACGGGCGCCGACCTTTGCGACGATGTGGCCGGCGAAGGTCAGGCCGCCGATCGAGCCGACCGCCATGCCGAGCACGAGCAGGCCCATCTCGAAGGTGGTGGCACCGAGGGAGTCGCGCACGCTGGGGATGCGGCCGAGCCAGGTGGCGATGGCCAGACCGGACAGCGTGAAGGCCACGAAGACCGCGATGATCCAGGTGCGGGTCGTCGGGGCGGTTCGGGTGGACGTCGTCGTCATGCGGAGCTTCCGGTCTCGTGCTGGTCGTGTCGTGGGCCGCCGGCGAGGCCGTCCCTGATCGGGTTCCTGCCTGCGGCTGTCCGGTCGAATCGATTCGACCGGTTCGTGTGACTACGCTAACGGGCGATGGACCACCCGGCAACAGCACCCGGCGCGTCCGGGGCGACGAACCCCCGCGACCACGCCGACGGTCCCGTGCGCCGAGGGCCGAGGCCGACCCTCGCCGCGGTCGCACGGGCAGCGGGGGTCGCACCGTCGACCGCCTCCCTCGCCTTCAGCGGTGCCGGCCCGGTGTCCGAGGACGCGAGGGCCCGGGTGCTCGCCGCCGCTGCCGACCTCGGCTACGGGGGCCCGGACCCGCGGGCGCGCTCGCTCCGCCGGGGGCGGTCCGGGGTGATCGGCGTCGTGATGGACGAGCGGCTGAGCGATGCGTTCCGCGACCCGGTCAACGTCCTGACGCTCGACGGCATCGCCGAGGTCGCGGGCGAGGCGGGCGCCTCCCTGCTCCTCGTGCGCAGCCCCCTCGACGACGAGCACGGCGCCGGGCCGATCGTCGACGCCCCGATGGACGCCGTCGTCCTGGTCGGGTGCAACGTGCGGATCGACCCTGCGGTCGCCGTGCTCCGCCGACGACAGATCCCCGTCGTCGCGATCGAGGCCGACGACATCGAGGGCGCGGTCCCCGTCCAGCTCGACAACCGCGAGGCCTCCGGTCGTGCCGCCGACTACCTGCGCGAGCTCGGCCACACCGCGGTCACCGTCGTCACCCTCCCGCTCGACGCCGAGCGCCGCCGCGGCCCCGTCGACGCAGCGCGCGAGGCGGAGGGGGTCGCCCACACCACCCTGGAGCGTCTCCGTGGTGTGCGCGGCGTCTACCCCGACGCCGTCGCGGTCGAGGCCGCCGCCAGCTCCGTCGAGGAGGGCCGGATCGCCGGACAGTCACTGTTCACCGGCGACGGACCGGTCCCGAGCGCGGTGATCGCGCAGAGCGACCTGCTCGCCGTCGGGGTCGTCTCGGCAGCGCTCGACGCGGGACTCCGGGTGCCCGAGGACGTCAGCGTCGTCGGCTTCGACGGCATCACGGTCGACGACAGCCTGCTCCACCGCTCGCCGATCCGGCAGCTCACGACGCTGGTGCAGCCGTTCGAGCAGAAGGGTCGGGCCGCCGCACGCGCCGCGCTCGCGATGCTCGAGGGCGACGAGCCGCAGCCGGCGGCCTTCCGGTCGGAGCTGCGCGTGGGCGACACGACGGGGCCGGTGCGCCGGGCGGTCGGCGACTGAGCGCCCGGGTCCGCGACCCGCGCGCCTCCTGTCGGAGCGACGGGGGCTAGGCGCCCGAGGTGCCGCTGGTGGCGATGCCCGCTGCGCCGATGCCGATCACGAAGATCACGAGCAGCGCCCACCCCACGACGAAGAGCCCGTTCAGGATCAGACCGGTGACCGCCATCCCGCGACCGGCGGGTTCCTTCCGGAGGCCGACGATGCCGAGGACGAACCCGACCAGCGGCACGAGGAAGGTGAACCCCAGGACGATCGACACCAGGCCGAGCACCATGCTCGCGATGCTCAGACCACGCGGCGGAGCGGGCTGGTAACCGACCGTCACGTGCGTCGGCTGCCCGTACTGCGGCGCCTGCGCGTACTGTGGCTGCTGCGGCTGCTGCGGCTGCTGCGCGTACTGCGGCTGGTGGTGGCCCTGGTTCCCCTGGCCCGGGTACTGGTCGTCACTCATCGGTTCCCCCTCGTCGAGTCCGCTGTCGCGTGCCCCAACGGTAGCGGATGGCAGAGCGCGGCCCCGGCTGGGTGTCGGTTGGGGGTTTCCTCAGCGCCGCGGGCCGCTGCCACCGACTGCTCACGAGGAGCGCTCCCTACGCTCCGTCACGTGCAGCCGATCGATCGTTCCCGGGACCTGGTGTGGCTCGTCGTGGTCCTGGTGGTCGCGTTCGTCTCGGTCGCGCTCACCGTCGTCGTCGTGCGATCGGTGGGGTCGTCGGACCAGGCGACTGCTGCTCCGGCACCGAGCGCGACGCTGATCGCGCCGCAGCGCACCCGCAGTGTGCCGACGAGTTCCCGCGGCATCCCCGCCACGGAGCGCCCGACGTCGCACGAACCGTCGAGCGTCGACCTCGCGACGACGTGGACCCCGCCCGCCGACCTCCCGCAGCAGGGGCGCCTGCTGCACGTCGCCATCCCGGGCACCCGGTCGCACTTCGTCGCGCGGGACGCCCTGCTCTGGCTCCCACCGGCGGCACTGGTCGCCGATCCGCCGCCACTCCCCGTCACCGTCCTCATGTCGGGGCAGTCTCGGGGCGCGGGCCCCGACGACGTCGAGACCGGCGGGCACATCGCACACACCATGGATGCGATCGCCGGCCTGCACCGCGGCCTCGCGCCGATCGTCGTCGTGCCCGATCAGCTCGGTCCGCGATCGGGCAACCCGATGTGCGTCGACGGGCCGCTCGGCAACAGCCGGACGTACCTCGAGCAGGACGTCCCCGCGTGGATCACGAGTCACCTGCGCGTGCAGACCGGTGCCACGGCGTGGACCGTCGGCGGGTTCTCGCAGGGCGGCACCTGCGCGATCCAGCTCGGGGCGGGCGATCCACAGCGCTTCGGCAACGTGATCGACGTCTCCGGTGAGCTCGGCCCGACCGAGCCGACCCGCGCCGAGACCCTGCACGGGTTCGGCGGCAGCGTCGCGGCCTGGCGTGCGGCGCAACCGATCGCGGTGATGGCCCAGCACGGCCCCTACACGGGTACGTCCGCGTTCTTCACCGCTGCGCAGCTGGACCGGCACTACGGTCCGGCGATGCCCGTGGTCGCCGCGCACGCTGCTGCGGCGGGCATGCACGTCACGCGGTGGATCGTGCCGGGAGGCGGGCACGACTGGGCGATGGCACGCGCGGCCATCGCTGCCGGGATGGCGTGGCTGGAGCCGCGCGTGGGACTCGCGGCGTCCTGACGGCTCGCTCGCCACTCGAGGGCTCCGGCCGCCGGTCCCTCAGGAGTACTCGGAACGGATGAAGGCGGCGAACCCGGGGATCGTGAACTGGAGCATCCCCCGGTCGGCTGGTTGCACGAGTCCCTTGTCGATGAGCCGCGCCCGCGGCGTGGAGAGCTGGTTCGTCCCGGTCCCCAGCGCCTCCGCGATCGACGCCCGCGAAGTCGGACCGTCGCCGAGCCGTGCCATCGCCGTCAGCAGACGCCGTTCCGAGGTCGAGCACGCCGACCACCTCGCCCGGAAGAGCGCCTCCAGGTCGGCCTGCATGGAACGGTGTCCGGTCTCGACCGAACCGACGTCGATCACCGTTCCCGGATCGGGGCGCCCTGCAGCCGCCCACGCGGAGTCGGCGATGAGCTGGACGGAGTACGGGTAGCCCTGCGCGATCGACAACGCGCGGTCGACGGCTTCCGGCGTCCACTGCACTCCGAGGAGGCGAGCCGGTCCGACCAGTGCGATCTCCTCGGCATCACGATGCAGGGGGCCGAGCGGTCGGTACGCGAGGCGTTCGCTGAAGGTGACGATCTCGGCGATGGTCTCCGGCGCGTTCGGCAGTCCAGCGGCGAAGACCGCGGCGGGGACGTCCGTGCCCTCCGCCTGGAGGTGTTGCCAGGCGTAGACCAGCGTGCGGAGGCCTGCCGCGTCCGCTGACTGGATCTCGTCGACGAAGATGACGAGCGGCCGCTCCGTGGTGGCGGCGCGGATGACGTCCTCGAGGCCGCGGGCGCCCGCACGAGCGCGCTCGTCGTCCGGAGCCGTCGAGCGGAAGGTGCCCGTCGCGGTGGCGACGCCCGGCACCCCGAGCGAGAGCCGGAGTGACTCGACCTTCTCGCGGAGAGCCCTGCCGTGCGGGGCGCCGGCAGCTCCGACGGTCCGCCGCAACTCGTCGAGGATCTGCTCGACGAGCCCTTGCGGTTCACCTGCCGTCACCCACACGGTGGTCGCGCCGCGCGCAGAAGCCCGGCGTTGGTACTCGCGGAGCAGTGACGTCTTCCCGAAGCCTCGCGCGGCGTGGTCCACCCGGATCCGACCCACCAGACGGTGGAGGTCGACCAGGACTGACAGGCGCTCGTCCAGGTCGGCGAGTTGGAGGGCGCGCCCGGGAACGGCGCGGGCGATCTCACCCGGTGTGTAGGGGCTCGGCTGCATGGGCCTCCGATGATCTGTTATGAAAGACGTCTTTCATAACAATCTATCGCACTCCTCCCGCCCGCGGCCCGCGCAGCCCGAGCACCACCACGGCGACGAGGTTCACCGCGCTCCCGACCAGGAACCCCGTGCTGCCCCCGGCCACGCCCCACGTCGGAGCGAGCACCGCCATGAGCACCACCCCGACGACGAACCCGGCGACCGACGCCAGCGCCACCTGCCGCGACCGCCCGGACGCGAGCAGCAGCGCCGCGGGCACGAGCCCGACCGTGAACACCCACACGCCGACCATCAGGTACCGCAGGTCCGACACGGCCTCGGCCCCCTCGGCGGGGTAGACGAGCGGCAGGAACCACCCGGCGAGCCACGCCACGAGCCCGAACACCACGGCGGTCCCGCCGGTGAAGCCGCCGACGAGCAGGAGCACCCCGCGTGCGCGCAGCGACCCGCCGTCCGAGCGGTGGGCGAACGCCGGCACGAGGACCTGGCCCAGCGCCTGGCCGACCATCGACGCCGGGGTCGCCAGCGTGAACGCCGCCGCGTAGACACCGGCCTCGTGCGCCGAGACGGAGACCTGCGCCGAGATCATCGTCAGCTGCAGCAGCCCGTTCGAGGTCACGACCGCGAGCACGTTCCAGGCCGCGAAGGCGAGCACCCCTGCGGTCGGTTCCGGTGCGCCGGGAGCACGGTTCCCTCGCGGCCAGCAGGCGACGGCGAACACGGTGTACCCGACCGCCAGCGGCAGCAGTACGAGGGGCTCGAGCCGGGCGACGCACGCTGCGACGAGCAATCCGAGGGCGAGCAGGCTCGTGACCGTGTCCCACAGTGCGACGCGTGGCGCCCGGTCGTACCCGAGTTGCGCTCCGCGGGCGTAGCAGTACAGGCCGTACCCGACGACGACCCCGACCCCGCCGACGACCATGCCCGGGCTCGTTCCCCAGGCGAGCGCGACCGGCACGGTCACGGCGGCGAGCACGGCGCTCGACACCGCCATCGAGGCCCCGAGCAGCCGGTTCACCGCGGCGTCCGAGCGACGTCCGCGCAGTGCGATCGCCAGCACTCTCGACGCGGTGTTCCCCGCGGCGTTCGGCCAGAGCAACGCGGTGAAGACCGACAGGGAGAGCAGGGCGGTGGTCTGCCCGAGGGTCTCGGTGCCGAACACCCGGCCGACGACGACGGTGACGAGCAGCTTCGCGAGCCCCTGCACGCCGATGCCGACGGTGGCGAGCAGCGCCGACGACGCGACGCGCCCGTGCCCGTCCGCGCGCCCGCCCGTGTGCCTGCTCACCGCGCCAGCGCCTGTTCGACCCAGCCCCGACGGTGCGCCCGCACCCCGAGGGTCACCGCCCGGACGCCGATGTAGCCGAGCGCGAAGGCCGCCCAGAGCCCGGCGAGCGTCCCGCCGACCCACCAGAGCAGCGGCAGGTACACGACCAGGTTCACGAGCCCGGCGACGGCGAGGTAGCGCGCGTCCCCGGCACCGATGAGCACGCCGTCGAGCACGAACACGTAGCCGGCGACGGGCATCCCGACGGCGATGAGGACGAGCACGAGCGGCAGGGCCGAGCGCACCGCTGCGGAGTCGGAGAAGACCGGTCCGAGCAGTCCGCTCACCGCGAGGGTCAGCACCCCGAGCAGTGCCCCGCCGACGATGCCGAGCAGCACGAGCCGGCGCGTGACCAGCCGCACCCGGTCGGGGTCGCGCGCGCCGAGCCCGTGGCCGACGAGCGCCTGCCCGGCGATCGCCAGGGCGTCGAGTGCGAAGGCCAGGGTCGAGAACACCGTGAGACCGACCTGGGTCGTCGCCAGGCCTGTCGTGCCCAGGCCCGAGGCGGTCGCCACGGTCGCGAGCATCGCCACGCGCAACGACGCCGTGCGCAGGAACAGCCACGCCCCGGACCGGAGCGCCCGCACGACGCCGGACGCGCCCGGTCGCAGCGGTGCACCCGATGCCCGGGCCGCACGCACGGCGATCACGACGTACACGGCGGCCATCGCCCACTGCACGATCACGGTGCCGGCGGCAGACCCCTCGACGCCCCAGCCGGCGCCGTAGATGAGCACGGCGTTGAGCAGCCCGTTCGCCACGAAGCCGATCGTCGCCACGACGAGGGGTGTCCGCGTGTCCTGCAGGCCCCGCAGCAGTCCGGTCGAGGCCGTCACGACCAGGATCCCGGGGAGCCCGATCAGCGACACCGTCAGGTACGCGGTCGCCGCGGTCGAGACCGCCGCCGAGGCGCCGAACAGCTCGACGAGCGGTCCGGCGAGCGGCCAGCCGACGAGGGCGAGCACGACACCGAGCCCGAGCGCGAGCCACATGCCGTCGATGCCGGCGTGCACCGCTCCGCGACGGTCGCCGCCGCCCAGCGCCCGGGCCACCGCGGGGGTCGTCGAGTACGCCAGGAAGACGAGCAGTCCGGTCACCGTCTGCAGCACGACGCTCGCCAGGCCCACGGCAGCCAGCGCCGTCGCCCCGAGGTGTCCGACGAGCGCCGTGTCGGTCAGCAGGAAGAGCGGCTCGACGACGAGCGCGCCGAGGGCCGGCAGCGCGAGCCGGACGATGTCCCGGTCGACCGACCGACGCTCGGTCGTCGCGGCGGGCGAGGTCGGTCGTGGCACCGGACCATCCTGCCGGAGTCGGAGCAGCACCGGTCCGTCCCGCCGTCGGTACGCTGCGCGCGTGGACCTCCTCGCGCTCGCGCCCGGCGCCGTCGGCATCGCCCTGAGCCCGCTGCCCGTCGCGTCCGTGGTCGTCCTGCTCGGGCACCGTCGCGGCTCCGCCCCCGCCGTCGCCTGCACCGCCGGGTGGACCGTGGCCGTCGCCGCGGCGCTCGTCCTGGCGGTCGCGGTGGGGGAGCGGCTCCCCGTGCAGACGGCCGGTGGCTCGTCCGTCCAGGCGATCGTCGCCGTGGTCGCCGGGGTGGTGCTCGCCGCGCTCGCGGTCTGGCAGTGGACGGTCCGCCGGCTGCCGGACGGCTCCCCGTCGAGCACCCGCTGGGCGGACGTGGTCGAGCGGGTCGGTCCGGTGCACGGCTTCGGGCTCGGGATGCTGCTGTTCTGCAACCCGAAGGCGGTCGTGCTCGCCCTGACCGCGGGGCTCGCGTTCGGGGACGCCGAGCCCGACCCCGGCGAGGCACTGCTCGCCGGCGCGGCCTTCGTCGTGGTCGCCGCGTCGACGACGGTGCTGCCCGTGGTCCTCGTGCTCGCGGCCGGTCGTCGCGCTCGCCGTCCCCTCGCTGCGATGCGCGCGGGCATCGCCCGGTGGGGCTCTGTCGGACTGGTCGCGGTGCTCGCCGTCCTGGCGGTGGTCCAGCTCACCGTCGGCGTGGTCGGTCTCCGCTGACGCTGGCCGACAGGGCGGGTGCGCGCACGACCGGACCGCGGACGGAACGGACGGGAGGCCCGTGGCGGGGTCGCCACGGGCCTCCCGTCCGGTGGTCCCGGCGTCAGTCCGCGCGCGGCTCTGCCGGGATCGCCCCGGTGGCGGCGCGCGCCTCGTCCGACGCGCGGGGCGTCGCCGGGTCCGTGCCGCGGGCCCGTCCGACCAGGTCCATCAGGTGGTAGACGACGATCGCGGCGACCGTGCCGACGATGATGCCGCCGAAGGTCGCGCCGCCGAACGAGAACGTGAAGTCGGCGATGCCCATGATCAGCGCGATGCCGGCGGTCAGCTGGTTCTTCGGCTTGGCGAAGTCGACGCGGTTCTCGACCCAGATGCGGATGCCGATGACGCCGATCAGTCCGTACAGGGCGGTGGTCGCACCGCCGAGCACCCCGGCCGGCACCGAGGAGATGACCATGCCGACCTTCGGCGACAGTCCCAGCAGGATCGCGACGATCGCGGCGACCCAGTACGCGGCCGTCGAGAAGACGCGGGTCGCGGCCATCACGCCGATGTTCTCGCCGTAGGTCGTGGTGGCGGAACCGCCGCCGGCACCGGCGAGCACGGTCGAGACGCCGTCGGCGAAGAGCGCGCGACCCGTCAGCGGGGTGAGGTCACGGCCGGTCAGCTGTCCGACGCCCTTGACGTGACCGACGTTCTCGGCGACCAGGGCGAGCACGACCGGCACGAAGCCGAGGTAGATCGCGAGCTGGCCCGGGTCGAAGGCCGGGGCGGTGAAGGTCGGCAGGCCGATCCACGGGGCCGCGCTGACCGTCGACAGGTCGACCTGGCCGGAGAGCAGGGCGGCGACGTAGCCGACGAGGACACCGATGACGATGGACAGGCGACCGAGCAGTCCCTTGAACAGCACCGTGACCAGGATGATCGCCGCGAGGGTGATCAGCGCGACGACCGGTGCCTTCGCGAAGTTGTCGCGGGCGGCCGGCGCGAGGTTGAAGCCGATCAGGGCGACGATCGCTCCCGACACCACCGGGGGCATCAGGCGGTCGATCCACCCGGCCCCGGCGAGGTGCACGATCGCGCCGACCAGGGCGAGCAGCACGCCGACCACGATGATCCCGGACAGCGCGAGCGGGATGCCGCCGATCTTCGTCGCGGCGCCGATCGGGGCGAGGAAGGCGAACGACGAGCCGAGGTAGCTCGGCAGCCGGTTGCCGGTGATCAGCAGGAAGAGGATCGTGCCGACGCCGCTGAAGAGCAGGGTCGTCGAGGGCGGGAAGCCCGTGATGAGCGGCACGAGGAAGGTGGCACCGAACATCGCGACGACGTGCTGGACGCCGAGCCCGATGGTGCGACCCCAGGAGAGGCGCTCGTCCGGCGCCACGATGGTCGAGGAGGAGACGGTCGCGCCGTCACCGTGCAGCTTCCAGCCGAGTCCCATGGCAGCACCGTAGCGGCTGCGGGGCTCACGGTGCGGGCTCGCGGGTCCCGCTGGTGCTAGTGCCCGCCGGTGTCCCCGCCCCGCGACCCCTCGCGACGCCGGACGACGAGGGTCCCGATGCCCTGCACCACGAAGAACACGGCGGAGGCGGCGAGGAGGACCGCCACGGCGACCGCGCCGGCGGACAGCCCCCTCGCGACGAGCTGCACGACCGCGACCGTGAGGAAGACGCCACCCATCACGATGACGACGACGGGGTTCTGCGCGACGAGGAAGCGTCGTCCGCCGTTCGCGTCGGCGACCGCCCGGGAGCGGGCCTGCGCCACCGCGTCGGGAGAACGGCCGTCGCGACGATCAGCGGCTCGGCGACGTGCACGCACACCGAACCAGACGACGGCACCGATCACGACCGCAGCTCCGTACGCGATCGGGCTCGGAGCCTGGAGCAACCCCGACACGAACAGCACCACGATGCCCGTGACGATGCCGGCGACCGACGCGGTCGTCCAGGTGTCGGTGCGGCCGTCGACCCCGGTGACGTAGCCCGGGCGCTTCGCGTACGGGTCGTGCGGCTGCTGCTCGTCGTCGCGCGACGGTGCGTTCGGTGTCGGGGATCCCACCGAGCAGAACGTACGCGGGGGTCCTGGGGCTCGCAGGAGCCGGCACGAGCGTCCTGACGTGACACTGCTGGCTCCGTCCCGACGCGGACCCGGTGGCTATCGTGGAGCGCATGACCGACGTCGCACGCACCTCAGGGATCCACACCGACGAGCTCGACCCGGCCGTCCGCCCGCAGGACGACCTCTACCGGCACGTGAACGGGACGTGGATCGCGCAGACGCCGATCCCCGACGACAAGGCGCGGTACGGCTCGTTCACCGTGCTCGCCGAGGACGCCGAGGTCGCCGTGCGCGAGATCGTCGAGCGCTCCCAGCAGGCCGCACCCGGCACCGAGGAGCGCAAGGTCGGTGACCTGTACACGTCCTTCACCGACGAGGAGCGGCTCGAGGCCCTCGGCACCGGACCGATCGACCCGCTGCTCGGCGAGATCGACGCCGTCGAGACCACCGACGACGTCATCGCGATGGTCGGACGCTTCGAGCGCCTGGGCCTGCCCGGCTTCGTCCAGCTCTTCGTCGACAACGACCCGGGTGACCCGGAGTCGTACGTCGTCTTCCTCGAGCAGTCCGGCCTGGGCCTGCCCGACGAGTCGTACTACCGCGAGGAGCGCTTCGCCGACATCCGGTCGAAGTACCGCGAGTTCGTCGCGTCGATGTTCCCGCTCGCGGGCTTCGCCGACGCCGGACGGAGCACCGAGGCCGTCATCGCGCTGGAGACGGCGCTCGCCGCGGCGCACTGGGACAACGTGACGACCCGCGACAGCCAGAAGACCTACAACAAGATGACCTGGGACGAGGTCGCCGCGCTCGCGAACGGCACCGACCTGCACCTGTGGTGGCAGGCGATCGGTGCCCCTGCCGGCGCCTTCGAGACCGTGGTCGTGCGCGAGCCGTCGTTCATCACCGGCCTGGCCGAGCTCCTGCGCTCCCAGCCGCTGGACGCGTGGAAGGACTGGCTGCGCTGGCAGGTCATCCGCGGCTCCGCGGCGTACCTGACGAGCGCGATGTCCGCCACGAACTTCTCGTTCTACGGCACGGCGCTCACCGGTGCGCCGAAGCAGCGCGAGCGCTGGAAGCGCGGCGTCTCGCTGGTCGAGGGCGCGATGGGCGAGGCCGTGGGTCGCATCTACGTGCAGGAGCACTTCGACGAGACGTCCAAGGCCGAGATGGACGACCTCGTCGCCAACCTGGTCGAGGCGTACCGGCAGAGCATCACCGCGCTCGACTGGATGACCGACGAGACCCGCGCCCGTGCCCTCGACAAGCTCGACAAGTTCACGCCGAAGATCGGCTACCCGGTGACGTGGCGCGACTACTCGGCCCTGTCGGTCAGCCCCGACGACCTGATCGGCAACGTCCGGGCCGTCGCGAGCTTCGCGGTCGACCGCGAGCTGGGCAAGATCGGGAAGCCGATCGACCGCGACGAGTGGTTCATGACCCCGCAGACGATCAACGCGTACTACAACCCGGGGTTCAACGAGATCGTCTTCCCGGCGGCGATCCTGCAGTTCCCGTTCTTCGAGGCGTCGCGCGACGCCGCCGCGAACTACGGCGCGATCGGTGCCGTCATCGGGCACGAGATCGGACACGGCTTCGACGACCAGGGCTCGCAGTACGACGGGGACGGCCGACTGCAGAACTGGTGGACCGAGGCCGACCGCACGGCGTTCGAGGAGCGCACGAAGGCCCTCATCGCCCAGTACGACGCGCTCGTACCGACCGAGGTGCCGGACGGCCACGTCAACGGCGCGCTGACCATCGGCGAGAACATCGGTGACCTCGGCGGGCTGTCGATCGCGTGGAAGGCGTACCTGCTGTCCCTCGACGGCCAGGAGCCCCCGGTCGTGGACGGACTGTCCGGCGCCGAGCGCTTCTTCCTCAGCTGGGCACAGGCCTGGCGGATGGCGATCCGTCCGGAGGAGGCAGCGCGTCTGCTGAGCATCGACCCGCACTCGCCGAACGAGTTCCGCTGCAACCAGATCGTGCGGAACATCGACGGCTTCTACGAGGCCTTCGGCGTCACCGAGTCGGACACGATGTACCTCGACCCGGCCGAGCGCGTCGCGATCTGGTGATGACCGAGCCGGACGCGGCTCCGTCGTCCGAGCCGAGCGCTGACCACAGCGGGACACCCAGCGCTGCGCCGGGCGAGACGCCGGGCGCCGACACCGGTGCCTCCCGCCGTCCCCGCCGCCGACACCAGGTCGGCGGCGGGAACGGCGCTCGTGCGCGCGGACGCCACCGTGGCGGGGCAGACGAGCGGTTCGGCGCGACGGTCGACGCCCTCGGTTCGATCGCCCGTGACGGTGCCGCCGTCAGCGCGTCGATCATCGACACGTCGACAGGCAAGGCCCTGCTCGCCGTCGACGACACCCTGGTGCAGCCGGTCGCGAGCCTCGGTCGCGTGCTCCTGCTCATCGAGGTCGCGGCGCAGCTCGAGGACGGCCGGCTGCACGGCGACCGGCTCCAGCGGATGGCACGGGACACCGCCACCGGCGCCGGGCTGTGGCAGTTCCTGCAGGAACCGACGATGCAGGTGCCGGACCTGGCGACCCTGGTCGGGGCGACGGCGGACGCGTGGGCGATGAACGCACTGCTGTCGACCGTCGGCATCGACGCGGTGCGGCAGCGGGCCGAGGCGCTCGGCATCGACCGCACGGCACTCATCGACCGCGTGCGGGACCGGCGCGGTCCCGACGACGCCCCCGACGCCTCCGTGGCGCCGGCAGGCGAGCTCGCCTGGCTGATGCGCGGCCTGGCCCTCGGCGAGGTCGTCGACGAGGCGGTGTCGCACCGGGTGCTCGGCTGGCTGAGCCTGGCGAGCGACACCACGCTCGTGGCGGGCTCGTTCGGCCTCGACCCCCTGGCGCACCGTGCGCTGGACCACGGGTTGCAGGCCGTGGTCGTCACCGGCTCGTCGACCGGCGTCCGCGCCGAGGCCGGCATCCTCCGGGGACCCGGCTCGTCGGTGAGCTACGCGGTCACGGTGACCTTCGACGACGCGACACTGCAGCGGCGGCTCGCGGTCGTCGAGGCCCTGCGCACGATGGGCACCGAGGTGCTCGAGGCCGTGCACACCCCCGCCCGCCGCTGACCAGCACGGACGAGCACGGACGGGCGGGCGCAGACGGGCGCCGGCGGGCGCGACGGGCGCCGGCGGGCGCGACGGCTCAGTCGGCCGCCTGCCCCTCGGGCACCAGGCCCTGCACGCTGAGCAGCCCCGCGTCGGTCGACCGGCACGCCGTGATGCCGGAGTCCCGCACGAACAGTGACTCGGTCGACCCGGGCGGGTACACGCGGAACCCGTCCGCGGACACCGGGTCGCACGTCGCCGTCGGGTAGTTCTCCGCCTGGGTGATCTTCAGCGGTGCGACGGCCACCGCGCCGGGCGCCAGCGTCACGGTCGGGTGCGCCGATGCCTCGTCACGGGTGGCCGGGGCGCCGATCTGCTCACCCGAGCCGCCGCCGACGAAGGAGACCCCGGGCCACCCCTGCAGCGTGCAGGTCGTGGAGCCGGTGTTGCGGAGCGCGAGGTGCACGTACGTGCTGCCGGCGGCCCCACCGCTGCCGGACTCGACGCTGCCCGCGAGCGACGCGGTGGTGCACCGGCCACCGTCCCCGCCGGACCCGCCACCCGCCGAGCCGCCCGACGACGAGGACGACGCCGCCGACGACGAGGACGGAGCCGACGACGAGGACGGAGCCGACGACGAGGACGCCGCCGACGACGAGGACGGAGCCGACGTCGCGGTGGAGGGTGACGAGCCCCCGGCTGACGCGGTCACGGTCTCGGTGGCCGTCGGCGCCGGGTCCGGGCCGCCCGACGAACAGCCGGAGAGCGCGAGCGCGAGCACGGCCCCGGTGCTCGCGAGGACGATGGCGGAACGGTTGCTGCGGTGCATGCCTCGACGCAACACCCGCCGCGGTCCTCGGGACTCGGTGAGCGTCCAGTCGTCACGGGCACACTCGCGTCACAGCCAGGAACACGAGCGACGGAGGTCGGAACATGGCAGGCAAGCACGAGCAGGCACGCGGCGAGGACGGTCGGGCGGACGGCGTCGACACCCGCGCCGGCGCCTTCACCGACAGCGAGATCCCGGGCGAGCAGCACGTCGAGTCGCACGAGCCCGCGGGAGAGTTCGTCTCCAGCGACATCCCCGGCGAGACGCGGCCCCAGGGCGCGGGCGGCGCGGACGAGGGTGAGTACGTCGAGTCGGACATCCCCGGCGAGGCCGAGCCCACGCCGGACGGCGAGGCCGGGCACTACGTCGACAAGGACGAGTGAGGCGCCGAGGGGCACCGGTCGGAGCTGACCGGATCCTCAGGCGTCAGGACCTCAGTCGACCAGATCGGCGGCGACCAGCCGGCGGAGCGTCTCGACGCCCGCCGGCGGGCACCGGTCCGCGTCCGACGAGGTGACCCACTCCACCTCGTCCACCTCTGCGGAGGCGACGGGCGAGGCGCCATCGGCGGTGCCTCCCGGCCGGACCCGGAACAGGGCCATGGCGACCATCGTCCCCTCGCCCTGGCCGTGCGCGGCCTCGGTCACCGTGCCGAACGGCTCGAGGTCCGCCTCGGTCAGGTGCAGCCCGGTCTCCTCGCGCGCCTCGCGGATCGCGGCTTCGACGTCGGTCTCGTGCGGCTCCGCCTTGCCGCCGGGCAGGTAGAGCACGTCGCGTCCGCGGGCGCGCACCATCAGGACCTGCCGGTCACGGACCAGCAGCAGCGCGCTGACGCGCAACGTGCGGGGGACTGCCGGGAGGCTCAGCTCGCGTCCGCCTCGCCGGTGCGGTCCGTCGAGACGGGGCACTCGGGCGCGGTGCGCTCCGCGAGCGGCACGATCGGCGACGGCAGCTCCGCCTCGGGCTCCGGGTGCACGCCGAACAGGGCGTCGAGCGCCCCGACGAACTCCTCGCCGCGACCGGCGCGACCGAGCTCGCGCGCGCGCACCGAGGGGCGGTGCAGCAGGACCCCGACCAGGTGCCGGAGGGCCCGTTCGGTCTGCTCGACGGACTCCGGGTCGCCGTCGCGACGCTTCGCGCGGTCGATCTCGTCGTCGAGGATGTCGAAGACGTGCTTGCGGAAGGCCACGAGCGCCGGCGTGGTCGACTGCTCGAGCGCCTGCGCACGGAAGCGCGACACGGCGTCGTCGACCATCTGACGCGCCTCGGACTCGGCGTTCAGCTCGGCGATCGGCGCGTGGATGCTGATCGTCTCGAGGTCGAGCAGCTCGACGCCCTCGACGTGGGCCGCGTCGGGGTCGACGTTGCGGGGCAGCCCGAGGTCGATGACGATGCGGCGCTGGCCGTCGGCGAGGTCGGCCGGTTCGACGACCGGGACCTCGCTCGAGGTGCAGGTGATGACGACGTCGCTCGTGCCGATCGCCTGGCGCAGGTCGGTCGCGGCGACCAGGTCGTGCTTCGCGGCGAACCAGGGCGCGCGGCCGGACGGCGAGAAGACCTGGATGTTCGCGGCACCGCGGTCGCGCAGCGCGGCGATGGTGGTGGCCGCGTAGCTGCCGGTGCCGACGAGCAGCACGCGGGTCCGGGCCCAGTCGGTGATCCGCGACGAGGCGAGCTCGAGCCCGAGACGGACGAGCGACCGGCCGGCGGCACCGATGCGGGTGCGGGTCTTGACGCCGCGGGAGGTGTGCGCTGCCTCCTGGAACAGGCGCTCGAGGTCGGACGTCGTGGTGCCGTTGGCGCGGGCGTCCTCGAGTGCCCGGCGGACCTGGCCGGAGATCTCGGTCTCGCCGACGACGACGGACTCGAGTCCGCTGGACACGGCGAACAGGTGCTGCACGACGTCCCCGCCGCCGAGCACGCTGACGGAGTCGAGGACCTCGGCGGGCACGAGGTCGCTGGCGGTGGCGACGGCGTCGACGGTGGCCGACACGGCGGAGTCACGATCGTCGCCCGCGATGTCGAGGTAGGCCTCGAAGCGGTTGCAGGTGGCGAGGACGACGGCTCCGTCGAGCACGTCGGAGTCCGTCACCAGACGGCTCGCGGCGGTCGGTGCGCCGATGCTCAGTCGCTCCAGGAGGTCGAAGCTGGCGTTGCGGTGCGACGCCGTGAGACAGATGAGCACGTCTTCCATCGTAACTCGCGCTCGGGCCACCGGCTGTTCGCCCTCCGCGTGCACAGCAGACTGTGCGGTGGCGCCCGTGTCCGGGGCGGGTCGTGCTCGGCCGCGGATGGGACAATCGGTGGGTGACCTCCGCCGCACCCGCCGCCCTGCCCGACAGCCACCCGCTCGTGACCGGCAGGACCTCGGGGTCGCCGCTCGTCCGGGCGCTCCGCGGGGACCGTCCGGAGACGCTGCCCGTGTGGTTCATGCGGCAGGCCGGCCGGTCGCTGCCGGAGTACCGGGAGCTGCGGGTCGGCACCGCGATGCTCGACGCCTGCCTCGACCCGGCGCTGGCGTCCGAGATCACCCTGCAGCCGGTCCGTCGGCACGGGGTCGACGCCGGCATCTTCTTCAGCGACATCGTCGTGCCGATCAAGCTCGCGGGCGTGGACGTCGAGATCGTCCCCGGTCGTGGCCCGGTGCTCGGGTCCCCGATCCGCACGGCGGCCGACGTGGACGCGCTCGCCCCGCTCGACCCGGGTGCCCTGGCGCCGATCACCGAGGCCGTGCAGCGCACCGTCGCCGAACTCGGGGACACCCCGCTCATCGGCTTCGCGGGCGCACCGTTCACGCTCGCCGCCTACCTGGTCGAGGGCGGCCCCTCGAAGGACCACATCCGCGCGCGCACGCTCATGCACAGCGACCCGGAGACCTGGGCACGGCTGCTCGACTGGGCCGCCGGCGTCTCGGGCGCCTTCCTCCGTGCGCAGGTGACGGCCGGTGCCTCGGCCGCGCAGCTCTTCGACTCGTGGGTCGGCTCGCTCTCCCGCCGGGACTACGTCGCCTCGGTGGCCCCGCACTCGGCGACGGCGCTGTCGCACGTGGCGGACCTCGGTGTCCCGCGCATCCACTTCGGCGTCGGCAGCGGCGAGGTCCTGCACGAGATGACGACGCTCGGCGACCCGTCGGACGCCGTCGCGGTCGACGCCGTGGGTGTCGACTGGCGTGTCCCGCTCGACGATGCCGTCCGTCGCGTCGGCACCGGCGTCACCGTGCAGGGCAACATCGACCCCGCGATGCTCGCCGCCCCGTGGGAGGTGCTCGAGGCCCACGTGCGCGACGTCGTCCGCCGTGGCGGCGCTGCCCGTGCGCACGTGGTCAACCTGGGCCACGGTGTCCCGCCGGAGACCGACCCGACCGTGCTCACCCGCGTGGTCGAACTGGTCCACGGGCTGGGCGACGGCCGGGGCGACGGGACCGGAGCCGCGGCGTGACCGACGTCGTCGTGGTCGGGGGTGGGGTCGCCGGCCTGGTCGCCGCCCGTGACCTGGCCGAGGGCGGCGCGCACGTCGTGCTCGTCGAGGCCGGGGAGCGCCTGGGCGGGATGATCCGCCGGCACACCGTCGCCGGGCTCGACCTCGACATGGGCGCGGAGTCCTTCGCGACCCGCACCGACGCCGTCGAGCGGCTCGCGACCGAGCTCGGCCTCGGGAACGACGTCGTGTCGCCCGACCCCCGCGGTGCGTGGCTGATGACCCGCGACGGCCGGACGGCCCCGATCCCGCAGACCGGCTTCCTCGGGATCCCGGGCAGCCCGATGGCCGCCGACGTCCTCGCGGTCGTCGGCCAGGGCGGTGGCCTCCGCGCACAGATGGACTCGCTGCTGCCCTCGCCCGTCGGTGCCCGGGCACAGTCGCTCGGTGCCCTCGTGCGGAAGCGCATGGGGGAGCGCGTGCTCGACGACCTGGTCGTCCCGGTCGCGGGCGGCGTGTACTCCACGCACCCCGACCAGCTCGACCCCGACCGCGTGGCCCCGGGGCTCCGTGCGGCCCTGCAGCGTGAGGGCTCCCTCGCCCGCGCCGTGCTCGCCCTGCGCTCCCGGTCCGCCGCGGGCTCGGCGGTGCAGGGCATCCGCGGTGGCATCGCCCGGCTCGTGGACGAGCTCGTGGCCGACCTCGAGACCCACCGCGTCGACGTCCGGACGGGCACCCGCGCCACCGCGGTCGAGCGCTTCGCCGTCGAGACCGTGGCAGCGGACGGCACCCGCGAGCGCCTGCCCGCACAGCACGTCCTCGCGTCGACGGCCGACCCGGGCCGGACCGCGGCGGCCGACCGCACCGGCATCGAGCTCGTCACCCTGGTCGTCGACCAGCCCGAGCTCGACGCCGGGCCGCGCGGGACCGGGATGCTCGTGCACCCGGAGGCCGCCGGGGTCGGGGCGAAGGCCCTGACGCACGCGACGGTGAAGTGGCCCTGGCTGGCCGAGGCGGCCGCGGGCCGCCACGTCCTGCGGCTCAGCTACGCGACCGCACCCCACGATCCGGTGACCGGTGATGACGGGGTGGGGACGAGCCTCCCGGTCGACCCGGAGGACACCGTCGGCGCCCGCGCCGTCCGGGACGCGACCGCGCTCCTGGGCGTCCCCGTGACCGCGGACCGTGTGCAGGGCGCCGCCCGCGTCCGCTGGTACGGGCCGGACCTGACCGCAGCCGGCTTGGCCGAGGGGGTGGTCGGCATCGGCGAGACCTCCTCCGGCCGCGGTCTGGCGGGCATCGTCGCCGCGGCCCGGGCGTCCGCTGCACGCATCCTGGAATCCTGAGCGGACCGAGGAGCGCCCGAGGGCTACTGTGGACCAACGCCGGACGTATTCCGTTCGGCGCATGACCACCGCACACCCTCAACAACGGAGGATCGCACATGCGAGGCAAGCTCCTGTTCGTCGCCGGCGCCGCACTCGGGTACGTCCTGGGATCGCGAGCCGGACGGGCGCGGTACGAGCAGATCAAGACCGTCAGCGGCAAGATCTGGAACAACGGCAACGTCCAGAAGGGCGTGCACCAGGCCGAGGAGTTCATCCAGGACAAGGGCCCGGACGTCGCCGAGTTCGTCGGTGAGCAGACCAAGAAGGTCGTCCGCAAGGTCAGCCAGAAGAAGGACTCGACCACCTCATGACCGACACCCGCGACCGCAAGTCGCGATCGTTGTTCGGTCTGGTCGGGGACATCCCGAAGCTGGTCAAGAACCTCGTCAAGGGCGAGATCGACCTGCTGAAGGCCGAGATGATCGCCAAGGCGAAGGTGTTCGGCCTCGCCGCCGGGCTCCTCATCGGCGCGCTCGTCATCGTGCTGTACGCGATCGGCGTGCTGCTGACCGCTGCCGTGATGGGCCTCGCGACCGTGATGCCGGCGTGGCTCGCAGCCCTGCTGCTCGCCGTCGTCATGCTCATCGTGGCCGGCATCCTCGGCTTCGTCGGCTGGAAGCGCTTCAAGAAGGGCCTGCCCCTCACCCCGAAGCGCACGATCGACAGCGTCAAGGACGACATCAACGCCGTGAAGGGCATGGGCAACAAGCCCGGCCAGCACGACCGGATCACCCGCTCCTGAGCGGGACGACCGACACCCCCACCGGAGGACCCCTGTGACCGATCAGCACGACGACCTGGCGAACCGCGTCGCGGCGACCCGCACGCAGCTGTTCGAGACCCTCGACGCCATCGAGGACAAGCTCAACGTCCCGAAGCAGCTCGGCATCGCGGCGTCCAGGGTCAAGCAGGGGATCGACGAGAAGCCGGTGCCGTACCTGGCCGGCCTCGCAGCCGGTGTGGCGGTGGTCGGGAGTATCGTCGTAGCGGTGCTCCGACGGCGGTAGACCGCCTCTGATCGGTGGTCTCCCGGACGCGGCGCGCAGCCACGACCCAGGCAACCGACAAGACGAGGAACCATGAGCTCCGACGTGCACGCAGCCACGCACGAGAACGTCCCCGACAACGCCGCCGCGCACGGCGGCAGCCCGGCGCACGAGACCGACCCGGCGAGCGGGATCGACCCGAACCTCCTCACGGCGTACGCGCTGTGGGCCGTGTTCCGGCGTCCGCTCGGGCCGATCCACCGCGTCGGTGACGACGCCGTCGCCGAGCTCGACGCCGCGGTCGCCCGCGCCGCCGACCAGGGCGTGACGATCCGCGGTTTCTACGACGTCTCCGGCTTCCGGGCCGACGCCGACGTCATGATCTGGCTGCACGGCGACGACGCACAGGCGATCCAGGCCGCGCTCCGCGACCTCCGTCGCACGGCGTTGTTCCAGGACGCCGAGCCGGTCTGGCACGCGATGGCCATGCACCGCGAGGCCGAGTTCAACAAGCGCCACACCCCGGCGTTCCTGCGCGGCAAGGACCCCGAGGCCTGGATCACGGTGTACCCGTTCGTCCGGTCCTTCGAGTGGTACCTGCTGCCGGAGGAGGAGCGCTCGAAGATGCTCCGCGACCACGGCATCGCCGGCGCGAAGTACCGCCGCGTGCTCACCAACACGATCGCGACCTTCGCCCTCAGCGACTACGAGTGGATCCTGCCGCTCGAGAGCCCCGAGCTGGTCGACCTCGTCGACCTCATGCGCGACCTGCGCTACACCGAGGCGCGCCTGCACGTGCGCGAGGAGGTCCCCTTCTTCACCGGTCGTCGGGTGACGACCGCCGAACTGCCGGAGGTGCTGTCGTGACCGACACCAGCCAGATCACCAACGGGAAGGTCCTCGCCGCGACCCCCGCCGCGGCGGACGGCCCCGAGCACGTCGAGGTCCCGACCGCGTACGACGCGATCCTGCTCGCCGGCTTCGGCGGCCCCGAGGGCCAGGACGACGTCATCCCCTTCCTCCGCAACGTCACCCGCGGCCGCGGGATCCCGGACGAGCGTCTGGAGGAGGTGGCGCACCACTACCGCCACTTCGGCGGCGTGAGTCCGATCAACGCGCAGAACCGCGCGCTCAAGGCGGCGCTCGAGGGCGAACTCGCGAAGCGCGGCATCGACATGCCCGTGCTCTGGGGCAACCGGAACTGGGCGCCCTACCTCGAGGAGGCCTTCACCGAGGCCGCCGACAAGGGCTACACCAAGCTCATCGCCATCGCGACGAGCGCCTACTCGTCGTTCTCGAGCTGCCGCCAGTACCGCGAGGACTACGCCCGCGTGCTCACCGAGACCGGCCTGATCGACACGATCCAGGTCGACAAGGTCCGCCAGTTCTTCGACCACCCGGGCTTCGTGCGCCCGTTCGTCGACGGCGTGCGCGACGGCATGGCCCGCGCGATCCGCGAGAACGAGGGCCTCGACGTCGCGACCGAGCTGCACATCCTCTTCTCGACGCACTCGATCCCGTCCACCGACGCGGCGAAGTCGGGCCCCGACTACCGGGGCTTCGACGAGCACGGCGCGTACGAGGCCCAGCACCTCGCCGTCGGCGAGGTCGTCCTCGAGCAGGCCTGGAACGAGCTGCTCGAGCAGCCGGAGTTCGCGCACCTGCAGGGCACGTCGAAGCCCGCGTGGAAGCTCGTCTACCAGTCGCGGTCGGGCCCCCCGACGCAGCCGTGGCTCGAGCCCGACATCAACGACTACATGAACGAGGAGCTGAAGGGCGGCCAGACCCGCGCGGTGCTCATCGTCCCGCTCGGCTTCGTGAGCGACCACATGGAGGTCATGTGGGACCTCGACGAAGAGGCCACCGAGACCGCGGGTGAGCTCGGCTTCTGGTCGCTCCGCACGCAGACGCCCGGCGTCGACCCGGCGTACGTCGCCGGCCTCGTCGACCTGGTGCTCGAGCGCGTCAACGGCACGCCGAAGACCGAGCGTCCGCACCTGACCGACATCGGCCCCTGGTACGACGTGTGCCGTCCGGGCTGCTGCGAGAACGTGCGCGCCGGGTTCAAGCCGGCCGCGGCCGGGGTCGCCCCGTGACGGACGCCGACAGCGCGACGCCCTCCGACGGCCCGGCCCCGATCCGGCTCGGCACCCGTGCCAGCCGACTCGCGGTCGCGCAGTCGCAGGACGTCGCCGACCGTCTCGCCAGGGCGGCGGGGCGTCCGGTCGAGCTCGTCACGGTGACGAGCGAGGGCGACACGAACCGCGCCTCGCTGGCGAGCCTCGGCGGCACGGGCGTCTTCGCCAGCGCCCTGCGCGAGGCCCTGGTCGCGGGCGAGGTCGACGTGCTCGTCCACTCGCTGAAGGACCTGCCGACCGCTCCGTACGAGGGGCTCACGATCGCGTCGGTCCCGAAGCGCGCGGACGCCCGTGACGTCCTGGTCGCCCGGAACGGCGCAACGGTGGAGACCCTGCCCGAGGGCGCGAAGGTCGGCACGGGCTCACCCCGCCGCGTCGCGCAGCTCAGGGCGAAGCGTCCCGACCTCGACGTCATCGACATCCGCGGGAACATCGACACCCGGCTCGGCCGCGTTGACGACGACCTCGACGCCGTGGTGCTGGCCGCCGCCGGCCTCGGCCGGATCGACCGGCTGGACGCGGCGACCGAGCTCCTCGACCTCGGCTTCTGGCCGAGCGCTCCCGGCCAGGGAGCACTCGCGGTCGAGATCCGGGCGGACGAGACCGACAAGGGCCTGCTCGCTGCGCTCCGCAAGCTCGACCACGCCCCGACGCGCCTCACGGTGACGGCCGAGCGCGAGGTCCTCGCGAAGCTCGAGGCCGGCTGCTCCGCCCCGATCGGTGCCACGGCGGTCGTCGATGCCGAGCTGCTGCTCGTGTCCGCGACGGTCTACCGCCCGGACGGTTCCGAGTACCGCACGGCGTCGCACGCGGCACACCTCGACGGGTCCGCGCAGGACCGTCTCGACGAGGCGCTCGAGGTCGCCGGTCGCGTGGCCGCCGAGCTCCTCGAGAACGGTGCCGCCGAGCTGGCGGACCTGGCGTCGACGGTGTCCGGTGCCCCTGCCGAGGGCGACCACTCCGCCGGGCCCGGTCTCGCCACCCCCGCCGCCGAGCAGCCGGCGGACGACAGCTCCACGACGACGGCCTAGGCGGTCACCACGGACGACACCGCTCGCGTCGCGGACGAGGCACGGCCCCCGGTCGTCCTCGTCCCGCGCGGCGGTGCGTGGGGGGACGCGGTCGCCGCCGCGGCACGGGAGCGCGGGCTCGTGCCCGTCGTCGTCCCGCTCATCACGGACGCTCCGCCCGCCGACCCGGCGGACCTCGACGCGGCGCTCGTCCGGTTCGCAGATGCCGCGCTCGCCCCGTCCGTCGACCGCGCGTCGGGACCGTCCGTCGTCGACGCCCCGGCCGGGAGGCACGACACACCACCCGCGGTCGGCACGCGTCCCGGGGGAGCCGGCTCCGGAGCCCCCTGGCTCGTCGTGACCAGTGCGACGGCCGTGCGCGTGGTCGCCGGGCGCGTGCCGCGCCTCCCGGCCGGCGTCCGCGTGGCCTGCGTCGGCGACGCGACCGCGCGTGCTGCCCGGCAGGCGGGGTGGCCGGTCGACCTGGTGCCGGACGAGGAGTCCGCCGCCGGGCTCGCCGCGGCCCTGCCGACGGACGCCGGACCCGTGCTGTTCCCCCGATCCGAGATCGCCGCGACCACCCTGGTCGACGCACTGCGCGCCCGCGGCATCGCCGTGTCGGAGGTGGTGGCGTACCGTACCGTGGGGACGGGCCACGATCCGATCGTCCTCGACCCCCCACCGGACGCCGTGCTCGTGACGAGCGGGAGCGTCGCCCGACAGGTCGCAGCGCGGATGACCCCGCTCGACCCGAGCACGCACGTCGCGTGCATCGGACCGTCCACCGCCGATGCCGCCCGTGCCGCGGGACTCCCCGTGCACGTGGTCGCCGCCGCTCGGTCCGCCGAAGCCCTGCTCGACGCCGTCGTCGAGACCCTCCACCCGAACCCCAGAACAGGAAGGTCATCGTGACCGGACGCTTCCCCCAGGTCCGCCCCCGTCGACTGCGGGCCACCCCCGCCATGCGACGACTCGTCGCCGAGACGCGGATCCACCCCGCCGAGCTCGTGCTGCCGATGTTCATCCGCGAGGGCGCCACCGATGCGATCGACATCTCGAGCATGCCGGGCGTGCAGCAGCACTCGCTCGACTCGTTCCGCCGGGCGCTGAACGAGGCCGCGGCGCAGGGCGTCGGCGGTGTGAACCTGTTCGGCGTGCCGACGTCGAAGGACGCCGAGGGCTCCGGTGCGACCGACCCCGACGGCATCCTGAACGTCGCGATCCGCGTGGCGAAGGAGGAGGTCGGTGACGCACTCGTCGTGCAGTCCGACCTGTGCCTCGACGAGTTCACCGACCACGGCCACTGCGGCGTGCTGGCCGCGGACGGCTCGGTCGACAACGACGCGACGCTCCTGCGGTACCGCGACATGGCGGTGGCCCAGGCCGAGGCGGGCGCGGAGCTCGTCTGCATGAGCGGCATGATGGACGGCCAGATCGCCGCCGCGCGCGACGCGCTCGACACCGCCGGCCACAGCGGCACGGCGCTGCTCGCATACTCGGCGAAGTACGCGTCCGCGTTCTACGGTCCCTTCCGCGAGGCCGTCGCGTCGACCCTGCAGGGCGACCGACGGACGTACCAGATCGACGCCGCCGACGGCCGGCAGGGCCTGCGCGAGGTCCTGCTCGACATCGAGGAGGGCGCCGACATCGTCATGGTGAAGCCCGCGATGAGCTACCTCGACGTCCTCGCCCGCACCGCCGACGTCTCCGAGGTCCCCGTCTGGGCGTACCAGATCTCCGGCGAGTACGCGATGATCACGGCCGCCGCCCAGAACGGGTGGATCGACCGTGACGCCGCCGCGATGGAGGCCCTCGTCGGCATCAAGCGCGCCGGTGCCGACGCGATCCTGACGTACTTCGCCGTGGACATCGCACGGAAGCTCAACCAGGAGGCCGGCCTGCGCACGTCCGGCAGCACCGCGGCGGTGTCCGGCGTCGCCTCGACCGGGAAGGCCCCCGAATGACCACCACCACCGCTTCCACCGGCACCGCTCCGGTGTCGAACGACGAGCTGTTCGGCCGCGCGAAGGACAGCATCCCCGGCGGGGTGAACTCGCCCGTCCGCGCGTACGGCTCGGTCGGCGGCACGCCCCGGTTCCTGACCGCGGCGAACGGCCCCTACGTCACCGACGCCGAGGGGCGGCAGTACGTCGACCTCGTCGCGTCCTGGGGCCCCGCGATCCTCGGGCACGCGCACCCCGGCACGGTCGAGGCCGTGCAGCAGGCGGCATCCCGCGGCCTGTCCTTCGGGGCGTCGACCCCGGGGGAGACCGAGCTCGCCGAGCTCGTGAAGCAGCGCGTGCAGGTCGACGGCGACGGACCGATCGAGAAGCTCCGCATGGTGTCGACCGGCACCGAGGCGACGATGACCGCCATCCGCCTGGCCCGCGGGTACACCGGCCGCGACCTCCTCGTGAAGTTCGCCGGGCACTACCACGGCCACTCGGACTCGCTGCTGGCCGAGGCCGGATCGGGTGTCGCGACGCTCGCGCTCCCGGGCAGCGCGGGCATCACCGCCGAGACCGCCGCACAGACCCTCGTGCTGCCGTACAACGACCTGGACGCCGTGCGGGCCGCCTTCGACGAGCACTCCGAGCGCATCGCCGCCGTGATCGTCGAGTCCGCCGCCGCCAACATGGGCGTCCTCGCGCCGGAGCCCGGGTTCAACCGGGCGCTCGCGGAGATCACGCGGGCGCAGGGTGCGCTGCTCATCGTCGACGAGGTCCTGACCGGCTTCCGCGTCGGCCCGGCCGGCTGGTGGGGCCTCGAGGCCGACGGCACCGTCCCGGAGGGCACCGGGTGGAAGCCCGACCTCGTCACGTTCGGCAAGGTCATCGGCGGCGGCATGCCCCTCGCCGCGCTCGGTGGTCGTCGTGAGGTCATGGACTTCCTCGCACCGCTCGGGCCGGTCTACCAGGCGGGCACGCTGTCCGGGAACCCGCTCGCGGTCGCGGCCGGCACCGCCACGCTCCGGGCCGCGACGCCCGACGTGTACGCGCACCTGGACCGCACCGCGGCGACGATCGCCGACGCCACGAGCGCCGCGCTCTCGGCCGAGGGGGTCGCGCACACCGTGCAGCACGCCGGCAACCTGTTCTCGTTCGCGTTCGTGGAGCAGGCACCGCGGAACTACGACGACGTCCGCGCGCAGGAGGCCTTCCGCTACGCACCGTTCTTCCACAGCATGCTCGACCAGGGCGTGACCCTGCCGCCGAGCGTGTTCGAGGCGTGGTTCGTCACGGCGGCGCACGACGACGAGGCCGTCGGCCGCGTGCTCGACGCGCTCCCCGCGGCCGCTCGCGCGGCTGCTGCCGCGACCGCGTAGGAGTCCCCTCGCAAGACGCCACGTCGGCGGTTCCGCGCCGCGACATCCCGCTGCGCGGAACCGCCGACGTTGCGTTGTGAAGGTCGGGGTGCGGTCGAGCTCGCGCTGGTGCGGAAACCGAGTGACATGTAGTGTTCCAGTGTGCTGAACACGACGCTGTCTTCGTACTTCCGCTCCGCGCGCGCTCGCCGACTCCTCGTCGACCTGGCCGTGACCGTCGCCTTCGCGTGCGTCATCTGGACGTACTCGCTCACGTACGACGGGTCGGTCGACAAGGGGGACCGGGTCGTCCAGACCTGGACCGGTTGGCACCTGGCGATCCCCGCCGTGACCGTCGCCCTGGTCGGGATCCGTCGGTTCGTGCCGTGGGTCGTGCTCCCCGCGCTGCTCGCAGTGGACTGGTACGACCGCTGGAAGTCCATCGGGAGCGAGCCCTTCGGTGTCGCGATGGGGCTGTTCGCCATCGCCAGCGAGCGTCCCTGGCGCCACACCCTCGTCGCGGGCGGTGTGGCGCTCACCGTGCTCGTGGCGTCGACACAGCTCATCGGCCGGACGACACGAGGGTTCTGGACGTGCCTGATCGTCTACACGTTCGGCATCGTCGCGGGATTGGCGGTGCGCCGTGCACAGGCCGCCCGATGGCGGGTGCTCCGGCTCCTCGCACAGTCGCGCATCGAGCGCAGGACGACCCAGCGCGCCGAGGAGCGAGCGGCGCTGGCCCTCGAGGTCCACGACGTCTGCTCCAACTCGCTCGCCGTCGTCAGTCGACTCAGCGAGGTCGCGCGCAGCCGTGTCACGACCGAGCCCGCCGAGGCGATGCGCCTCCTGGACGACGTCGCGCGCGTCGCACGGGACGGCATGACCGAGGTCCGACGGTTCGTCCGACTCGCCGAGAGCGACCCGGTCGACGGCGATGTCCACGCCATGATCGCGCGCGTCCGGGCGGTCGGCGTCCCGTTGAGGGCGACGATCTCGGGGGAGCCGCGGGACCAGCGGGTCGCAGCGACGGTGTACCGGGTGGTGCAGGAGGCCCTGACGAACGTGCTGCGCCACGCACGTCCCGCACGGGTCGACCTCGAGGTCCACCACGACCAGGACGGCGGGGTCTCCCTGCGGGTCCTGAACGACGGTGTGGTCGCCACCGTGCCCGGGTCCGGCCGCGGGACGCGTGGGATGGCCGAGCGCGTGGCGACGCTCGGGGGGACCCTCCGAGTCGGGCCCGGGCATGAGGACGGCACCTGGTGCGTGGAGGCGGTCGTCCCTCCGCCGGGCGGCGACCTCGCGACCGCCCAGCGTCGTTCGACGGCGGTGGCACGGTGATCCGCGTCCTCGTCGTCGACGACCAGCACCTGCTCCGCACCGGGACCGCGATGGTGATCGGGACGGCGGACGACCTCGTCGTCGTGGGGGAGGCGCAGGACGGTCTCCAGGCCCTGGAACGGGTCGGTGTCCTCCGGCCGGACGTCGTCGTGACGGACGTCCGGATGCCGGGGATCGACGGCATCGAGACCACCAGGCGGATCACGGAGCGCTTCCCGGCCGTCAAGGTCCTCGTGCTCACGCAGTTCGACCTCGATGAGCACGTGTTCGGCGCCCTCGCCGCCGGCGCGAGCGGCTACCTGCTCAAGGAGAGTTCCGCCGCGGAGCTCTGCACTGCGGTCCGGACGGTGGCCGCGGGCGATGCGATCGTGGCACCTCGAGCGTGCCGACGCCTGGTCGAGACGGTGAAGCCGGCGTTGCTCACGGCCCGCCCGCAGCAGGCTCCGGCCTCGCCCTTCGACGCCCTCAGCGCTCGGGAGCTCGACGTCGTCCGGGCCCTGGCGGACGGGTCGTCGAACGCCGAGGTGGCCCGGTCGCTCTTCATCTCCGAGGCGACCGTGAAGAGCCACGTCGCGAGCATCCTGCGGAAGCTCGGGGTCCGTGACCGCGTGCACATCGTCATCGAGGCGTTCCGCTGCGGGGTCGTCCGGGACTGATCGTCAGGGCAGGACGACGATCGGCGTCCCCAGCGGCAGTGCGTCGAGCTGCGCGACGGCATCCGGTCGGACGCGGATGCACCCGTGCGACACGCGGCCGCGGGGGTCCGGGTTGGCGTGGATCGCGATGAGCCCGCCGTCGGTGCCGGTGTACGGTTCGTCGGCTGCGGTCGCGTGCAGCGAGGTGAGCTGGATCGCCCCGGGCGCCAGCGCCTGCGCGGGGTCCACGTAGCGGGCCTGGAGGTAGCCGCTCACACCCGTCGGCGTCGGGGTGGAGTCCTGTCCGACTCCGACCTCGTGCCGGTGCGATCCCTGCGCTGTCGTGATCGTCATCGACTGCTCCGCCACACGGACCGTGACCGAGGCGGTGGCTGGCTGCATCGCGGGCAGCTCGTCGGTCCGCGCCCACGCCGCCGTCTGCGCGGGTGCCCCCGACGCACCCGCCGCCGAGGGCAGCGTCTGCCGGGCGGGCGTCAGGACGAGCGTCCAGTCGCCGGTCGTGGTCACCGCGGCGACGACGGTCGGTCCCCGCAGGAAGTTGCGCCCGGGGAGCACGGCGACCGGTTCTCCGTCGCGGGCCGCGTACAGCACGAGGTCGTGCTCGAGGAGCCCGGCGTGTGATGCCACAGCGTCGGGTCCGGGCAGGAGTGCGCCGATGACGGCGTCGTGCACGGCGACCGGCAGGTCCTCGGTGGGCGGACCGGCCGGTGCGGTGCTCGCCTCCGGGGAAGGGCTCGGTGTGGGGCTCGGCGGGGACTGGCCCTGCGCGGGTGACGTCGGGTGTGACGGACGCGGGTCCGTGGAGGTGGTGCTGCACGCCGACGCACCTGCCACGAGGGCAGCACCCACCGTGAGTCCGAGGCAACGGAGCGCCGCACGGCGGTCGAGGGTCATGGATCGGTCCTTTCGACGGTCCGGGGATCAGCGGTGGGGGGACGGCGGGGCCGCGGCGACGTGGCGCCGCGGCCCCGAGCCGGATCACCCCGCGACGCGCGGGAGCTTGGTCGGGGGCTGGGTGACGCCCTGCTTCCCGACCGGGGCCTTCGGCTTCGAGCTGCCAGATCCGGGGGTGCTCTTCCCCGAGTGGCGGTCGGGGTTCGCCGCCTCCTCCAGCTCCGATCCGTCGTTCGCGCTGCACCCGGCCGCGAGGAGCTGCCGAGCGCTCTCCGGCGTGATGTGTCCGTCCTTGCCGTACACCGGTGTCGGCTTCGTGCCCTTCGTGCAGGTGAAGCGGTCACCCGCCGGCTGCTGCTGGCGCTGCTGCTCGGACTGCGGCTGCTTCTTCTTCTCCGCGGGCGTGGTCGATCCGTCGTTCCCGCCCGACCCCCGCGCGCCGGACCCGGTCGAGCCCGACTTCCCGCCGGAACCCTTCGTGTCCGGCGTCCGAGGGTCCTTCCGGTCCTGTCCCTGGTTGCCGGTCTGCTGCTGCGAGGTGGTCGGCCGACCGGTCTCCGACCGGTCCGGTTCCCCGTGCGCCGTGAGCGGCGCGAGGACGACCCCACCCACGAGGGCGAGCCCGGCCGACGTGGCGAGGATGGTCTTCTTGATGGTGTTCACGATGTGCTCCGTTCGGTCGTGTCGGCGGTCTCTCCGTCGACATGAACAGTGAAGCGCTGGAACACCACATGTCACACCGTCCGGACGGACGGTTGCGCACCCCGCCGTCCGGACGACGCGGCGCACGGTTCCCCGACCAGAGGTGGATCCGGACGGGAGGCGCGGTGCGGCTACTCCGCGCGGCGCGCGTGCCAGCGGCCAGCGGTCCGCTCGATGGCCAGCGGGAATGCGAAGGCGTGCGACACCGCCTCGGACGTGACGACCTCGTCTGCCGGGCCCTGGGCCACCACGGCGCCGTCGCGCAGCAGCATCGCGTGCGAGGTCGACGCGGGCAGGTCCTCGAGGTGGTGGGTCACCATCACGCTGCCGAGGTCCGGCTGGCGCTGGCGCAGGGTGTCGACCGTCTCGAGTAGGTGCTCGCGCGCGGCGACGTCGAGTCCGGTGGCCGGCTCGTCGAGCAACAGCAGGCGCGGTTCGCTCATCAACGCCCGGGCGATGAGGGTCCGCCCGCGTTCGCCCTGCGACAGCACCGGCCACCGGGCGTCGGCCCGTGCCGCGAGGCCGACGTCCGCGACGTGCCGTCGGGCGGTCTCGAGCTGCTCCGGCGTCGGCTCCCACCGCATCATGAGGTCCGTCGTGCCGGTCAGCCCGGTCAGGACGGTCTCGGTGACCGTCAGCGGCGACAGCATGCGGTGTCGCGGGTCGACGTGCCCGATGTGCTCGCGGAGCTCCCGCACGTCGACGCGGCCGAGCCGACGGCCGAGCAGCTCGACGGTGCCCGCGGTCGGGTGCCCGTTCGCACCGAGGACGGCGAGCAGGGTCGACTTGCCCGCGCCGTTCGGACCCAGCAGCGCCCAGTGCTCACCGCTGCGGACGGTCAGGGCCACGTCGTGCAGCAGGTCCCGCCCGGAGCGGGTGACACGGAGGGCTTCGGTTCTGAGCAGGACGTCGGTCACCCGGCCAGTCTGCCCGGTCGGGTAGCCCGCCCCGCCCGTCTCAGGCGGTCGCGTCGGCGTCGGCGTTCGCGTTCGCGGCGCGGATCTCCGCCATGTGCTCGGCCATCGCGCGGGACATGCCGCGGATGACGGCACCGGCGGCCTCGCCGTCGCGGGCCTTCGCCGCTGCACGGAACGAGTCGAGCCCGTGCTTGACGTCCCAGAACACGAACTCCGGCTGCCCGATGCGCACGAACTTCGCGCGGTTGACGATGCCCTCGGCGGTCTTGACGAGCAGCTCGTTGCCCGAGTGCGCGACGAGGAACGCGATGAGCGCGTCGACGTCGTCGTTCAGGGCGCGGTCCTCGGCGTCGGCGTGCTTGCGGGCCTGGTCGAGGAGCTTGCCGAGCTGCTTCACGGCGGCGTCGTCGAGGTTCGGCACGGCCCAGCGGGCGGCGAGCTCGGCGAAGCCGAAGAGCAGCTGGAACGCGTCGTCGTACTGCTCGCGGGTCGGGGACGCGACGCGGGTGTACCGGTTCGCCTCCATCTCGACGAGCCCGAAGTCGACGAGCTTCGCGATGGCCTCGCGGATCGGGGTCCGACTGACGCCGAGCCACGCGACGAGCTCGTCGTCGTTGAGGCGTTCACCGGCCTGCAGCGTGCCGTCCTGGATCGCGGCGAGCATCTTCTCGAGCACGACGTCCCGCAGGAGCTTCCGGGGGGACGACTCCACCGACGACTTGGGTACCGGCATGGCTGCTCCTCACAGGTTCGGGTGTTCCGTGTGCCAAACCTAGCGTGTCAGTTGGCAAGCGTTCGGGAAATCACCTGAGAGGGAAAAGCATCAGCGTCGCAGGTCGACCACCGTCCGGCCGTGCACCCGTCCGGCGACCACCTCGGCGCCGACCGCGACGGCGTGCTCGAGGTCGACCGTGCGGGTGACGTCGGCGAGCAGTGCCGGGTCGAGGTCGGTCGCGAGCCGCTCCCAGGCCCGCTGTCGCAGCGGCAGGGGTGCCTCGACCGAGTTGATGCCGAGCAACGACACCGCGCGCAGGATGAACGGCATCACCGACGTCGGCAACGCGGAGTCCTGCGCCAGGCCGCACGCCGTCACCGCGCCACCCCACCTCGTCGCGGCGAGGACGTTCGCGAGCGTGGCGCCGCCGACGCTGTCCACGGCGCCGGCCCAGGTCGCGCGCTGCAGCGGCTTGCCGAGCTCGGCGATCGCTGCGCGGTCGACCACGTCCGACGCGCCGAGGGCACGGAGCGAGGCCTCGTTCGCCCGCCGCCCGGTCGAGGCGGTCACGCGGTACCCGCGGGCGGCGAGCAGGGCGATCGCCACCGTGCCGACGCCGCCGGACGCCCCCGTCACGAGCACCGGCCCGTCCTCGGGCGAGACCGTCCGCTCGAGGGCGAGGACGGAGAGCATCGCGGTGAAGCCGGCGGTGCCGATCGCCGCCGCGAACGAGTCCTCGACCGTGTCCGGCAGCACGACGAGGGACCCGCTGGGCACGATGGCGTGCTCCGCCCACCCGCCGTACCGCGTCTCGCCCAGGCCGGCGCCGTTGCACACCACGCGGTCACCGATCGCGACGTCGTGGACCCCGGGGCCGAGCGCCGACACGGTGCCGACGACGTCGATGCCCGGGACCAGCGGGTCGATCCGGGCGACGCCGGGGTTGCCCGCCAGGGCGAGCCCGTCCTTGTAGTTCACGCTCGAGTACGTGACGTCGACGCACGCCTCGCCCTCGGTGGGGTCGGGGAGGTCGACCTGCGTGATCGCGGGTGGGGTGGAACGGGAGACGAGGACTGCGCGCGTCATGGACCGGACGCTACCCCGTGCCTCCCGGCCGTCGTTCCGACCCATCGCACGGAGGATGGAAGGACGATCCGCGCATGGTGAGCAGGAAGGAACGGCCTCCTCCGCGCGGAACGGCCTCCTCCGCGCGGAACTGCGCCGCGCCGCTCAGCCGAACATGATGGCGGCCTCGTCGTACCGCGCCTGCGGGACCGTCTTGAGCTCGCCCAGGGCGTCCTCGAACGACACGTGCACGATCTCCGTGCCCTGGAGCGCGACCATGCGGCCCCACCGACCCTCGACCACGGAGTCGATCGCCGCGAGCCCGAGCCGCGTCGACAGCACCCGGTCGTAGGCGGTCGGGGTCCCACCGCGCTGGATGTGCCCGAGCGTCGTGGCGCGGGTCTCGATGCCCGTCATCTCCTCGATCATCGGCGCGAGACGCTCGCCGATCCCGCCCAGCCGCGGCCGCCCGAACGCGTCGAGGCCGCGCTCCGTGTGCGCGTTGTCCTCGTGGTCCGGCACGAAGCCCTCGGCGACGACCACGAGCGGCGCCCGTCCCCGGTCGTAGGCGGCACGCACCCACGCCGCGATCTGCTCCATGCTCGTCTTCTGCTCGGGGATGAGGATCGCGTGCGCGCCCGCTGCCATGCCGGAGTGCAGCGCGATCCAGCCCACGTGCCGGCCCATGACCTCGGCGACCATGCAGCGCGAGTGGGACTCGCCCGTGGTGCGGAGGCGGTCCATGGCCTCGGTCGCGATCGCGACGGCGGTGTCGAAGCCGAACGTGTAGTCGGTGGCACCGAGGTCGTTGTCGACGGTCTTCGGGACGCCGACGATCCGCAGGCCGGCGTCGGTGAGGCGCTTCGCCGCGGCCAGGGTGCCCTCGCCGCCGATCGCCACGATGGCGTCGATGCCGTGCCGTTCGAGGGTCTTCGTGATGTTCTCGACGCCGCCGTTCGGCCCCTCGAAGGGGTTCGTGCGGCTGGTTCCGAGGATCGTGCCGCCCTGCTTGGCGATGCCCTGGATGTCCTTGCGACCGAGGGGCACGATGTCCCCGTCGACGACGCCCCGCCAGCCGTCGCGGAACCCGACGAACTCGTGGCCGTGGATCGCGATGCCCTTGAGCACGATGGCGCGGATGACCGCGTTGAGGCCGGGGCAGTCGCCTCCGGAGGTGAGGATGCCGATGCGCACGGAGACTCCAACGTCGTCGGGTTGCGGGGACCTCCCCATCATGTCTGACGGTGGTGTGGCATTACCATCCCCGTGTGTCCCTGCCGTCCTCCGTCGCCTCCGGTCCGTCCGGAGCGCCCGGTCGGCGGCCGGGTGGGTCCGGCCGGGGCGTCGGGTCCGGCCAGACCTCCGCTGCGGCCGTCCGGGTCGACACCGTGTACCGGCCTGGAGGCGCGGTGGACGTCCGCGCGACCCTCCGGCCCCTGCAGCGCGGTTCCGGTGACCCCGCCTTCCAGGTGGTCGGGTCCGACACGTGGCTCGCGCTGCGCACGCCGGCGGGGGCTGCCTCGGTGCTCGTGCGCCGTGCGGGCAGCGATGCCGTCGCGGTCTCCGCGTGGGGTGCCGGTGCCGCCTGGGCGGTCGAGCACGCACCGGACCTGCTCGGGCGCGGGGACGACTGGTCCGACCTCGACGTCAGCGCGCACGCCTTCCTGGCCGAGGCGCGACACCGTCAGCCGGGGTTACGGCTGCTCCGGACGAACACCGTCGTGGCGATGCTGGTGCCGGCGATCATGGAGCAGAAGGTGACCTCGCGACAGGCCTGGCGCGCGTGGCGGTACCTGCTCCGGCGCTTCGGCGAGCCGGCACCCGGTCCGGCGCCCGCGGAGATGTTCGTCCCGCCGGCCCCCGAGCAGTGGGCGCGGATCCCGAGCTGGGAGTGGCACAGGGCGGGCATCGAGCCCGGTCGCTCGGCGACGGTGATGCGGGCGGTCAAGGTCGCGCCCGCGCTCGAGCGGACGCTGGGGCTCGGTCGTGGTGGCGCGGTCGTGTCGCAGCGGCTGCAGTCGGTCCCGGGCATCGGGCAGTGGACCGCTGCCGAGACGGCGCAGCGGGCGCACGGGGACCCGGACTCGCCGAGCGTGGGCGACTACCACGTGCCGGCCCTCGTCGGGTGGGCACTGACGGGCGGCCCCGTCGACGACGACGGGATGCTCGAGCTCCTCGAGCCCTGGCGCGGGCACCGCGAGCGCATCGTCCGACTGATCGGGGGCTCCGGCTTCCGGAAGCCGACGTTCGGCCCGCGGATGACGATCCAGGACCACCGCTGGCACTGAGCCCGGACAGGGCCGGAGCAGCGACGTAGGCTCCATGTGAGAACCGATCTCACGAAGGAGGAACCATGTCGGACCCGAACACCACCCCCGCCGCCGAGGCCGAGGAGCACCGCGTCGCCGAACAGGACGTCGCCGACCACGACCACGAGCAGGACGGCGGCGAGCACGAGACCGTCGAGCACGGCGACCACGTCGACTTCGTGCACGACGGCCACCGGCACGCCCGTCACGAGGACCACTACGACGAGCACTGAGCGGCACTGACGTGACCGGCGGCGGCCGGGAGGGGCATGGCGGAGCCGCCACGTGCCTCCCGGCCGTCGTCGGTGCGGCCTCGGGCCTCCTACGCTGGCCGCATGACGACCTCCATCCGCTCCGCTCGGCCGAGTGACGCGGACGCCGTCGAGCGGATCGAGAACGACGCCGACCTGCTGTTGGTCGACCGCCTCCGCGCCGACGTCTGGGCTCCGGCTCCACACGGCGAAGCGCGGCTCGCAGAGCCCGGCTTCCTGCTCGTCGCCGAGGTCGACGGCGAGGTCGCCGGGTTCGCGCACGTCCTCGAGGTGGACGGTGTCTGCCATCTCGAACAGCTGTCGGTCCACCCGCTGCTGTCGCGGCGGGGCCTCGGCCGAGCGCTCGTGGAGGCCGCGAAGGACGGAGCCCGCGAGCGTGGGTACGCACGCATCTCCCTCCGCACCTACGCGGACGTGCCGTGGAACGCGCCCTTCTACGCGACGGTCGGCTTCCTCGAGGAGGAGCCGGCCACGTCCTTCCACCGGTCGCTGCTCGAGGTCGAGGCGCAGCACGGTCTCGATCGGTACGGGCGACGGGTGCAGATGAGCGCGCCCCTCGGAGACCCACGTCCGTAGGAGCGGTGTCGGCGTCGGCGGGCCTACGGGTGCCGGGTGCCCTCGCCGGCGAGCACGGCCCGGTAGCCCTCGCGGAACGTCGGGTACCGCGGCTCCCAGCCGGTCGAGCGCAGCAGGGCGTTCGCGAGCCGCTTGTCGCCGCCTGCCTGCCGCCCCTCGGGCTCGGCGCTCGGCAGCTGCTCGACGCCGAGCTCGTGCGCCAGGAACGTCAGGACGTCGTCGAGTCGGACCGGTTCGTCGTCGGTACCGAGGTACGTCGGTGCGGGGTCGTCCACCCCCGCCAGGTGGACGAGTGCCGCGGCGGCGTCGTCCCGGTGGATGCGGTTCGTGTGGGGCGACGTGCCGAGCGACAGCCGGGCCTGCCCGGACCGCACCTGGTCGATCAGTCGCTCGCGGCCGGGCCCGTAGATGCCCGACAGCCGGACGAGCACGGCCTCGGGTGCCCGCTCCCGCAGCAGCGCCTCGGCCTCGAGCAGGACGCCGGCGGTCGGGGTGCTCGCCCGCGCCGGGGTCTCCTCGGTCACCTCGCTGCCGTCGTCGGCGTCGTACACCGCGGTCGAGGACACGACGAGCAGCCGGGGCGAGGCGCCGGACGCGTCGATGCCGTCGAGCACGTTGCGCAGGCCGTCGACGTAGGTCGCGCGGTACTCGTCCACGGCACGGGAGCCGGCGGCGAAGGCGACGACGACCACGCCCGTCTCCGGGGCGATCGTCGGGACCTCGTGTCGGAGGTCGACGCTGCGGCCGGCGATCGGCGCGGGGATGCGCTCGGCGCGACGGCGGAGCCCGGTGACCGGGTGGCCGAGCGCCGCGAAGCGCAGGGCGGCCTCGGTACCGAGGTCACCGCAGCCGGCGATGACGACGGGGGAGCGGTGCTGCATGCCCTGAGCTTGTCAGGTGCGCGTCGGAGCGGCCCGAGCGCGAGGGCCCGGGCCATCGGTCGTCAGACCTGCTCGTTGTCCGGCGACTCGGGCTCGCCGCCCGAGTCGACGTCGCTGTCCTGCTGCGGGTCCTCGGTCGCGTTGCCGGTGGATGAACCGTCGGGCAGGTCCTCGGTGCGCTGGAACTCGCTCTCGGGGGCGTCCGTGGAGCCGTCGGTCGGGGTGTTCTCGTGCTGCTGGTCGCTCATGCGGCGCACGCTACGCGGGAGCGCCTCCACCGCTGTCCGGGCAGGAGTGTCCCCCGGGAGGCGACTCGGGCGCGGTGCTCGTGCGACCCGTACAGGCGCTGCGTCCCCCGGGTTTGTAACGGAGAGATAACGACTCAGAACTCGTCCAAACCCTTCGGCGGAGGGTCCCGAATCACCTGCATCAACCGGGAAACACCCGGAGCGCTCACCAGCCGCAGGTAGCTGGTTCTCCACCCCTTTCCGGGGTGTGTTCGGCGCACACACAGTGTCCGCGCCGAGCGCGACGACGAAAGGAACGCATCTCATGCGCAAGTCCCTCAAGACCTCGATCACCCTCGCCACCACCGGCGCCCTCGTCCTCGGTGGTGCCGCGTTCGGCATCAGCTCGGCGAACGCTGCGACCCCGAACGTGCAGACGGTCTCGTCCTCGTCCGAGGCCTCGAAGATCCCCGCCCCGGTCGCATCCGTGCCGGACGTCCTCGGCGGCGACACCTCCGTCGCGCTCGACAGCAGCTTCACCGACGCGCTGACCTCGCTGGGTCTGACCCCGGGCGTCTCGGGCGACGCGAAGCTCGAGAACGGCGCCGTGTCGTTCCCGATCACCGCCGGCTCGGTCACCTACTGGAGCCCGGACGGCAACTACCGCCCCTACGTGCAGGGCCTGCTGAACCACAACGGTTCGGGTCTGACCCTGAAGGCCGGCGACACCACGGTCACGCTCGAGAACTTCGTCGTGAACCCGGGCTCGTCCAAGCTCTACGGTGACGTCCTCGTCAACGGCGAGGTCGCCGCGTCGAACGCCTACCTGTTCGAGCTCTGGGGTGGTTCGCTCAAGCCGCTGCAGCTCGAGGGTGACAACGCGGTCCTGACCGGCACCACCGTCCACATCTCCGAGGACGCTGCTGGCCTGCTGAACAAGACCTTCAGCACCGACGCCGTCAAGCGCGGCATGCTCGTCGGCACCGCCACGATCACCGCGCAGATCAAGTAACACCCCGCGGCACAACCGCCGCACCGGCACCACCACGAGAAGGCGCCGCTCCCGACCACGGGAGCGGCGCCTTCCGCACGTCCGGGTGAACGATCCGGCCGGCTGTCTCGTCGTCAGGGCATGGGACTCCGCACACGTACGAAGGTCGTCATCGGCATCGCCACCGGTGTCGTCGTCATCGGCGCCGCAGCCGTCATCGCCGGCCCGGTCATCTACGCGAACACCGTCAACGGCCAGGCCGCCGCCGCCCCCTCGCTGAGCGCCGCTCCGTCCGGCTCCGGTGGGACGCTCGATGCCCAGCAGGCCGACGGCACCTGGACGAGCACGAGCAGTTCGTACGCCGGGTACCGCGTGCACGAGGTCCTGCAGGGGAATGATGTGGACGTGGTCGGTCGGACGAAGGACGTGCAGGGCACGGCGACGGTCGACGGCGGCTCGCTCACGAAGGCGACCGTCACGGTGCAGGTCGCGACGATCTCCACACCCGAGGCCGCGCGCGACGAGTACTTCCGGAGCAAGGCCCTGCAGACCGACCGGTACCCCACGGCGACGTTCGCGCTCACCGAGCCCGTCGACGTCTCGAAGGCGCTCGACGGCAGCACCCAGGACGTCACGCTCACCGGCACGATGGACCTGCACGGCGTCGAGAAGCCGGTCACGGCCGATGCGCAGGTCGCCGTGACGAAGAACGGGGCCGTCCAGGTCGTCGGCTCGGTCCCGATCACCTTCGCCGACTACGGGGTCGAGGCCCCGTCGCTCGGCTTCGTCACCGTGGACGGGAAGGGCTCCGTCGAGTTCTCCCTCGACCTGGCGAAGTGACCGTGACGAGCCGTTCCTCCGACGAGCTGCTGGCGACGCTGTACCGCGAGCACGGCGACGCGCTCACCCGGTACGTCCGGCACCTGACGCGGGACGGCTCGACCGTCGAGGACGTCGTGCAGGAGACCATGGTCCGCGCCTGGCAGCGTCCGGCGGTGCTCGAGCGGGCGCCCGACAGCGCACGGGCCTGGCTGTTCACGGTCGCCCGGAACCTGGTCGTCGACGACGCCCGCTCCGCACGCAACCGGCGTGAGCAGGGCTCCGAGCACCCGGTCGACCGTGCCGAGGCCGACCGGACGGACGCGGTGCTCGACCGCATCGTCGTGGCGGACGCACTCGCGTCGCTCAGCCCGGACCACCGCCGCGTGGTGGTCGACGCCTACTGGCTCGGCCACACCGTGCCGGAGATCGCACGACGACACGACATCCCCGAGGGCACCGCGAAGTCGCGGTTGCACTACGGGCTCCGGGCCCTCCGGCTCGCACTGCAGGAACGAGGAGTGACCCGATGAGCGAGGACCGGTACGCGGAGTGGGACGCGGCGTACGTCCTCGGCTCGCTCACGCCCGACGAGCGGCTCGAGTACGAGCGGCACCTCGAGACGTGTGACCGCTGCACGGCGGCCGTCGCCGAGCTCGTCGGCCTGCCCGGTCTGCTCGCGAAGCTCCCGGCCGACCAGGCGGTCGAGATCGCGGCACCGGACGGGAGGCCCGACACGCGTCCCGAGAGCACCCTCGCCGCCGTCGCGCACCGCGTCCGACACCGTCGTCGCCGCCGTCGGGCATGGGTGGCCGTGACCGCGGGGCTGGCGGTCGTCGCCGCCGTGCTCGGCGGGCTCGCCGTCGGCACGGCCGGTGGACGAGGTGCGACGGTGCAGGCCGGTGGCGCGCCAACGACGTCCGCACCGACGACCGCGGGCGACCGCTACACGATGACCGGGTCGCAGGGTCTCGACGTCGACCTGGCCGTGAGCGGCGAGCAGTGGGGCACGCGCTTCGACTGGGGGTGCTCGTACGGCGGCAGGGAGTGGTCGGCGGACGGCTCGGTGATGTACGACCTCGTGGTGGTCCGGAAGGACGGCTCCGTGCAGACCGTGGCCTCGTGGTCGGCAGCCGGGGCCGAGGCCCGCGGGCTGTCGGCGTCGACGGACGTCCCGCGCGACGACATCGCCGAGGTGCAGGTCCGACTGCGCGGCGAACGCGGGTCCCTGGTGAGCACCGACCTCGCTCGACACACGGGATGATGGCGGGGTGGACCGCGCCGCACCAGTGCTCGACGACGTCGTCCGCGCGGTCGCGCGGACGGGCTTCCGCGCCCACGGCCTGCACGTGCTGGTCGGCGACGACACCGCCGAGCACCACTGGTCCGCCGACGTCCGCCGTGACGTGCACTCCGTCGCGAAGGGCGTGGTCGTCCTGGCCGTCGGGACCGCCGCGGACGACGGGCTGCTCGCGCTCGACGAGTCCGTCGGCACGCTGCTGCCCGACGTCGTGCTCGGACCGGGTGTGCAGGACGTCACGCTCCGACACCTGCTGACCATGACGAGCGGCATCGACATGCCGTGGTCGCCGACGCAGACCACCGACTGGCCGGACCTGGCACGGGAGTTCCTGGGACGCCCGACCGTCGGACGATCGTTCCGGTACGCGAACGCCAGCACCTACACGGCCGCGAGGGCCCTGGCCGCACGGGTCGGCGACGTCGGCGCGTACGCGCAGGACCGCATCTTCACCCCGCTCGGCATCGACGACGTCCGCTGGGACCGCTGCCCGCTCGGTCACGTCGTCGCGGGCGGCGGCCTGTGGCTCCGCACCGCCGAGGTCGCGCGCATCGGCCGGTTGCTGCGGGACCGCGGCGCGGCGGACGGGCGTCAGCTCGTGCCCGCGGCGGTCGTCGACGCGATGCACACCGACTGGGTCGCGGCGGGGTCGTCACCGTCGTACGACCGCTACGCCCTCGCGGGCTGGGGCGGCCCGGGACGGACCTGGCGACTGCACGGGGCGTACGGGCAGCTCGTGCTCCTGGACCCGGTCGCCGACGCCGTCGTCACCCTCACCGCGGACGACCACGAGCGTGCCGACGTGACGGCCGCGGCCGTCGCGGAGGTGCTCGCAGGCTCCAGCTGAGCTGGTCCCGCGAGCGGGCTCTCCTCAGGCCTCCGGCTCGACCGGACCGAGTGCGTCGAGGACGCGGTGGGAGACGGAGCGCAGGGTGTCCGCATCCGCAGCCACGGGCCTCCAGAACAGCTCCTCGAGTGCCGCGGTGTGCGCGCGGATGCCGGCGAGCACCGCGCGCCGACCCTCGGTCGTCATCGTCACCCAGCTGCCACGTCCGTCCGCCGGGCAGTCCGCGCGGGCGACGAGCCCGCGCCCGACCATCCGCGTGACCTGGTGGCTCACGCGCGACTTCTCCCACCCGATGCCCGCGGCGACGTCACGGACCCGCAACCGGTGGTCGGGAGCGCGGTGCAGGCCGATCAGGATCTCGAACTCGGGGATCGAGATGCCGGCACCCTGCTGGACGGCCTGGTCGAGCGCCCGGTCGAGCCGACGCCAGACGTCGTGGAACGCGTCCCAGGTCGCCCAGTCGTGCCCCTCGCCGCCCTGCTCCGCCATGACCGCCAGCGTAACCAGCGGGCGTGCCGCGGGACCGAGGATCATCCGTTCGGCTGACTCCGGGGCGGCACTCGGCGCGCTCAGAGGTCACGTCGGACGCCCGGAATACGATCACTCCATGCCGACCCCGCACCTCCGAGACTGCACCGACGACGCGGTCATGCGGGCACAGGGGTGGATCGAGGCCGCCCGCGGGGTGAAGCCGGAGCCCGCGGCCGCACGTCTGGCCGAGATGCTCGCCGACCCCCGTGGCGCCGAGTTCGCCCGCGCGTTCGTCGACGTCGTGGTCCGGCCGGAGGACCCGAAGGTCGTCGCCCGGAACCTCGAGCGCGCGAGCCGGGCGGTACCGGACGACCTCGCCTGGTACCTCCGCGGCGCGGTGACGGTGGGCGGTGGCTTCGCGACCATGGCGCCGTGGGCGGTCGTCCCCTCCGCGCGGAAGGTGCTCCGGCGACTCGCAGGACACCTCGTCGTCGACGCCACGCCCGCCCGGACCCCCGCGGCACTCGCGAAGGTCGGCGGACCGGACACCCGACTCGACGTCGACCTGCTCGGCCCAGCCGTGCTCGGACCGGCCGGCCGCGACCGACGGCTCGCGGCACTCGACGACCTGCTGCACCAGGACGTCGCCGCCGTCACCGTCGACCTCGACGCTGTGCTGCCGCCGGTGTCCCCGTGGGACCTCGACGCCGCCGTCGCCGACGCGGTCCGGCACCTCACACCGCTCCTGCACACCGCGGCGAGCCGGCCGACACCGCCCGTGGTCACCCTGCAGTCCGGCCGCGCCCGAGGTGTCGAACGGGCCGTCGCGGTCCTGAGCGCGCTGCTCGAGCACGACGGCACGCGGGAGCTCACCCTCGGGGTGACCCTGCCCGCCGAACTCCCCGAGTCGCTCGACCTGCTCGACCGGGTGACGACCGCAGCACGGGAGCGTCGGGCATCCGGCGGGGCACCCGTGCGCGTCCGCTTCACCAAGGGCACGCTCCTCGCCACCGAAGGGGTCGACGCCGTGCTCGAGAGCCGGCCGCTCGCCGTGACCGCGGACACCCGCACGACGGACACCGCGTTCCTGCGCCTGCTCGACACGGCGATCGACCCCGAGCGGACCGACGCAGTGCACGTCGGTGTCGCCACCGACGACCCGTTCGCCCTCGCGACCGCGCACGTGCTCGCCGAGCGCCGCGGCGTGCTCGACGTCGTCGGACCCGAGCTGCTCCTCGGCACGACGCGGTACGCCGAGGTGCTGCGCACGGCGTTCGGCCACGTGGTCCTCGGTGTGCCACTGGTGCGGCCCGACGAGTTCGACGCTGCCGTCCCGTACCTCGCTCGTCGACTGCGCGAGGTCGCCGGCCACCGCCCGGTGGGCGGCTCGACCACGGCCGGGTCGACGGCGGCGGACACGACCGGCTCGACCGACGACACCGCTGCCGTCGAGCGTGCCACCGCCGAGCACGTCGACGCCGTGGCCGCGCTCCTCCGTCCCGCGCCGCCCACGCGCCGCACCCAGGACCGCCGACGGCCGCCGGGTGACCCGGTGCTGCGCTCGGCTGCCGAGAACACGCAGGACACCGACCCCTCCACGCCGGGCAACCGCGCGTGGGCCGCCGAGGTGCTCGCCCGGGTACCGGAGTCGCAGCGCGGCACCAGGACGATCCGTGCCGCCCGCATCACCGACCGCGGACGCCTCGAGCGTCTCGTCGCCCGCACCGCCCAGGCCGGTGTGAACTGGGGCCGCCAGGACCCGGAGGACCGTGCCGAGCTGTTCGACCTGATCGGCCACGCGCTCGAGACCCACCGCGGGGCACTCGTCGAGACGATGATCGCCGAGCTCGGGCTCACCCTGACCGACGCCGACGGCGAGGTCAGCCGGGCTGTCGACGCCGCCACGCACGCCGCGGACCGCACGCGACACCTCGAGGACATCAACGGGGCGGTCCCGGTCCCGCCGCGCCTGACGGTCGTCGTGCCCTCGTGGAACGCCCCGCTCCTCGATGCCGCCGACGGTGTGCTCACCGCGCTCGCCGCGGGCAGCGGGGTCGTGCTCCAGCCCGCCACCGCCGCCCGACGCACCGGTGCCGTCTTCGCCGACGTGCTCTGGGACGCCGGGGTCCCGCACTCCCTGCTCCAGCTCGTCGACCTCGACGGTAGCGACCTCGCACGCGACCTCGTGGCGCACCCCGCCGTCGACCGCGTCGTCCTGACCGGCACCCCGGAGACCGCTCGGTCCTACCGCTGGTGGCGCGCGGACCTGCCCCTCGTGGCGGAGCTCACCGGGGTCGTCACCGCGGTCGTCACCCCCTCGGCCGACCTCGACCAGGCGGTGCGCGACGTCGTCGCCTCCGCCTTCGCCCGCTCCGGACAGGCGTCGTCGGCGGTGTCGCTGCTCGTGCTCGTCGGGTCCGTGGGGGAGAGCCCGCGCTTCCGCGAGCAGCTCGCCGATGCCGTCCGTGGCCTGCGCACCGCGTGGCCGACGGACGCGACCGCCCAGGTCGGGCCGCTCGTCGCCGAGCCGACCGGCGCCGTCCGGACCGCACTCACCGAGCTGCGCCCGGGGGAGTCCTGGCTCGTCGAACCGGTCGCGCTGGACGACACCGGCCGGCTCTGGTCGCCAGGTGTGCGGGAGGGCGTCCGCGCCACGGGCGACCTCGCGCGGACGGCCGTGCCGGCACCCGTCCTCGACGTCGTCCGCGTGGAGACCCTCGACGAGGCGATCGCCCTGCAGCACTCCGTCGACGGCGGCTCCGTCGCGGCGCTCCACACCCTCGACCCCGACGAGGTCGCGACCTGGTCCGACCGGACCCGGGCCGGCGTGCTCGTGGTCGACCGCCCGACCACCGGGGCCCGGCCGGGACGCCAGCCCGTCGGCGGGTGGCGCGGGACCGCGGTCGGTCCGACCGTGCACCGCGGCGGGCCGCTGGCCGTGATCGGGGCGGACCGGTGGGACCCGACCCGACGTCAGCCGCACCGGAACATCCAGCTGCAGGGACTCGGCAACCGCGTCACCGCCGTCATCGAGGCGGCCCGGGCCGGACTGTCCTTCGAGGAGTTCGACCGCGTCCGTGCCGGGGCCGAGAGCGATGCCGCTGCCCGGGCATCGTTGTACGGACGATCGCGGGACACGGCCGACCTGGTCGTCGAGCGGAACGTCATCCGGTTCCGCCCGCAGTCGGTCGTGGTCCGGCAGTCCTCGGGCGTCGGGGCCGGCGACCTCGTCCGCGTGCTCGTCGCCGCGACCGCAGCGCGCGCGCACGTGCTCCTCAGCACCGCCCGTCCGCTGCCCGCCGAGCTCCTGCCGCTCTTCTCGACGGCGCGCTCGCCCCTCGACGTGGTCGACCAGGTCGTCGAGGACGACGCCACGTTCCTGGGACGGGCTGCGGCGGGCACCCTGCTGCAGGACGGGTGGTCGGACGGCGCTGAGCCGGAGGTCGACCCGATCGACCTGGTGCTCGCGCAGGGAGCGGAGCCCCGACGGCACGCGGCCTTCGGCGGCCCCGGGTCACGCGTCCGGCTGCTCGGCGGTGACGCCCGTGCCCTCGAGGAGGCCCTGGGTGCCGGCACCGAGACGACCATCCACGACGACCCCGTGGTGGAGTCCGGCATCGTCGAGATGCTGCACTTCCTGCGGGAACAGACGGTGTCCGTCACCGCGCACCGTCACGGTGACGTCTCCCGGGTCTTCAGCCGCCTCCGGCTCTGAGGTACCGGACCGGATGCGGGCGTAGCGTCCGGACCATGAACGCACGAGCGAACGACGACGAGGTCCAGACCGCCCCCGTGATGGACGGTGCCACCGAGGCGACCAACGAGGAGAAGCTCGCCGGACTGGTCGAGCAGGTCGATCACGACCATGGACACGAGGGTGCCGGGGCCATGGCCGACCACCTGCGCGACCGGATGGACGAGACGGGTGTCGAGGAGGAGCAGCCGAACGACGAGGTCGAGTAGGCAGCGGCGGTCAGCGTCGGCCGGGGCGACCGTGTTCCGTGCCGACGAGGCCGACCTCGAGCACGGTGAGGACCACGGCGACGACGAGCTGCCGTGCCGCGAACCCCCGTGTCTGCCGGTCGAGGGCGATGAGCGGCACCATCGAGACGCCGTGCGTGGCGTCGACCGCTGCGCCGAGGACGTGGGCTTCCGGTGACGCTGCGCGCGTGAGCAGTGCGGCCTGCACGAGTTGCCGGGCACCGAGCACCCGACCGAAGACGGCCACCCGGCCCGTCGACCCCCGCGAGGCGAGCAGGTGTGCGACGCCGATGCCGGCGCGGAGCCCCTCGACCCACCGCGCACGCTGCCGGCGGTCCCTGCGGGAGCGGCGGCTCATCGGCGCTTCCCCGCGGCCAGGGCGATCGCGCCCGCGACGCCGACGGCGGCTCCGATGATCCCGTTGCCGAGCCTGCGGTGCTCGACCCACCACGTCTGCGGCGACCAGGCGTGCGCGGAGTCGTCGAAGACCCCGTGCGCACCGTGGTCGCCCGGGACGGGCTCGTGCAGGTTCGCCGGCAGCGACTGTCCGTCCTTCTGCTCGGCCTGCTGTCCGCTGACCAGGGTCTTCGCGGCGTACCAGTCGGCGAAGCGTCCACTGATCCGGTTGCCCAGGATCGTGTAGACCGTCGATTCGCCCACCCACGTGCGGCGGCGCGGCCGCTCCGCGGTGACGGCGATCGCGCGGGCGCCGACCTCGGGCTGGTAGATCGGTGCGACGGGCTGCGGGTGGTGCGGCAGGAGCGACTTCACCCAGTTGAACTGCACCGTGTTGAGCGCGGGCATGTCGACGCGGCTCACGGCCACCCTGCTGCCCTGTTCCGTGAGCTCGGACACCACCGATTCGGTGAACCCGACGATGGCGTGCTTCGCGCTGCAGTAGGCGGCCTGCAGGGGGATGCCCCGGAATCCCAGTGCGGAACCGACCTGGATGACGTGCCCACGGTCACGGGGGACCATCCGGGCCATCGCCGCGCGGGTGCCGTTGACGAAGCCGAGGAAGTTGACGTCGACAGCGCGCTCGAAGTCGTCGGGGCCGGTGTCCGTGAAGCGCCCGAAGACCCCGACCATCACGCAGTTCACCCAGAGGTCGATCGGTCCGAGCTCCTGCTCGGTGCGCTCGGCGGCGGCCTCGACGGCCTGTCGGTCGGCCACGTCGGCGATCAGCGCGAGGCCTCGGCGTCCCGCGGCCTCGACCTCGGCGACCGCGGCGTCGACACCGTCGCGTCCACGGGCCAGGACGGCGACGTCCCACCCCCGGGCCGCGAGTTCGCGGACGGTCGCCCGTCCGAGCCCTGCCGAACCACCGGTCACCACTGCCACGCGCGTCATGCTGTCCGTTGTACGCGGGCTCGTGTCCGCACCGGTCCAGCCGCTGTCCCCCGGCCGCCGGACGGCGTGGGGCAGGATGGCGCGGTGGAGACGGACGACCAGGAGCAGACCGAGGAGGCACCTCCCGGCTGGGTGTTGCGGACCCCGACCCGGTACCGGGAGGTCCTGGGGTCACCGGTCCTCGCACTCGTGCTGGCGGTCGTCGCCGTCCTGGTCGGGAGGACGTTCGGCGATGCACTCGCCCTCGTCACCGGGACCGTCGCCGGTGTGCTCGGGATCGCGTGCGCGGTGGTGCTCCTCGTCGCGGCGCTGCGGGCGTACCGGGAGCAGACGCGTGGCGCGTCGTGGGACCTGCACCGCGTGCGCGTCGTGGTCGGTGTCACCGCCGGAGCGGCGGTGATGGTCGCGAGTCTCGTCGTCGGGTTCCCGATCGCGGCGACGATCGGGGTCGTCGGTGGCTTCTCGCAGCTCAGTCGGTACGCCCGATCCGTGCCACGTTTCGACCTCTCGGCCGTGGCCTGGGCGTTCCTCGGCGTGGTCCTGAGCTGCGCGGTCCTCGTCGTCCTGGGACTCGTGCTCCCCGAGGGCCCGGTGCTCCCCGCCTGGCGCGCGGCGGTCTGGGTCGGTGGCGGCATCGCGGCAGCCGTGTTCGCCGCGGTGCTCGCCCTCGTGCACGCACAGCGGGCAGGCCGAGCCCCGTCGCGGTGACGGGCGGCGGCAGCCGACCGTCCGCGGAGCCGACGTCGACCGGTTCCGTCAGTCGGACGACCGCCGCAGTGCCGTCGCCAGGTGCGACCGCACCGGCAGGACCGCCGATTCCTCCTCCGGCGCCTGCGGCAGCGCTCCCAGCGAGAACGACTCGACGACGTCCGGCCCGAACAGCACGCACACCGACGACCCGCCGAACTGGAAGTACCCGAGCTCGTCGCCCTTGCCGACGTGCGCACCGTCCGAGATCCCCTCGCCGATCACGCACGAGGAGACGTCGGACATCCCGATGAACACGACCGCGATCGTCCCGATCGCGGGGTCGTCGGCGTCGATGAGCACGATCGCGCGGGTGGCGACGTGTGCCAGGTAGCCCTGTGACAGCTGCGGCTCGGCGGCGTCGGTGCCCTGCGACGAGGCCTCGGAGTAGTAGGTCCCCGGTTCGACCCAGGCGCGCAGGACCGTCCCGGCGACCGGGCTGTGCCAGCGGTGGTACTCGAGCGCGCTGAGGAACGCCTGCCACACGGTGCCGTCGACGAACAGGTCGGCGGTCTCGTCGCCGGCGAGCAGCTCCTCGACCGAGTACGGCTCCGCCTTCGCCCAGAACGCGTCGAGCCGGTGGACGCGACTGGCGATCCGGTACGGGGTGGCTTCGCAGGGGCTCACCACGACCGCGTCGTCGTCGGGCGCGGCGACCGGGCGCTCGCCGTCCCGGAAGCGCCGCGTGAAGAAGTCGTTCCACGACCCGAAGCCCCAGTGCTCGGCGTCGGCATCGTGCTCGAACCGGTCCATGCCGACCGCCCGACGAGCGGCATCGCTGCACCACCCCGAGGGTGCGTCCACGAGTACCTCGAGGGACTTGTCGCTCGACAGGAAGTCGCACCACCCCTGCAGGATCGCCCGGAGCGCGTCGTTCACGCGCGGGTCCCGGTAGAAGGCGAAGCCCGCCGGCGTGGCCTTCGTCCAGTCGAGCACCCCGTCGAGCGGCGTCATCACCATCTGCTCGTCGCTGAACTCGGGCGCGGTCGTGATGACCTCGTCGACGAGCTCGAGCAGCTCCCCGAACGACTCGAGGTGCCGGTCCTGGTACTCGCGACCAGCGGGGACCTGCTCGATCATCTGGTGCGCGTGCATCCGTAGCACGGGGTCGCCCTCGACGAGGTCGCGGAGGGCCGAGACCGCCGGGTGCAGGGCCCGGTCGGGGTCGCGCTCCTGGTGGCGTTCGCGACGCCCGCGGAGCCAGGCCTCGAGCCCGCTCTGGTCCTGCGGGAGCCATCCCGCGCGGCGTCGGACGTCCTGCTGCTGCGCTCCACCGGTCACGTCCCCGACGGTACTCACGCACCGAGGGAGCGGTCGCAGTTCCGAGGATGACGGACCCCGCCGATCCGTGGATCGGCGGGGTCTCGTCAGGTCGCGACCCGGTCAGCGTTCGACGGTGACCTCGGTGGTCGTGAGGTGGTCCCACGCGCTGGTGTGCGGGTTCGTCTTGGCGAGGAAGGTCAGCTTGTACCGGCCCGGCGCCTGGTAGACCTTCGCGGCGAAGCGGCCGTCGCGGACACGGTACTCACCGGCTCGCTTCCCGTTGACGAGGACCAGCACGGAGTCGCCCGGGGCCGTGCCCGTGTAGGTGACGAAGCCCTCCGAGTCGAGCTGCACCGCCCCCGACTGGTCGACCGCGAGCTCGGCGGGCGACTGCTCGCCACCGCCGGAGCCGCCAGCGTTGCCGTCACCGGGCGTTTCGCCGCCGCCGGAGCCTGCGTCGATGACGTTGTAGTGGAGGAGTTCGTGGGCGACGGTCTCGCCGTGCTCGGTGGCGGAGAGCGCGATGAACGCGATCTGGGCGCCGGCGACCGCGGGGATGTCGACGGACCAGCGGCTGTCCTCGACCTGGGTGGTCGCGAGGACCTGTTCGCCGCTGCCGTACACGGTGATCCAGCCGGCGGAGGCGCGGCCGGAGAGGGTGATCTTGCCGTCCTTCGGGGTGAGCTCGGCGCCCTGCTGCTGGTCGAGACGCAGCGACCGGGGGTCGACCTGCTCGCCGCCGTTGCCGTCGCCGGGCTGTTCGCCGCCGCCGGAGCCGCCGCCGTTGCCGTCGCCGGGCTGTTCGCCGCCGCCGGAGCCGCCGCCGTTGCCGTCGCCGGGCTGCTCGCCGCCGCCGCTCGACCCGCCGCCGAACGTGTAGTGGTCGTCGGACTCGAGCGACTCCTTCTCCCCGAGCACCTGCTTCGCCCGCACCTGGTTGTCACCCGCGCGGAACTCGACGGGGACCGTCGCGACCCCGTCACCCGAGGCCGTGACGACCTCCGAGCGGCCGTTGGCCACGACCGTCACCTCGGCGCCCGGGAGCGCGTCGTACCGCATCTCGTGGACGAACTGGCCGTGTGCGACCGCACGGGCGATCTCCTCCAGGCGGCGCTCCGAGCTGAGGTCGAGCGGCGCGGACAGGGGGAGGCCGCGGAAGTCGAGGTCGACGACGCGGACGGCCGAGGACTGCCCGGTGTCCACCGCGTAGCGCGCAGTGTCCTGACCGGTGGGCTTCACCTGGAACACGACCTGCTTCCGAGGATCGCCGCTCTTCGCGGCGACGGGCTCACCCGACGGGTCGAGGAGGCGCACGACCGTCGGTGCGTCGACGGTGACGCGCACCTCGACCCACTGCTGGTCGCCGACCCGCTGCGGGGTCTGCTGGACGTCGGTGATGGCGGATCGGGCCGTCGTCGCGGACGATGCCGCCGACCGAGCGTGCTGCTCGGGCGCGGCGAACGCGCCGGAGCTCGCAGCACCGACGGCGATGCAGCTCGCGAGGACCACGGCGGATCCGACGGTGAGTGGGCGGAGGTTCATGCTGTTCCCTTTCGGAGACTCAACGGACTCCGAAAGGCTATGTATGTGGAATACGGGATGCTGTCATCATGCCGAGTGTGATGCTCAGCGTCCCCGCCCGAACCGCGTGGTCACCCCCGGCGAGTACAGCACCGAGTCCGGCTCCAGTCCGGACAGTCCGAAGGGCAGCCCCGCAGCCGCCACCAGGTCGTCCCGCAGCGACACGAGGGACGCCCGGTGCAGCGGCCACGCCTCGTGCTCGTTCGGCCAGTAGCGTGTCGCGCCGACCCGCCGCACGTGCATGCCCCACCGTGCCGTCAGGAACGTCTCGAGGGGCGTCGGCTCGTCGACCGCGTCGCCCACCCGGACGTCGAAGGTCGACCGCAGGTGCGTCCCGTGCCGACGCATCGCGTAGCCCACCCGGCCGTCGGTCTTCCGGATCGCCGCGTGCGCCCACCAGTACGGCAGGCCCGTCGCGACCCGTGCGCCGATCGTCGGCAGGAGCTTCCCGGCGTCCAGTGACAGGAACGCGACGCCCCGACGGCCCTGGTCGTCGCGCGTGTAGACGCGCACGTTGACCTCGACGAAGTCGCCGACGCTGCCGGCCCGTCCGAGCCCGCCGAGCGGCGGGAAGCGCGTGTCCGTGAAGCGGAACCCGATGAGGCCCACCCAGGTGGTCGCGCCGTCGTCCGTCCCGTCCGGCGCCATCGTGTCCGGGTGCGCTCCGGCGGGCAGCAGCGGTGCCACCGCCGACACGTCGACGCGCCAGTGCACGAAGACCACGTCGAGCCAGTCCTGCGAGATCCACGGCGTCCCGCGCAGGGGCGGTGCCTCCGGCGAGACGGCCGGGAGGCCCGGCTCGCCCCCGCCCCGCTGTCCGGCGGTCACGAGACGGTCCCGTCGGTCGCGCGGGCAGCGTCCGGCGCGTCGTCCCACCCCTGCTGCGGGGTCGCGCAGGTCCCGCGGAACACGTACTGCGACGGGCGCTTCCGCTCGTTCGACACCCAGTCGATGGCGGGACGTCGACGCTCCGGCGGCAGGTAGCCGATCCGGTAGACGGCCATCAGCTCGAGCTCCGGCGGCACCGCGAGGAGCCGCTCGACCTCGGCCCAGGCCTCCTCGACCTCCATCGGGAAGGACACGAACTGGATCCCGAGGCCGAGCTCGGTCGTCGCGAGCCAGACGTTCTCCATCGCCGCGCCCATGCTGAACACGGAGTAGAAGGCGTTGCGCGCCTCCTTCCGGTACTCGTCGCGGTCGAGCATCACCCCGAGCAGGAGCGGCGACCCGGCGACGAGCTTCCGGTTCTCCTCGCCGAGGGTCTGCGGTACCCGGAGCGTGTTCATGAGGAGCTGCCCGCGCTTGGTGAACACCTGCTTCGTGAAGGGCTTGAGCGGTCCCGGCAGCTTGTCGAACAGCATCCCGTCCCGACGTTCGTCCATCTCGGCCTGCGAGAACCGGAAGTACGGACGGTAGCGCGTGAAGAACGAGCCCTCGGCCATCGTCTGCGTCATCGACCGGCCGCTGATGTCGGCGATGCGGTCGATGGTGTCGCGCTCCTCGACGATGACGAAGCGCCACGGTTGGCTGTTCAACTGCGAGGGTGCACGTCCTGCGAGCTCCATCAGCAGCCGCTGGTGCTCCTCGGACACCGGGTCGGGCAGGAACGCGCCGTTGGTCGTGCGCCGGCGTCGGATGGCCTCGAAGAGCTCCACTGCATCCCTCGTGTCTCGTCGTCGCGGTCAGCGCCGTGCGAGCAACGCCCCCAGGTAGGACGGTGCGGCGGCGACCGCGACTCTCCAGTGTGCTCCGGAGCGGGGGTTCGTGCGTGGAGCGAGGGCGAGGGGGACGAGCGCCGGCAGCAGGAACAGTGCGGAGCGGTCCCGTGTCCAGGCCGGGGTGGTCGCGGCGACCCCGGTCAGGGTCGCGGTCACGACGAAGAGGCCGTGGTGCACGACGCGGAGCTTCTCCGTGCGGATGACCCGGACCGCGACCGCGGTGCCCCAGAGGCAGTTCGTGACGTACGCGGCGGCGGCTGCGGCAACCAGGCGGCGGGCCGCCGGCGGACGCGTGGGAGTGGCGCCGCGCCTCCCGGCCGTCCTCCCGATTCCCACGACCGCGACCCTACGCGCGGGACGCTCGCAAGACGCAACGAGGGCGCTCCCTCGGACCGCTGTGCCGCTGCGCACCGTCGCCGACGTTGCGTTCCGCGGAGGAGACGGGGGCTACGCGGACTCGCGGGAGACGAGCTTCGACAGGACGATGGCGCTGCGGGTGTGGTCGACCTGCGGGGCCAGGCGCACCCGGTCGAGTGCGAGCTCGAGCGCCGGCAGGTCACGGGAGCGCATGTGCACGACGGCGTCGGCGCTGCCGGTGACGGTCCCGGCGTCCACGACCTCGGGCACGGTGTCGAGCAGCGTGCGGAGCTCGTCGGGGGAGACGGTGCCGCGGCAGTACAGCTCGACCCAGGCCTCGGTCCCGCGGTCCTCGACCGCGGGGTCGACCTTGATCGTGAAGCCCTGGATGACCCCGTCGGCGACCAGGCGATCGACCCGACGCTTGACCGCGGACGCGGAGAGGCCGACCACCGACCCGATGTCGCCGTAGCCGGCTCGGGCGTTCTCCCGGAGCTGGTCCAGGATGCGGTGGTCGAGCGTGTCCATGTTCGTCGATCGTACGCGGGGTTCTTGCGAGCCAGGTGCGTCCGACGCAGGAATCGTGCGTCACCCGAACGGGTGCCATGCGCTCGTGGACGGGGTACTGCACCGACCGGACCGTTCGTGTCAGACTGCTGCTGGCGTCGACCTGGTCCGCTGCGGTGAGTGAGCCTGCATCTCATCGGAGTGCTTCACCCGTGGTGGTTCCTGGCAGGCTCGGGCCCCGGTCCCAGGAGGACTGATGTCGAACACCGCAACCGAACCGCAGGCCGCACCGGCCCGTGTCGCCACGAAGCGCACGATCCTGATGTGCAAGCCGACGCACTACACGGTGAGCTACCGGATCAACCCGTGGATGCACCCCGAGGAGCCGACCGACACGTCGAAGGCCGTCGAGCAGTGGCAGTCGCTCGTCGACGTCTACGAGCAGCTCGGCTTCGACATCTCGTACATCGAGCCGATCGAGGGCCTGCCCGACATGGTCTACGCGGCCAACGGCGGCTTCGTGCTCGACGGCGTCGCGTACGGCGCGAAGTTCCAGTACCCCGAGCGCCAGCCCGAGGGACCCGCGTACATGGACTGGTTCCGCAGCGCTGGCCTCACCGTCGCCGAGCCCGAGGAGACCAACGAGGGCGAGGGTGACTTCCTGCTCATCGGCGACACGATCTTCGCCGGCACGGGCTTCCGCTCCGACAGCACCTCGCACGAGGAGCTCGCCCGCATCTACGGCCGCGAGGTCGTCACCCTCAAGCTCATCAACCCGAGCTTCTACCACCTCGACACCGCCATCGCCGTGCTCGACCCGGAGCCCGACGCGACCGGCCGTTCGAACATCGCCTACCTGGAGAGCGCCTTCGACGAGCCCTCGCTGGCGATCCTGCGCGAGCGCTTCCCCGACGCGGTCATCGCGACCGAGGAGGACGCCGCGATCCTCGGCCTCAACTCGTACTCCGACGGCTACAACGTCGTGATCGCATCGCGTGCGACGACCTTCGCCGAGCAGCTGCGTGAGAAGGGCTACAACCCGATCGGTGTCGACCTGTCCGAGCTGCTGCTCGGCGGCGGCGGCGTGAAGTGCTGCACGCTCGACCTGCACCCCGTCGGCACCGGCACCTCGGTCGCGCGGTAACCGTGAGCACCGCGACCGGAGCCGGCACCCACGCGGGTGCCGGCGCGTCCGGCGACGCCACCGTAGCCGGTGGTGCCACCGCCGCCGCGCTCGCCGTCGAGGACCGCTCCCTCGCCCACAACTACAGCCCGCTGCCGGTCGTCATCGCGTCCGGCCAGGGTGCGTGGGTGACCGACGTCGACGGCAAGCGCTACCTGGACGGACTCGCCGCGTACTCCGCGGTGAACTTCGGCCACGGCAACCCCCGGCTGCTCGACGCCGCCCGGGCCCAGCTCGACCGGGTGACCCTGACGAGCCGCGCGTTCGTGAACGACCGGCTCGGACCCTTCGCCGCCGCTCTGGCATCGCTGACCGACACCGAACTCGTGCTCCCGATGAACACCGGGGCCGAGGCCGTCGAGTCCGCGATCAAGGTGTCGCGCGCCTGGGGCTACCGCGTCAAGGGCGTGCCGGCCGGGCAGGCCACGATCATCGTCGCGTCCGGGAACTTCCACGGGCGCACCACCACGATCGTGTCGTTCTCGGACGACCCCTCGGCCCGCGACGACTTCGGTCCGTACACGCCGGGCTTCCGCACGGTGCCGTACGGCGATGCAGCGGCCCTGCGGGAGGCGATGGACGAGACCGTCGTCGCCGTCCTGCTCGAGCCGATCCAGGGCGAGGGCGGCGTGGTCATCCCGCCCGAGTCCTACCTGCCCGAGGTCCGCGCGGTCTGCGACGAGTTCGGTGCGCTGTTCGTCGCCGACGAGATCCAGTCCGGGCTCGGGCGCACCGGGCACACCCTGGCCGTCTCGCGGGTCGGTGTCCGACCCGACCTGATCACGCTCGGCAAGGCCCTGGGCGGCGGCATCGTCCCGGTGTCGGCCGTCGTCGGCTCCCGCGAGGTGCTCGGCGTCCTGCGTCCCGGCGAACACGGTTCGACGTTCGGCGGCAACCCGCTCGCGGCCGCCGTCGGGTCCGAGGTCGTCGCGATGCTCGGCGAGGGCACGTTCCAGCAGCGGGCGCTCGACGGCGAACCGCTGCTCCGTGGGCTGCTCGACGAGCTCGTCGGGCACGGGGTCGTCTCGCACCGGGTCGCCGGACTCTGGGCGGGGATCGACATCGACCCCGCGCTCGGCACCGGCAAGGAGATCGCGCACGACCTGGCCGACCGCGGCGTGCTCGTGAAGGACACGCACGGGTCGACGATCCGTTTCGCGCCGCCGCTCGTCGTCACCGACGACGAGGTGCGTCTGGCGATCGGGACCCTCGGCGAGGTGCTGGCCGCTCGATAGACGCGACCACCCGACGGACGGGAGGCGCGGTGCCAGCGGGTGCCGCGCCTCCCGTCCGTCGCGCTCGGCCGCGCCCGCGTCGCCCACCGCGCCCGCGTCGCCCACCGCGCGCGTCTGCACCAGTCGGCACAACCGGAGGCACGTCGCGCCACGCGATTCCGTGGCGCGACGTGCCGCCGGTTGTGCACCGGCGCCTCGCGCCGTGCGCCGCGTACGTCGCGCCGTGCGCCGCGCGCGCCGCACCCGCCCCGCGTCAGCGCACCTGCCAGCGCTCGACGAGCTGGTCCATCAGCCCGTCGAGGTGCTCGTCCGTCACCTGGCGCGACGGGTCGGCGTCGAACCACGCGACGATCTCCCGCGCCCCCTGCCGGATCGACGTCGTCTGCGCGAACTCGGGCACGAGCGTCTGCACCTTCGTGTTGTCGAAGACCGAGGTGTTCGCCTTGTCCCCGAGCAGGCTCGCGCCCCAGTCGGCGTCGAGCGCGTCGATCGCGTCGGCCGGGACGTGCACGAGCTGGAGGTCCTCGACCCCCGCGGCCGCCGCCAGCTCGTGGGCGATGCGGTCCCAGGTCGGGGCCTCGTCGCCGGTGATGTGGAACGCCTCGCCGATCGCCTCGGCACGGTCGAGCAGCCCGACGAACCCGACCGCGAAGTCCCGCGCGTGCGTGATCGTCCACAGCGAGCTACCGTCGCCGGTCACGACGATCGGCTTGCCCGCACGCATCCGTCCGAGCACCGTCCACCCGCCCGAGAACGGCACGAGGGTCTCGTCGTAGGTGTGCGACGGCCGGATGATCGTCATCGGGAAGTCGTCCTCGCGGTACGCCTTCGTGAGCAGGTCCTCGCACGCGATCTTGTCGCGGGAGTACTGCCAGAACGGGTTCTTCAGCGGCGTCGACTCGGTGATCGGCAGGTGCGTCGCGGGCGTCTGGTACGCCGAGGCCGACGAGATGAAGACGTACTGGTTCGTGCGACCCGTGAACACCTCGATGTCCCGCTGCACCTGGTCGGGCGTGAACGCCACGAAGTCGATGACGACGTCCCAGTGCTGGTCGCCGATCGCGGCTTCCAGCGCGGTGCGGTCGGACACGTCGGCCTGGAGGCGCGTCACGGCATCCGGGATCGGCCGCTTGTCGGTCGTGCCCCGGTTGAGCACGGTGACGTCGTACCCCTGCTCGACGGCTTCGCGGACGCACGCGGCGCTGATGATGCCGCTGCCGCCGATGAACAGCACGCTCGGTCCCGACATGGATGCTCCCTTGCTCCCGGCGGTGCCGCTGTGCACCGCGCCCCTGCGATCCTGCCCCTCATCCGCTGGGTCGGGCGTCGAGGACCGCGCTGAGCGACGTCACGTCCGCCGCCCACTCGGCGGCGGCGGGGTGGATCCAGCCGAGCAGCTCGAGCGCATCGTCGAGGTCGCGGTGGAGGTCCCGCCCCGTGCACTTCCGGGCGCCGCTCACCGCGCGTCGCTCTGGCCCGTGCCTTCGCCAGGTCGCGGCGTCCCGGTCCGTCCAACGGCGCGACGTCGAACCACGTCGCCTCTCGACGCCGAGATCTTGCCCAGCGCCGCAGTTCGGTGTCCATGGCGTTCCTTGCCACGACGTCGACGACACCGGTCAACTCCGTCACGGCGGCAGCAGCCCGCATGTTCCACTCGTAGAGCCGGAGCGCTCCCGCCACCCGCCCCGCAGATCGCTCGTAGGACGCCAGCCGCTCCCTGGTGAGCACCTCGACGAGCGCGTCGTCGCGTGTGACCTGCCGTCCTTCCACCGACGATCCCCCTCCGTGTAGCATCGTTCCCGAAGACCCCGGAACGATCACTGGCCTCGGCCACATCGCCGGGGTTTCGTCTTGCCCCGAGCAACTGATACTTCACGGTAGCGGCTCCGGAGTGAACGGTGGAGGCGGCACGGTCGACGCGGACTACCGTCACGGGTCGGGGCGCACCGACGCGCTCCACGACAGGAGTGACACGCACATGGAGTACCGCTACCTCGGCAACTCGGGCCTCAAGGTCTCCGAGATCACCTACGGCAACTGGCTCACCCACGCATCCCAGGTCGAGAACGACGCGGCGATCGCCTGCGTCCGGGCCGCGCTCGACGTCGGCATCTCGACGTTCGACACCGCCGACGTCTACGCGAACACCGGGGCCGAGACCGTCCTCGGCGAGGCGCTCAAGGGGGAGCGGCGCCAGTCCCTCGAGATCGCCACGAAGGTCTTCGGTCCGACCGGCCCGAAGGGGCACAACGACACCGGGCTGAGCCGGAAGCACATCCTCGAGTCGATCGACGGCTCGCTCGAGCGGCTGCAGACCGACTACGTCGACCTGTACCAGGCGCACCGCTTCGACCACGAGACCCCGCTCGAGGAGACGATGCAGGCGTTCGCCGACGTCGTGCGACAGGGCAAGGTGCTGTACGTGGGCGTCTCGGAGTGGACCGCGGACCAGCTCCGGGCCGGGGCCGAGCTCGCGAAGGACCTCGGGTTCCAGCTCATCTCGAACCAGCCGCAGTACTCGGCGCTCTGGCGGGTCATCGAGGGCGAGGTCGTCCCCGCGTCGAAGGAGCTCGGGATCTCGCAGATCGTCTGGTCCCCGATCGCGCAGGGCGTCCTGACGGGCAAGTACCAGCCCGGTCAGCCCCTGCCGGAGGGCTCGCGCGCCACCGACGACAAGGGTGGCGCGAAGATGATCGAGCGGTTCATGAACGACGAGACGCTCTCGGCGGTGCAGGAGCTCAAGCCGATCGCGGACGAGCTGAGCCTGTCGATGGCGCAGCTCGCGGTGGCCTGGGTGCTGCAGAACGAGAACGTGGCGTCGGCGATCATCGGTGCCTCGCGTCCGGAGCAGGTGCACGACAACGCCGGCGCTGCCGGGGTGCAGATCCCCGCGGAGCTGATGTCCCGCATCGACGACGCCCTCGGGTCGGTCGTCGAGCTCGACCCGGCGAAGACGAACGACAGCAGCCCGAAGACCCGCGAGGCCTGAGGCTGCGAAGCCGCAGCGGTCCCGCTGCACAACCGGAAGCACGTCGCGCCAGGGAAGTCCGTGGCGCGATGTGCTTCTCGTTGTGCGCGAGCAGGTCGAGCCGCCGAAGTGCGACGAGCGACGGATGACGAGCGCGGCCGAGCACCGGGCGCGGGAGCCCCGCAGCCCGCGCCGGGAACGCAAAAGAGCCCCTCACTCTCGTGAGGGGCTCTTCACCGTGGCTGGACACGGCATCGATCCGTGGACCTTTCGATTTTCAGTCGAACGCTCTACCAACTGAGCTATCCAGCCGTGGCGACCCTGACGGGACTTGAACCCGCGACCTCCGCCGTGACAGGGCGGCACGCTAACCAACTGCGCTACAGGGCCATATTGTGTTGTGTTCGGTGTCGTACTGCTGCTTGCTCACTCACGTGGAGTGACCCCAACGGGATTCGAACCCGTGCTGCCGCCGTGAAAGGGCGGTGTCCTAGGCCACTAAACGATAGGGCCGCAAGCTGCGCCGTGCGCTACCGGGAGTCAAGCATACGGACGCTCTGCGTGATGCACAAATCGAGTGCCCCCGAGCGTGCATCCCCGGCGTGTCGCGCTGTCCCGATGGGCATCAGCCGGGCGCTCGGTGCGACCATCATGGGCGGCCGAGGCCCTCGCTCGGGGGTGTCCCTGCCGTGACCCGTGTTGTTACTGTTGCGTCTGTTGACAGTGTGGCGTGCCCGAGCCTCGCCGCACCGTTACGAAACCGAGACCATGTCGCCTGCACCCCACCGCATCCCCCGCCCCCGCTCCCGCCGCCGCGTCATCGCCGCCGCGGTCGCCGTCGTGCTCTCCGCCGGGGCACTCGCCGCGGTCGGCCCGGTCTCCGCGGCATCGGCTGCCGGGTACCCCAGCTGGTCGGACGTCGAGCAGGCCAAGGCATCGAAGGACGCCCAGCAGGCCAAGGTCACCGAGATCAAGGCGCTCCTGCAGGACCTGACCGCGAAGGCATCGGCCGCGCAGCAGGAGTCCGAGGCGGCCGGCACGGCGTACCAGACGGCGCAGACGAAGTACGACGCGGCGACGCTCGAGCAGCAGACGCTGCAGCACCAGGCGGACGATGCCGACCGCACGGCGAAGCGTTCCGAGGAGCAGGCCGGGCAGCTCGCCGCGCAGCTCGGTCGCGCGAGTGCGAACGACGTGACGACCGACATCCTCACGCACCCGTCCGACTCGGGTGACCTGCTCTACGAGCTCGGCGCGATGTCGAAGCTCACGGAGCAGGCCGACGGCATCTACTCGCAGGCCTCGCAGGACCGCGGTGTCGCCCAGGGCCTCGCCGACCGTGCCGAGCAGGCGAAGGAGGCCCTCGGCACCCTCGCCGACGCGGCCCAGGCGAAGATGCAGGCGGCCCAGGACGCCGCCGACCGGGCACAGACCGCGGTCGACGCGCAGGCGGACAACAAGGCCCGCCTCGAGGCGCAGCTCACCCTGCTGACCACGAACGCGAAGGACGTCGAGGCCGAGTACGACAAGGGCGTCGCTGCCGAGAAGGCCCGTGAGGCGGCCCGGGCTGCGGCGGCCGCGAAGGCTGCCGAGCAGGCGGCCGCGACGGGCCAGGGCGGTTCCGGCGGCGGGGCCCCGAACTCCTCCGGGTGGGTCCGTCCCGCCGGCGGGTACCAGACGAGCCCGTACGGCTACCGCGTCGACCCGTACACCCACTACCGGGCACTGCACGCCGGCGTCGACCTCGCGCCCGCCTGCTACGCCCCGATCTACGCCGCCCACGCCGGCACGGTGACGTTCGCGGCCAACGGCGGCGGCTACGGCAACGAGGTCGTCCTCGACAACGGCGGCGGCATCTCCACCGCCTACGGGCACATCGTCGACGGCGGCATCCTCGTCTCCGTCGGGCAGCACGTCGAGGCCGGACAGCAGATCGCGAAGATCGGCTCGACCGGTTGGTCGACCGGATGCCACCTCCACTTCGAGACCCGGGTGAACGGCTCCGCCGTCGACCCGGTCCCCTTCATGGCAGCGCGGGGGATCTCGGTATGAGCAACAGCGCCGTCGAGAGGCCCTGAGCGAGACATGAAGCCCTCCACCCTGTCCGGCTGCACCGCGGTCGTCGCCGTCCTCGGCATCGGTCTGTCGGTCGTCCTCGCCGGTCCCGCCCAGGCAGCTCCCTCGGCCCCGAGCTGGGACGACGTGCGCCAGGCGAAGGCCGACACGGCGCAGGCCCAGACGACGGCGGACGAGCTGAGTGCCCGGCTGCAGACGCTGCAGGACGCCGCGGACAGCGCCGAGGTCTCCGAGCTCCAGGCGGCGCAGGACTACGCGATGGCGGTGTCGCAGCAGCAGGAGGCGCAGGCGTCCCTCGACGACCTGACGGCGCAGGCGAAGCGTGCCGAGCGGCGGGCGGACGAGTCGGCGGCCCAGGTCGCCGGGCTCGTGGTCGAGCTCTCCCGCACGGGCGGCGGTGACCTGTCGACCTCGATGCTCGTCGACGCCTCGGACGCGAAGGACCTGCTCTACCGCGTGGGAACGGTCTCGCACCTGTCCGAGCGTTCGGCCCGTGTGCTCGCGCAGGCACAGACCGACCAGAACACCGTCGAGTCGATCGCCGCGCAGCAGTCGGCGGCGACGAAGGCCCTCGCCGCAGCGACCACGAAGTCCGAGCGTGCCCTCGACGACGCCAACGACGCGTCCGCCTCGGCTCGTGCCCGGGTGCAGCAGCAGCAGGACGAGCAGTCCGAGGTGCTCGACCAGCTGGCGTTCCTCAAGGGGACGAGCAAGGCGACCGAGACGGCGTACTGGAACGAGCAGCAGGCGAAGCGGGCCGAGCAGCAGCTCGCTGCGAGGACCGCCGCCGCCTCCCGTGACACGGCACCCAGCGCCGGCGACTCCGGTGGCAGCAGCGACCCCGCGTCGCCGTCCGTGCCGTCGCGCCCGAGCTCGAACCAGCCGAGCACGACGCAGCCGAACACGAGCCCCTCGCGCCCGAACACGAGCCCCTCGCGCCCGAGCACGAGCCCGTCGCGCCCGAGCACGACGCAGCCGAACACGACCCCGTCACGTCCGGCGCCCGCGCCCGCGCCTGCTCCGGCCCCCGCGCCGGCGCCGGCCCCCGCTCCGGCCCCCGCACCGGCACCGGTCTCGAGCCCGTCGAAGGCCGCCGGTGCCATCGCGTACGCCCGCGCCCAGCTCGGCAAGCCGTACCTGATGGGCGGGGCGGGCCCGAGCACCTGGGACTGCTCCGGCCTGGTGATGATGGCGTACAACTCGCAGGGCATCGCGACCGGCGGGCACAACGTCGTCTGGCAGTACAACCACTTCGCGTCGATCGGCCGGCTCGTCCCGCTGTCGCAGCGCCAGCCGGGCGACATCCTCTTCTACTCGTCGAACGGCAGCGTCTCCGGCGCCTACCACGACAGCATCGTCACGAGCTACGGCACGATGGTCGAGGCCGCCCGCCCCGGTGTCGGCGTGGTCGAGCGCGGCATCTGGTTGCCGAACCAGCTCCTGCCGTACGTCGCCCGCCCGAGCGGCTCGCTCTAGCCCGAGCGACCGGCCGGCGACCGGCACCGACGACCGGAGTCCGAGCGACCGGCGACCAGCACGAACGACAGCGCCCGCGCTCCCCTCGGGGAGCGCGGGCGCCGTCGTTCGTGCGAGCGTCAGTGACCGGCGGGCACGTACGCGGCCTGGCCGGCCTGCACGATCGCCTCGGCCTCCGCGGCGTCGCCCCAGCCGTCGGCCTTGACCCACTTGTTCGGCTCGAGGTCCTTGTAGCGCTCGAAGAAGTGCGCGATCTCGGCCTTGGTCTGCTCGTCGACGTCCGAGATGTCCTGGATGTGCTGCCAGCGCGGGTCCTTCGCGGGGACCACGAGGACCTTCGCGTCGTTGCCGGCCTCGTCGCTCATCTTGAAGACACCGACGGGGCGGACCTTCACGCCGACGCCCGGGAACACCGGGTACTCGAGCAGCAGGAGCGCGTCCACGGGGTCGCCGTCGTCGGCCAGCGTGTTCTCGAAGAACCCGTAGTCGGTCGGGTAGACGAAGGACGTGAACAGCACGCGGTCGAGGTACACACGACCGGTCTCGTGGTCGACCTCGTACTTGTTGCGGCTGCCCTTGGGGATCTCGACGACGACGTCGTACGCGGTCATGGTGCGCTCCTGGTCTCATGTGCGGGAAGAAAGCGCGGCTAACGTTACCGGGTGAACACTCCGCGTCCCCGGTTGGACCCGGCCGTCGCCGCGACCCGGCTGGCGGTCCGGACGCTCCTCGCCCAGGCTCGTGACGAGGGGCTGCTGCACCGCGGCGACCTGGTCACGGTCGCGCTGAGCGGGGGAGCGGACTCGCTCGCGCTCGCCGCGGCCACCGCGTTCGAGGCACCGAAGCAGGACCTGCGGGCCGGCGCGGTCGTGGTCGACCACGCGCTCCAGGCGGGCAGCGAGGCGGTGGCGAGCCGTGCCTCCCGGACGGCCGCGTCGGTGGGTCTCGACCCGGTGACGGTCCGCAGGGTCGCGGTCGGCACGGACGGTGGTCCGGAGGGCGCCGCCCGGGAGGCACGGCACACCGCCGTCGCGGAGGTCGCCGCCGACACCGGGTCACCCCTGGTGCTGTTCGGCCACACGCTCGACGACCAGGCCGAGACCGTGCTGCTCGGCCTGCTGCGGGGCAGCGGCCCGGACGCGCTGTCCGGCATGCCGCCGCTCGCGCGACGCGCGACCGGGCCGGCGTACGGCCGGCCGCTCCTGGGGGTCCGCCGGCACACGACCCGGCAGGCGGCGGTCGCCGCGGGCCTGGTGCCGTGGGACGACCCGCAGAACGACGACCCCGCGTACGCACGGGTGCGCGTCCGGAACACGCTGATGCCGGCGCTCGAGCGGGAGCTCGGTGCGGGGGTGCCCGAGGCGCTCGCCCGCACCGCCGAGCAGCTCCGCGAGGACGCCGCGGCACTCGACCACTTCGCCGAGGAGATGGCGGAGGACCTCGCCGAGCACTCCGAGGCAGGCATCTCGCTCTCCGTGCCGGAGCTGCTGGCGAACCCGCCGGCGCTCCGGCAGCGACTCGTCCGCCTGGCGGTCGAGGGGGAGTTCGGCGTGACGCTGTCCCGCACGCAGACGCTCGAGGTCTGCCGGCTCGTGACCGACTGGCGCGGGCAGGGCCCGGTCGACCTGCCGGGGGTCCGGGCGTCGCGCGAGGGCGAGCGCATCGCGTTCGCCGCCCGTTAGAGTGCTCTGGTGGAACTCTCCGACGTCCAGGCAGACCTGTCCGAAGTGCTCTTCACCCCCGAGCAGATCGACGAGAAGCTCGCCGAACTCGCCGCGGTGGTCGACCGTGACTACGCGGGGAAGGACCCGTTGCTCGTCGGCGTGCTGAAGGGCGCCGTCATGGTCATGGCGGACTTCTCGCGGCACCTCAAGATGCAGGCGCGCATGGACTGGATGGCGGTTTCGTCGTACGGCTCCGGCACGAAGTCGTCCGGCGTCGTGCGGATCCTCAAGGACCTCGACACCGACCTGCACGGCCGCGACGTCATCATCGTCGAGGACATCATCGACTCCGGCCTGACGCTGTCCTGGCTGAAGCAGAACCTCGAGTCCCGCGGTGCCGCGAGCGTCGAGATCGTCGCGCTGCTCCGCAAGCCCGAGGCCGCCAAGGTCGAGGTCGACGTGAAGTACGCCGGCTTCGAGATCCCCGACGCGTTCGTGGTCGGCTACGGCCTGGACTTCGACGAGCGCTACCGCAACCTGCGCGGCATCGGCGTCCTCGCGCCGCACGTCTACTCCTGAGGCCCGCCGGGCCGTCCGGACCACGGGCGGCCCGTACGGCTTCCTCCGGGCACGGGTGGAGTTCGCCCGCAGAGGACACCCATTCTCGCCACAGAGTCACCGCCGTATGCTGACCTCCACGCAACTCCGGCAGAGAAAGGTGTCGGGCCATCGCGCCCGGATCACATGAACTTCAAGCGCATCTTCCGCGGCCCGTACCTCTACGTGCTCATCGCGCTGGTCGGCATCTTCATCGGCTGGAGCGTGATCGCACAGTCCGGCACGCAGCAGATCGACACCCAGAAGGGTCTCGAGCAGCTCGCCGACGGCAAGGTCTCGTCCGTGGTCGTCAACTCGACCGAGCAGCGCGTCGACCTGACCCTCAAGGACGGCAACGCGAAGGAGCAGTTCTACTACTCCACGCCGCGTGGCGAAGAGGTCGTCTCGGCCGTCAACGACGCGAACCTGCCCGACGGGTACAACGACGTGGTGAACCAGGGCAACTGGTTCCTGTCGCTCCTCGGCATCATCCTGCCGTTCCTCATCATCGGCGCCCTGTTCTGGTTCCTGCTCTCGAGTGCCCAGGGTGGCGGCTCGAAGGTCATGCAGTTCGGCAAGTCGCGCGCGAAGATGAACAACAAGGAGAACCCGCAGGTCACCTTCGCCGACGTCGCCGGTTCGGACGAGGCGATCGAGGAGCTCCACGAGATCAAGGAGTTCCTGCAGGAGCCCGCGAAGTTCCAGGCGGTCGGCGCGAAGATCCCGAAGGGCGTGCTCCTGTACGGCCCTCCCGGCACCGGCAAGACCCTGCTCGCACGCGCCGTCGCGGGCGAGGCCGGCGTGCCGTTCTACTCGATCTCCGGTTCGGACTTCGTCGAGATGTTCGTCGGTGTCGGTGCGAGCCGCGTCCGTGACCTGTTCGAGCAGGCCAAGCAGAACGCCCCCGCGATCGTCTTCATCGACGAGATCGACGCCGTGGGTCGCCACCGTGGTGCCGGCATCGGCGGTGGCAACGACGAGCGCGAGCAGACGCTGAACCAGCTCCTCGTCGAGATGGACGGCTTCGACGGCAAGACGAACGTCATCCTCATCGCGGCGACGAACCGCCCCGACGTCCTCGACCCCGCGCTCCTGCGCCCGGGCCGCTTCGACCGCCAGATCGGCGTCGACGCCCCGAGCCTGCAGGGCCGCAAGCAGATCCTCGAGGTGCACGCGAAGGGCAAGCCGCTCGCCGCGAGCGTCGACCTCGAGCTCCTCGCCCGCAAGACGCCGGGCTTCACCGGTGCCGACCTGGCGAACGTCCTCAACGAGGCCGCCCTGCTCACCGCCCGGTCGAACGCGCAGCTCATCGACAACCGCGCCCTGGACGAGGCCGTCGACCGCGTCATGGCGGGTCCGCAGCGCCGCACGCGGATCATGTCCGACCAGGAGAAGCTGATCACGGCGTACCACGAGGGTGGTCACGCCCTGGCCGCCGCCGCGATGCGCCACACCGACCCGGTGACGAAGATCACGATCCTGCCGCGCGGTCGCGCCCTCGGCTACACGATGGTGCTCCCGCTCGAGGACAAGTACTCCGTGACCCGCAACGAGCTCCTCGACCAGCTCACCTACGCCATGGGCGGCCGCGTCGCCGAGGAGATCGTGTTCCACGACCCGACCACGGGTGCGTCGAACGACATCGAGAAGGCCACGTCGACCGCACGCAAGATGGTCACCGAGTACGGCATGAGCCGTGCCGTCGGTTCCGTCAAGCTCGGGTCGGGCTCGAGCGAGCCGTTCGTCGGCCGCGAGATGGGCGGCAGCAGCGGACGCGACTACTCGGAGAACATCGCCGAGACGGTCGACGCCGAGACCCGTGCCCTGCTCGAGGCGGCCCACGACGAGGCCTACCAGGTGCTCAACGACAACCGCGACATCCTCGACCGCCTGGCCGGCGAGCTCCTCGACAAGGAGACGCTGGACGCGCCGGAGCTCGTCGAGATCTTCAAGGACGTCCGCAAGCTCCCGGAGCGCCCGCAGTGGCTCTCGAGCGACCGTCGTCCGGTCTCGAACCTGCCTGCGATCGAGTTCCCGGGCAAGGCTGCGTCGACCGCGGCGGAGCAGGGCGACACCGAGTCGTCGTCGAAGCCTCGTCGTCGCCCGTTCGGCAACCCCGGTATCGCCCCCGCGTAGGCCGGCATGACCGACCTGCCGACGAGACGCTCCCGTCGCCTCGCCGAGGCGGACCGCGCCCGTGCCGCCGAGCACGAGGCGCGGACCGCCGCGGCGGAACCGCCGACGGTCGCGATCGACCTCCGTGCGCCGGCACCGGTGCCCGAGATCGTGACCGGCCGGCGGCGTGACCGCGCGTCGAGCGGCAGCGCCGGCGGACCGGACGACCGCACGCGGGTGATGGGCATCCTCAACGTCACGCCGGACTCGTTCAGCGACGGCGGCCTGCACCTGGCGGTCGACGCCGCGATCGCGCACGCCCGCGACCTCGTGGGCGCCGGAGCGGACCTGGTCGACGTCGGCGGCGAGTCGACCCGACCCGGTGCCGACCGGGTGCCCGTGGCGGTCGAGCAGCAGCGCGTCCTGCCGGTCGTCCGGCAGCTCGTGTCCGAGGGCATCGCGGTGAGCGTCGACACCATGAACGCGTCGACCGCCGAGCGCGCGGTCGAGGCCGGCGCCGCGATCGTCAACGACGTCTCGGGCGGCCTCGCCGATGACGACATGGCGAGGGTCGTGCGCGACACCGGTGCCGGCTTCGTCGTGATGCACTGGCGTGGGCACAGCGACCGGATGCACCGGAACGCCGAGTACACGCACGCGGTCGAGGAGGTCCGGCGCGAGGTCGAGCTCCGCGTCGCCGAACTGATCGTCCTCGGAATCCGCGAGGAGCAGGTGGTCATCGACCCCGGCCTCGGCTTCGCCAAGCACGGCGCCCAGAACTGGGAGATCCTGGCCGGGTACGAGCGCTTCGCCTCGATCGGCCTGCCGGTGCTCGTCGCCGCCTCTCGCAAGCGGTTCCTCGACGGTGTCGGCAGTGCTGCCGGCGCACCGCCGCGCGACCGCGACCTCGCCACCGCCGCCATCAGCCTGCTCGCCGCCGAACGCGGCGCGTGGGGGGTGCGCGTGCACGACCCCGCACCGACCCGTGCGGTGCTCGACGTCTGGGATGCCTGGAGGGCAGCACGATCGTGAGGGACACCATCCGACTGACCGGGGTCCGTGCCCGGGGGAACCACGGCGTGTTCGACCACGAGCGCGCCGACGGCCAGGACTTCGTCGTCGACGTCGCGGTCGAGGTCGACGCCCGGGTGTCGTCGGGGTCCGACGACCTGGCCGACACCGTGCACTACGGGGTCGTCGCCGAGCAGGTCGTGGCCGAGATCGAGGGCGGGCCCGTCGACCTCATCGAGACCCTCGCCGAGCGCATCGCGTCCGCGGTCCTCACCCACCGGGCGGCGCTCGCGGTCGAGGTCACCGTGCACAAGCCCCAGGCGCCGATCACGGTGCCGTTCTCCGACGTCTCGATCACGATCCGCCGCACCCGCGGTGGATCGGTGTCCCACGAGGAAGAAGAGTGAGCCGGGCAGTCATCGCCCTCGGTGCGAACCTCGGGGACCGCGGGAGCACCCTGCGGGCCGCGGCGCAGGCGATCGCGGCCGTGCCGGGCATCCGGCCGGTGGCGTCGAGCCACGAGGTCGAGTCCGTCGCCCTGACGCTCGACGGGCTCGACGACAGCAAGCCCCGGTACCGCAACGGCGTCGTCGTGGTGGAGACCGACCTGGCGCCGCACGACCTGCTCGACGCCCTGCACCGCATCGAGGACGACCACGGACGCACCCGCGAGGTCCGCTGGGGCGACCGCACCCTCGACCTCGACGTGATCGCCGTCGACGACCTGCTGATCGACTCCGGGACGCTCACCGTCCCGCACCCGCGGGCGGGGGAGCGCGCGTTCGTGCTCGCACCGTGGCTCGACGCCGACCCGGACGCGGTCCTGCCCGGCGCTGGACGCGTCGCGGACCTGCTCGACGGACTCGGCGACGACACCGAGCGCGTCGACGAGCCCCGGCTCTTCGACGCCGTGCCCGGGTCGGGGTCCGCCGCGTGAACCCCACCCGCGCCTCCACCCTGATCAGCGTCGCGGTCGTCGCCGTCGTCGCCGGGTTCGCGCTCGACGCCGTCCTGGCCTCGCGCCAGGCGCCCACCCTGCTGCTCTCGACGCCCCTCGGCGTGACGCTCGCGCTGATCGGCGTCGCGGTCGTCGCGATGGCTCGACCCGTGCGCCGCCACGCCCGCGACGGCGCGACCCGGCAGCACCCCGTCGACCCGCTCTACGCCACGCGCGTGGTCGTCCTGGCGAAGGCCTCGAGCCTGGCCGGTGCGCTCTTCGGGGCGTTCGCGGCCGGGCTGTTGCTGTACCTCCTGACCAGGTCGGCCCTGCCGCCGCTAGGCTCGGTCCTGCCGAACGCCGTCGCGGTCGGGGGCGGTCTCGTGCTCGTGGTGTGTGCGCTCGTCGCCGAGCGGATGTGCATGGCGCCGCCACCGGGCGACGACGACGACGACCTGCCGCGGGGTGGGACGACGGCGAACTGACCGACGACCGCAGGAGGCCGTGATGCCGCTGGAACGACTCGACGAGCCGGGCCTCGGCCTGACCGGGACCACGTGGACGCGGGTGTCGCCGAAGCTCGTCTGGACGGAGCTCGTCAGCACGATCGTGGTCGGGGTCGTCGTGACCGCCGGGTGCGTGCTCTTCGCGGCGCTCTTCGGCGGGTTCGGGGGCGCCGCCGGCACGGTGTGGAGCTGCGTCGCGATCGTGGTCGCCCTCGTCGCGCTGGTCACCGCCGTCCTGACGCCCCGTCGGGTCCGAGCGATCGGCTACGCCCTGCGCGACGACGACCTCGTGCTGCGCCGCGGGCTCATGTGGCAGCGCTTCACCGCGGTGCCGTACGGCCGCATGCAGCTCGTCGACGTGAACCGCGGACCGCTCGACCGGATCCTCGGGCTCAGCGAGCTGAAGTTCGTCACCGCGGCCGCCGCGACCAACGTGCGGATCCCGGGCATCCCCGCCGCCGACGCCGACGAGCTGCGCGACCGGCTCGTCGAGCTCGCCGAGTCCCGCCGCGCCGGGCTCTAGGGAGTCGTCGTGACGTTCCGACCCGGACCGCCGCCGCCCGCGCCCCCGCGGCGTGGCGATGCTGCCGCTGCCGCTCCGCTGACCGACGGCGAGTGGCACCGCCTGCACCCGCTGACGCCGCTGCTCAAGGGCGGCATCTTCCTCATCGTGATCCTCGGGTACGTGCTCAACAACCTGCGGGACCAGCTCCTCGAGTTCTTCGTCCCGGGCGGCGCACCGCAGGACGACGGCGACCCGGTCCGCTACGTCTGGGAGCACGGCGCCGTCGGCTGGGTGCTGCTCGGGATCGTGGTGCTCCTGGTCGTGCTGATCGGACTGTTCTACGTGTCCTGGCGGATGCACGAGTTCCGCGTGACCGGCGACGTGGTCGAGGTCCGCTCGGGCGTGCTGTTCCGCAGCCACCGCAAGGCGCGGCTCGACCGGATCCAGGGCATCAACATCTCGCGGCCGGTGGTCCCGCGGATCTTCGGGACGGCGAAGCTCGAGATCGCCCAGGCCGGCAACGACGCCAACGTGCAGCTCGCGTACCTCGGTGCGCGGGCAGCCGACGACCTCCGGCAGCGCATCCTCGTGCTCGCCTCCGGCGCGCAGGACGACGAGGAGACGGCCCGTCGCGACTCGAACGGCGTGCTGCAGGACCGTGTCGGCGAGCTCTTCTCGCCGGAGCTCGACCCCGCCGCCGTGCACGCGACGCGCATCGTCAAGGTGCACCCCGGACGCCTGATCGCGTCGATGCTGCTCTCCGGGACGACGGTGTTCTTCGTCGTGGTGATCGTCGCGATGATCGTCAGCATCGCGATCACGGGTGAGTACGGCATCCTGATCGGTCTGTTCCCGGTGGTGATCGGTGCCGGCGGCTACACCGTCCGGAAGTTCTCGCGCTCGCTGCAGTACACGATCGCCGAGACCCGCGACGGCATCCGGATCGGCTTCGGTCTCGTCTCGACGTCGAACGAGACGCTGCCGCCCGGGCGCATCCACGCGGTGAGCGTTGCGCAGCCGCTGCTCTGGCGTCCGTTCGGTTGGTGGGACGTCCGCATCAACCGTGCGACGAACGCCGGCAACGGGGCGTCGAACAACCAGCAGGTGTCCTCGATCGTGCTGCCGGTCGGTCGCGCCGAGGACGTCCGCGAGGTCCTCGACATCATCCTGCCGGGGCTCGTCGGCACCGCGGTCGCCGGACCGACGGCGTCGCGCGAGGAGCTCCGCGAGGGCTCGTCCGAGGCGGTCAACGTCGTCGACGACAGCCTCACGACGACGGGGGACCGCGGCGGGTTCGTGCACTCCCCGCGTCGCGGCGCCTGGCTCCGCCCGTTCTCGTTCCGCCGCAACGGCTACCGCTTCGTGCAGGGCGCGGTGCTGCTCCGTCTCGGAGCCGTCTGGCGCTCGCTCGTGATCGTGCCGCTGCCGCGCGTGCAGAGCGTCAAGGTCGAGCAGGGGCCGCTCGAGCGGGTGCTCCGGCTCGCGACCGCACACGTCCACACCGTGTCCGGTCCCGTCTCGGCGCGGATCGGCGCGCTGGACGCGCTCGACGCCCAGCGCCTCTGGTCGGAGAGCGCGCACCGCGCCGTCGAGGCCGCGGCGGTCGACACCACGCACCGCTGGCGCGCCCGGGAGGCCCGCCGCACCCCCGCCACACACGCCCCGGACGGACAGGTGGTGGCGACCGCCGCCGACGCAGCTCCCACGGGAACGTGGCGGGCCGACGGGGGGACGCAGGCCGTGCCTCCCGGCCGCTGGTCCGACGTGCCGCCGCCCGGAGCGCTCCGGTGAGGGCCGGACGACTCGGCGTCGGCATCGTCGGCGCGGGCCGGGTCGGACCGGTGCTCGGGGCGGCCCTGGCGAACGCCGAGCACGCCGTCGTCGGTGTGACGGCCGTCTCCGACGCGGGCCGCGACCGCGCCGAGGCGATGCTCCCCGGTGCCCCCGTCCTCGCGACCCCCGACCTGGTCGAGCGCAGCGAGCTCGTGCTGCTCGCCGTCCCGGACGACCAGCTCGCCGGACTCGTGCAGGGCCTGGCGGACGCCGGGATCTGGCAGCCGGGCCAGCTCGTCGTGCACACCAGTCCGGACCACGGTGTCGACGTCCTGCGGCCCGCCCTGTCGGCCGGCGCGATCCCGCTCGCGATCCACCCGGCGATGGCGTTCACCGGCACGAGTGTCGACCTCGCCCGGCTCCGGGACGCCCACTGCGCGGTGACCGCCCCGGCGCCCGTGCTGCCGATCGCCCAGGCGCTCGTGGTCGAGATGGGTGCGGAGCCGTTCGTCGTGTCCGAGCAGGACCGGCCGGCGTACGCGGATGCCGTGCGCGCCGCGGTGTCGTTCTCGACCGCCATCGTGGACCAGTCCGCCGGGACGCTGTCCGGCATCGGCGTCGAGCGCCCCGGACGCGTGCTCGGCGCCCTCGTGCGCTCGGCCGTCGACAACGCGCTGGCCGCGGCCGACGGTCGGGCGGACCACTAGCGCCCGCTCCCCGCCGACACCGGGCGGGCCCTGCACGCCGAGGGTCGGCGCGGGGACCGGCGGGAGCGGAGCGGCCGGTACCATCGGTGCATCCCCACGACCCCATCGGAGCCGCACAGCATGACCGACGAGACCGCATCCGCCACCGAGCCCTCGGGCGACGGCCCCTCCGCCGAGGAGCTCGCCGCCGCCGAGACCAGCGAACAGCGACAGGTGCGGCTCGACAAGCGGGCGAAGCTGCTGGACGCCGGCATCGAGGCGTACCCGGCCGAGCTGCCGATCACCACGACGATCCCCGCCGTCCGCGAGCAGTACGCGCACCTCGAGACGGGCGAGGAGACGCAGGACGTCGTCGGACTCGCCGGGCGCATCGTGTTCTCCCGCAACACCGGCAAGCTCTGCTTCGCGACGCTGCAGTCCGGTGACGGCGCCCGCGTGCAGGCGATGGTCTCGCTGGCCGAGGTCGGCGACGAGTCCCTGGCCCGCTGGAAGGAGTTCGTCGACCTCGGCGACCACGTCTTCGTGCACGGCCGTGTGATCTCCTCGCGTCGTGGCGAGCTGAGCATCATGGTCGACGAGTGGGCGATCGCGGCGAAGGCGATCCTGCCGCTGCCGAACCTGCACAACGAGCTGAACGAGGAGACCCGGGTCCGCCAGCGGTACCTCGACCTGATCGTCCGCGACCAGGCCCGCGAGACCGTCCGCGCCCGTGCTGCCGTGATGTCCTCGCTGCGACGGACCTTCACCGGGCACGACTACCTCGAGGTCGAGACCCCGATGCTGCAGACGCAGCACGGTGGCGCCTCGGCCCGACCCTTCGTCACCCACTCGAACGCCTTCGACACCGAGCTGTTCCTGCGCATCGCACCGGAGCTCTTCCTGAAGCGCGCCGTCGTCGGCGGGATCGACCGGGTCTTCGAGATCAACCGGAACTTCCGGAACGAGGGTGCCGACTCGTCGCACTCGCCCGAGTTCGCGATGGTCGAGGCGTACCAGGCGTACGGCAACTACGAGCAGATGGCCGACCTGACCCAGGAGCTCGTGCAGAACGCGGCGAAGGCCGTCACCGGCGGCTCCCTCGTCGTCACGCTCGCCGACGGCTCCGAGTACGACCTCGGCGGCGAGTGGGCCCGCATGGACATGTACGGCTCGCTGTCCGAGGCCGCCGGGCGGGAGATCACCCCGGAGACCCCGCTGTCCGAGCTGGTGGCGCTCGCCGAGGCCGAGCGCGTCGAGGTCGCGCACGCCACGCACGGCAAGTACGTCGAGGAGCTGTGGGAGCACTTCCACGGGGACGACCTGCACGCGCCGACCTTCGTGATGAACTTCCCGGTCGACACCTCGCCGCTCACCCGCGAGCACCGCACCCGTCCCGGCGTGGTCGAGAAGTGGGACCTCTACGTCCGCGGCTTCGAGCTCGCGACGGCGTACTCCGAGCTCGTCGACCCCGTCGTGCAGCGCGAGCGCTTCGTCGAGCAGGCGAAGCTCGCCGCCGGTGGTGACCCCGAGGCGATGCGCGTCGACGAGGACTTCCTGCGCGCACTCGAGCACGCCATGCCGCCGTCGGGTGGCATGGGCATGGGGATCGACCGCCTGCTCATGGCGATCACCGGCCTCGGCATCCGCGAGACGATCCTGTTCCCGCTGGTGAAGTAGGGACGCGACCGGAGACGGACGGGAGGCGCGGTGCCGGCTGGCACCGCGCCTCCCGTCCGTGCGGTCCTCGTCGCGGGCAGGTGGCGGTCACCGTGGCGAGGTACGATGCTCCGGTGCCAGATGGAGTCGTGACCGGGATCATCTTCGCCGTGACGCCGACCGTCGTCGTCGGCCTGATCTTCTGGTTCGTGATGCGCGCGATCATGCGGGCCGACCGCACCGAGCGGTCCGCGTACGCCAAGGTCGAGGCCGAGGAGCGAGCGCGCTTCGAGCGCGAGCACGGCCGTCCGGCCCCCGCGCCGAGCTCGGTGGAGTAGCCCTCCCCGGCAGTCCGTCACCACCCGTTCACCGACGGGTGCTGCAGTGACGTGGTGACCGCACGTCCCTCGCCGTCGTCGACCCCCTCGGACCCGGCTGATCTCGACCCCGAGGACGCCTTCGGGCACTCCGTCCTGCCCGAGGCCGCACGTGACGCGGTCTGGCAGGACGATGACGACGACGACGTCGACGTCTGAGCGCCCGACGTCGGTCACCGACCGTTCACCCGGTCGTCGCCGGGCGGTCGTCCGCGCGGGTGAGCATCGTCCGCATGTCCATCACGCACGTCTTCACCGGCCGCAGCCTCGTCGGCGACATCGAGAGCGAGTACGACGAGTTCGACCTCGACGCCGACCTCGAGGTCGCCGAGCGACGGGACGGGTGGCTCGAACCCTCCTGGTGACACCGGGCCCCTGCGCTCTTCGGGGTACGGCACCCGGATCACGACGATCCGGAACGCCGTACCCCTTTTCCGTGTCCGCTCGGCGCAGCGGCGCGGGGTACACGCTTGCGATCGTCGATGAAACATCCCTGCAACACCGGAAACACGGCGACATCCCCTTGTGCGCGGGCATCCGACGGGGCCATGCTGACACCAGGCCTGTACCCCGCGGGGGACAGTTCTGCGGGTGAAGCACGACGTTCCCTGGGAATCGATCCGATCGGTTTGTGGGGTACACCTCGGGACCGCTTTACTCGTCAACACCCCCCACCGAGGCCATCACCGTCGAACCGCAGGGAGAGTCACCATGACGATCGCGACCGCAGCACCGAAGACGACGACCACTGGCACCACCGCGCGCCGCAGCAAGAAGGCAGCAGCCGCGAAGACCGCCGTCACCGCGGTGGAGACCACCACGCTCGACGCCGTCGAGGTCGAGGCCGACGAGCAGCTCGCGGGTGTCCGCGGCGCCTCGGTCGACCAGGTCGGCGACTACCTGCGCCACATCGGGCGCCTCTCGCTCCTGACCGCCGAGGAAGAGGCGGACATCGCCCGCCGCATCGAGGTCGGTCTGTTCGCCGAGGAGAAGCTCGCCACCGAGGCCGGCATCGACAAGACGCTGCAGCGCGAGCTGCGCTGGCTCGTCCGCGACGGTGAGCGCGCCAAGGAGCGCATGATCACCTCGAACCTCCGACTCGTCGTGAGCATCGCGAAGCGGTACTCGCAGCGCGGTCTGCCGTTCATGGACGTCATCCAGGAGGGCAACCTCGGTCTGGTCCGCGCGGTCGAGAAGTTCGACTTCACGCAGGGCTACAAGTTCTCGACCTACGCCACCTGGTGGATCCGCCAGGCGATCTCGCGTGGTCTCGCCGACAAGGCGCGCACCATCCGCATCCCGGTGCACACCGTCGAGCTCATCAACAAGATCTCGCGCACCGAGCGTGACCTGACCGTCGACCTCGGCCGCGCGCCGATGCCCGACGAGGTCGCCGCCGAGCTCAGCATGACCACCGAGGAGCTCCTCGACCTCAAGGGCCGCTCGCACGAGCCGGTGTCGATCCACACCGTCGTCGGTGACTCCGACGACAGCGAGCTCGGCGACTTCATCGAGGACGAGGACGCCGCGAGCCCGAACGAGCTGACCGAGACGACGCTCCTGCACCGCGACATCCGGTCGATCGTCTCCGAGCTGCCGACCGACGAGGCCAACGTCATCCGCATGCGCTACGGCCTGGACGACGACAAGCCGATGACGCTCGACGAGATCTCGAAGATCGTGCACACCACGCGCCAGGCGGTCAGCCGCGTCGAGTCGCGTGCCAAGCTGCGCCTGTTCGCGAAGGCCGTGAGCCAGGACATGCAGCTGTACCTGACCGACTGAGGTCAGCAGGCTTCGGCCGGCGCGTGAGCGTCGGCACGGGGAACCGGGTCGTCCTGTGGGAAGGCGGGCCGGTGGGGTGATGGGACGGCCCGTCCAGGCACTGCCTGGGCGGGCCACTTCGCTGTCCGGGGCCCAGCAGTCCCGCCCTGTCGTTGCCTGGGGTGCTAGTCCTCGATCTCGCGGCCGAGCTTCTGGCGCAGGTCCTGCGGGATGAGCTCGATGAGCTGGTCCGGGCGGACCGGCAGGTCGAGCAGGCTGAGCTTCACCCGGCCGGTACGTCCGTGCCGCTCGGCGTCCAGGCGCACCACGCTGCCGGCGTCCTTCCGCAGTCGGATGTCGATCTGCGCGCCGGTGGCGACCTCGCCCACGACGAGGCCGTCGACCTCGAGGGCCGCGCTCCGGGTCCCCTCGGCGATGTCGAAGCGGTAGCGCTCCCGTGCCGCCAGGACCACGGCGCGGTCGATGCCCGCCATCGGGGCGACCGGCGTCACCACGGAGCCGGAGAGCGCCGGGGAGAGCACGGGGCCGCCGGCCGCGTAGTTGTACGCGGTGGACCCCGCGGGGGTCGCGGCGACGATGGCGTCCGCACGGTAGTACCCGTAGCCGAGCCCGTTCACGCTGAGGTCGGCCGACACCTGCCCGGCTCCCGGCCGTCGCACGATCGTCAGGTCGTTGAACGCCAGGTAGTCCGTCCGCGCGCCACCCCACGACAGCCGGGCCTCGAGTGCGTGGTGCGGTTCGAGCTGGTACTCGCCGGCGGACAACCGGTCGAGGGCGGCCTCGAGCTCGGGCGGTTCGATCTCGACCAGGAAGCCGACGTTGCCGTAGTTCACACCGAGCACGGGCACCGGGCGCTTCGCCACGAGCCGCATCGCACCGAGCATCGTGCCGTCCCCACCGAGCGCGACGACGAGGTCGACCTGGTCGGTGAAGTCGTCGTCGCCGATCACCTCGACGTCGCCGCCGATGCGCTGGGCGTCCGCCCGCCGGGCGACGAGCCGACCCAGTCCGGAGGCGTTCCACCCCTGCAGGGTCGCGATCGACTCCTGCACGTTCTTGGTGGGGTGGACGACGAGTCCGACGACAGGCTGCTCCATGCCCAGATCGTAACCGTCCGGGCCTGGTCGACGGCAGGTGCGGAGGTCGCGGGCCACCGGGCGAAGAGAGGTCACGCCCACGGCGAACAGGGGCAGCCCTGCGGGGGTCCGCTGGTTAGTCTCGATGTACGTCACCGAGCTCCCACGAGCCCGGCAAGGGAGAGCACATGTTCGAGAGATTCACCGACCGAGCCCGTCGTGTTGTCGTCCTCGCTCAAGAAGAAGCGAAGATGCTCAACCACAACTACATCGGCACCGAGCACATCCTCCTCGGCCTCATCCACGAGGGCGAGGGCGTCGCCGCCAAGGCGCTGGAGTCGCTCGGCATCTCGCTCGATGCCGTCCGCGAGCAGGTCCAGGACATCATCGGGCAGGGCCAGCAGCAGCCGACCGGGCACATCCCGTTCACGCCGCGCGCCAAGAAGGTGCTCGAGCTGTCCCTGCGCGAGGCGCTGCAGCTCGGCCACAACTACATCGGGACCGAGCACATCCTGCTCGGCCTCATCCGCGAGGGCGAGGGCGTCGCCGCCCAGGTCCTCGTCAAGCTCGGTGCGGACCTCAACCGCGTCCGTCAGCAGGTCATCCAGCTCCTGTCCGGGTACCAGGGCAAGGAAGCGGTCGCCGTCGGCGGCGAGCAGCAGCAGAACGCCCAGCAGGGTTCGCAGGTCCTCGACCAGTTCGGTCGGAACCTCACCCAGGCGGCGCGCGACGGCAAGCTCGACCCGGTCATCGGGCGCGAGAAGGAGATGGAGCGGGTCATGCAGATCCTCTCCCGCCGCTCCAAGAACAACCCCGTCCTGATCGGTGAGCCGGGCGTCGGCAAGACCGCGGTCGTCGAGGGCCTCGCCCAGGCGATCGTCAAGGGTGACGTCCCGGAGACGCTGAAGGACAAGCAGCTCTACTCGCTCGACCTCGGGTCGCTCATCGCCGGGTCCCGCTACCGCGGTGACTTCGAGGAGCGCCTCAAGAAGGTCACGAAGGAGATCCGCACCCGCGGCGACATCATCGTCTTCATCGACGAGATCCACACGCTCGTCGGTGCCGGTGCTGCCGAGGGCGCGATCGACGCCGCGTCGATCCTCAAGCCGCTCCTCGCCCGCGGTGAGCTGCAGACGGTCGGTGCGACCACGCTCGACGAGTACCGCAAGCACTTCGAGAAGGACGCCGCACTCGAGCGTCGCTTCCAGCCGGTGCAGGTCAACGAGCCGTCGCTGCCGCACGCGATCAACATCCTCAAGGGCCTCCGCGACAAGTACGAGGCGTTCCACAAGGTGTCCATCACCGACGGCGCGATCGTCGCCGCGGCGAACCTGGCGGACCGCTACGTGCAGGACCGCTTCCTGCCGGACAAGGCCATCGACCTGATCGACGAGGCCGGCGCACGCCTCCGCCTGTCGATCCTGTCGGCGCCGCCGGAGCTCCGCGAGTTCGACGAGAAGATCTCGACGGTCCGCGGACAGAAGGAAGCCGCGATCGAGGAGCAGGACTTCGAGAAGGCCGCGAGCCTGCGCGACGAGGAGAAGAAGCTCCTCGGCGAGCGTCTCCGCCTCGAGAAGCAGTGGCGTGCGGGTGACGTCGCCGCGTCCGGCACCGTCGACGAGGGCATCATCGCCGAGGTCCTGGCGCAGGCCACGGGCATCCCGGTGTTCAAGCTCACGGAGGAGGAGACCTCGCGTCTCGTCTTCATGGAGAAGGCCCTGCACGAGCGCGTCATCGGTCAAGAGGAAGCCATCTCGGCCCTCTCGAAGACGATCCGCCGCACCCGTGCCGGTCTGAAGGACCCGAACCGCCCCTCGGGCTCGTTCATCTTCGCCGGCCCCACGGGCGTCGGGAAGACCGAGCTCGCCAAGGCGCTCGCCGAGTTCCTGTTCGACGACGAGGGCGCGCTGATCTCCCTCGACATGTCGGAGTTCGGTGAGAAGCACACGGTCTCGCGACTGTTCGGTGCCCCTCCCGGGTTCGTCGGCTTCGAGGAGGGCGGCCAGCTCACCGAGAAGGTGCGCCGCAAGCCGTTCTCCGTGGTCCTGTTCGACGAGATCGAGAAGGCCCACCCGGACATCTTCAACTCGCTGCTGCAGGTCCTCGAAGAGGGTCGTCTGACCGATGGTCAGGGCCGCGTGGTCGACTTCAAGAACACCGTCATCATCATGACCACGAACCTCGGTTCGCAGGGCATCGCGGGTGGCCCGGTGGGCTTCCAGGTCGAGGGTGACTCGGCCGTCGGCTACGACCGCATGCGCTCGAAGGTGAACGAGGAGCTCAAGAAGCACTTCAAGCCCGAGTTCCTGAACCGTGTCGATGACACGATCGTGTTCCCGCAGCTCTCGCAGTCCGAGCTGCTGCAGATCGTGGACCTCTTCGTGAAGCGCCTGGCGGACCGCCTGCTGGACCGCGACATGACGGTGGAGCTGACGCTCGCCGCCAAGGAGCAGCTCATCAAGGTCGGCTTCGACCCGGCACTCGGTGCTCGTCCGCTGCGTCGCGCGATGCAGCACGAGGTCGAGGACCAGCTGTCCGAGCACATCCTGCAGGGTGAGCTGAACGCGGGCGACCACGTGAAGGTCGACTTCGTGGACGGGAAGTTCGACTTCGAGACCGGGCGTCAGCCGGGTCGCGAGGAGGTCCTCGCCGGGGCTCCCGCAGTCGAGTCCGCGGAGACCCCGCAGGGCGAGATCGAGTCCTAGGACCGGTTCCACTCGGACGGGAGGCGCGGTGCCGGCTGGCACCGCGCCTCCCTCGCAAGCTCGGTCGGCGCACCCCGCGCAACGCTTCGCGTTGCACCAAGCGGGGTGCGCCCGTCCGTTCGTGGTCGCGGATCCGTGTGCGGGTTCCGGCGTGCGCTGCGGACGCGACCCCCGGGCGGGGGGTACCGTTGTTCGTGCGAGGGTTCCCCCCAACACCTCGCGACCGACGTCCGGCTGGTTCCCCCAACAGGTCGGACGTCAGTGGCCCCGGTCTCCCCCCGACCGGGGCCACTTCTCGTTCCGGTGAGTGTCCGTCAGCCGAGCGTCGCGGCGAACTCCCTGACGGCGCGCTCCCAGCGCTCCGGGTCCTCGTTCCACTCGAGCGTGTGCCGGGCGTGCGCGAAGGTCTCGACCCGGGCTCCGCGGGCGCGGTGCGTCTCGACGTCGGCCGCTGCCACCAGGGCATCGGCCGTCGAGTGCAGCAGGAGGGTCGGCGTGCGGTCGTCCTGCCAGCGGGTGACCGTGAGGGGGTAGGGCACCCCGGCGAGGCGGCTGAGACCCGGCGTGGTCGCGATCCGTCCCGCGACCACACCGACGGCCGCCGGGAAGCGCGCGGTCGTCACGGCGCCGCGCAGGGCCGACCGGACGTCGAGGAGCGGTGCGACCCCGACGATGCCGTCGACCGGCGTGCGTGCCGCCGCGGCGGAGGCAGCGAGGGCGCCGGCGGACCAACCCTGCAGCACCACCCGTTCGGCGCCGCGGGCACGCGCGGCGTGCGCGGCGGCGGCGACGCGATCGACCGCGGCGGGATCGAGGGAGCGCAGCGGCAGGTCGGACGTGTCGACCACCTGGTTGGAGGCGCCGAGCTCCCGCCAGACGCGCAGGCCACGCAGGACCTGCTGCGGGCCGAGCGACTGCCCGTGCACGTGGACGACGTGGGTGCGCCCGACGACGCCGTCCGGTTCGGCGCCCGGGACGGACCGCTCGTCGGCGTACACCAGCTCGGACTCCGGCGGCACGAACGGTGCGGGGCGGAGGAGCCGGCGAGCGGCGGCGGCCCCGAGGGCGACGCTGCCGGCGGTGGCGATCACGGTGCCGGTGACGGCGGTGCGGACGAGCTGCATGGTGTCCACCCTGCCAGGGTGACGTGTGCGTGCGGTCCCGCCCACAGCGGGACGGGAGGCGCGGTGCCAGCCGGCACCGCGCCTCCCGTCCGTCGTGCTGCGGGGTCCTAGGCCTGCACGTCGCCGCGCCAGCCCGGCTCGGTCGGGGCGTTCTCGACGCGCTCCTTGTAGTTCTGCAGGTCCTTCTTGACCGCGTGCCCGCCGACGCCGACCGCGGAGCCGAGCTTCTCGAGGAAGCCCGACGGCTCCCAGTCGATCTGCGCGGTGACGCGGGTCTCGTTGTCGGACAGCTTGTGGAACGTGACCACGCCCGCGTGGTCGGTGTCGCCGTCCTTGACGGTCCACGCGACGCGCTCGTCCGGGTGCTGCTCGGTGATGACGGCGCGGAACTCGCGCTCCTGACCGGCGACCTTGACGGTCCAGTCGGTGGTCTTGTCGTCGACCTGGACGATCTTCTCGACCTCGTCGAGGAAGTGGGGGAACTCCTCGAACCGGGTCCACTGGTCGTAGGCCTGGCGGACGGGGACGTTGACGTCGACGGTCTCGATGATCTGGGGCATGGTCGCTCCTTCGTTTCGTCGTGCTCTTCGGGTTCGTGACCGACGCTATGCCGCTCCGGCTGGAGGCTCCCCAGGGCAGTGTCCCCCTGCTGCGCCGTATGCTCGACGGGATGAGTGGCAACGGCAAGCACGCGTTCGACGAGCGGGACGAGCACGGCATCCGGGTGCGCCCGGCCCTGGCCTCGGACGTGCCGCACATCCAGCGGCTCATCGCTCCGTACGTCGACCGGCGCATCCTGCTCGGCAAGGAGAACGTCGCGCTCTACGGCTCGATCCAGCAGTTCCGGATCGCCGAGGGGCCGGACGGCACGCCGATCGGCTGCGGTGCCCTCGCGGTGTTCTGGGACGACATCGCCGAGGTCCGCACGCTCGCGCTCGACGCCGACTGGATCCACAAGCGGGTCGGCCACCGGATGCTCGAGGCGCTCGAGCACGACGCCCGGGAGCTCGGCGTCGCCCGCATCTTCTGCCTGACCTTCGAGGTCGAGTTCTTCGCGAAGCACGGGTACCTGGAGATCGGCGAGCAGGTCGTGTCACCGGACGTGTACGCCGAGCTCGTGCGCTCGTCGGACGAGGGGGTCGCGGAGTTCCTCGACCTCGCCCGGGTGAAGCCGAACACGCTCGGCAACACCCGCATGTTGAAGATCCTCTGACCGGGATCCGCTGACCGGGATCCTTCGGTCGGGGGCCACTGACCGGCGATCCGCTGCCTGTGGATTGCTGACGCGTTCGGTGACGCATCGGCGTCGCGTCGCTGCGGAGAGACCCGTTCGCCCTACCCTGTGCGCATGTCGTCGTTCCGTCACCCTGTCGGACCCGAGTCGTCCGGTGTCTACTGGCGTCGTCGCGTGCTCGTCGCCGGCGTGCTGCTGCTCGTGGTCGTGGTGGTCGTGCTGATCGTGGTCGGGCGGGGGAGCGGGGCCTCGTCCGCGTCGGCGCCGGGGGCCTCGCCGTCGGCTGGTGGTGGAGCCGCGTCCGACGGCTCCGTGGCCGCGTCCGGGGCGGCGTCCGCTCCCGCTGGTGACGGCTCCTCGTCAGCCCCGTCGGCGTCCGCCGCGGCACCCGCTTCGGCCTCCGGTGACGCCACGACGTGCTCCGAGGACCAGATCGAGCTCACGCCGGTCGTCGACAAGGGCACCTACGGGCCGACCGAGGACCCGCAGATCGCGATGTCGATCACGAACACCGGCTCCGACTCGTGCCACCTGGACCTCGGCTCGGCGCAGCAGGTCCTGACGATCAGCTCCGGGCAGGAGCAGTACTGGTCGTCGAAGGACTGCCAGACGGGCGGGACGAACCAGGACGTCACGATCAAGGCGGGGCAGGAGCTCACCACGCCGGCGATCGCCTGGGACCGCACGCGCTCGTCGACGACCACGTGCGACGGTGCTCGGCCGTCGGTGCCCGGTGGCGGGGCGAGCTACCACCTGCAGGTGTCGGTGGGGGACCTGGAGTCGAAGGAGTCGGCGCAGTTCGTGCTGAACTGAGCTGATACGCCGCGCGTGCTAGCCTGAACGCAAGTGGATTGGGAATGCCCGATCGGCGTCCGACCCCCGGCTCTGCCGGGGGTTTTCGCTTGTCCGGAGCGGGGTCCCGCTGCTCAGGGGTAGACCTTCAGTCCCCACCCAGCGACGGAGCCGCTCGGAGACTTCGGCATCCGTTGCAGGATTCGTTCCCAAGCCCGGTTCGTCCTGTCCGGGTGCAGAAGGTGGGTGCCGATCGGCCTGGCTACGAGATCAGCCAGCTGCAGACCGGTGCTGTTCGCTTGTTTGTGGGCGATGCAGAAGCGGAAGGTCTCGGGCATGCCGCGCATCTTGGTTCGTCGCATGATGCGGTCGAACTCGTCCTCGAGCTCTCGATCCTCCAACCGTCCGCGGCTCTCGAACACGACCGTTGTCTCGCGGCGGGAGACGCCCCGAGCCTGCAGCTGGAGGAAGACCCGCTCGAGACCGTACTCGAGTGCCACGTGGTACGGGCTGGTGTCCAGCCCGACGCGATCCCGGAATTCGGTCTTCCTGATCGCCGTGGCCACGACGCCGAACCGTTCTTCGAAGAGTTCATCGATGCGGCTCATGAAGGCCGCCCTCGTCTCGGCGTTGAGCAGGATGTCGAAAGGCGGCTTCGACTGGCGAATCTCGCGTTCGTGCAACACGACCATGTCGTGGTTGAAGAAGTCGAACTTCAGGCGTTGCACCAGCGGTACGATCCGGTCGACGTAGAGGTCGATGGGGAAGATCGAGAAGGCCAGCACGAACATCGGGTAGTCCGGGTTGATGCTGGTGAGACTGTGGTCCCCGCTCTCGTCGACGTAGACCACGAAGCCGCTCCCCATGAAACGGCAGCATATCAGCAGGCGTCCCTTGCGCTCGTGCGCCGATGGTCTGCGTCTCGAGGGGCTGCGGCGCGCCCGGCACGTCATCCGAGTGACGCACTCCGCGCCGGGAGCTGTCCACGCTGCGTCATGCTGACAGAGTGTCGGATCAAGGAATCGTGCGGGAGTCAGCCTCGGCCTACGAGCGTGATCACGGCGTCGAGCCGGTGAAGATCGCGACACTCAAGGGGCTCCGGAAGCGCGCGAAGCGCGGTCTGTTCGAGCCCGCGGACGACACGATCTGGTCGGACGGCGTCCGGAGCGAGTAGCGGCGCTGCTGCCGAGGGGCTGCTCCCGCACCTCCTCCTAGAGCTGCTCCTCGACTGAACCCGGTTCGAGTCCGGTCATGAAGTCGTCGAGGAACGTCTGCATGTCGAACGGCTGCGCGCTGTCTTCCGGTCCGTGGTGCGTGGAAGTCATGCCACCACGCTACGTCACATTGCTAGGGCGTCTAGCGATTTGTCCGGAAGCGGCGCTGCGCGGAAGCAGCGCCTGTTGGGGGCGAGGCTGTCCGGAGGTGGCGCTGACCCGAGGCGGCGCTGCCCGGAAGCGACGCCGCCTGGACATGCGAACGGGCTCGCCGTCCGAAGACGACGAGCCCGTTCCGAGCAGCTGAGGTCAGCCGATGACCGAGATGTTCTCGGCCTGCGGGCCCTTGCGGCCCTCGGTGATCTCGAATTCGACCTTCTGGTTCTCCTCGAGCGACTTGTAGCCGTTGCCAGCGATCGCGGAGAAGTGCGCGAAGACGTCGGCGCTGCCGTCGTCCGGAGCGATGAAGCCGAAGCCCTTTTCGTTGTTGAACCACTTGACGGTGCCAGTTGCCATGATGGCGTTTCCTTAACTTTCTTGCCAGGCCACGTTCGTTGCCTGTCTTGCGAGACGGCTCTTGCTGCCGCCGATCCACCGACGGTTGTCGTCAGATCAGTGCGTCCCGCGGGCATGGGCCGGTGGGACGGGTTCGGGGCCAGGCGACCTGGGAAGATCAGTGACCGATGGCGCTCGAAGGTGCAGAGCACCGGAAGAACGATGGACTCCCGCCGAAGCGGTTGAGACCAACCTACCGTGCTGTGGCCGCAATGGAAGAGGCAGCGCCCACTTCTGTGCAGGATCTCCGCCTCGCAGCCGTTCCTGTTCGCCGTCGGCGTGCAGATCTGGTGGACTAGGGGTGATGGCAGACAAGGAACAGCGCTTCCGGAGCGAGCAGCTCGAGGAGGCCCTCGCGAAGCAGGACGTCGCCGCGGTCGCGTTCGCCCTGCGGAACGACATCGTGATCGTCCCCCGGCTCGTCACCGGCAAGAAGGACATGCAGGTCCGCGTCTTCGGCCGCGAGGGCTCGGACAAGCGCATCCTGCTGCTCTTCTCGTCCGCCGATGCGTACACCGCGATGGTGCCGGACGAGAAGGTCCGCCAGGTCATGGTCTACGACGGGCCGCGGCTCGACGAGTTCCTGGCGGCGCACCTCGACTCGCTCGAGGGCGTGTTCTTCGACATCGCCGGGCCACACACGATGCAGGCGGCACCGGCGGACCTGCTGGCGGCGCTCCGCGCGTAGGCGCGGGCCTGGGCGGCGTCGGTTCGCTCTGGAGGCGCGACGCGCGCCCGTCCTGCGGCTCGCCACGGGCGATCGGTCCGGTCCGGCCTGGTCCGGTTCGGTCAGAGCTGGTCCGGTCCGGTCCGGTCAGGGCCGTCGGTGCCGGTTCCGGTCAGAATGCGCGGTCGAGCTCGCGTTCACGGACCGACTGCGTCAGCGAGAACGCGACGCGCAGCGCCTCGCGCAGGTGCTCGGCGTCCGCGCCGAGCACGGTCGTGAACCCGAGCCGCGAGGCCTCGTTCGCCCGCTGCTTCGCGCCCGTCGCCGGACGGATCTCGCCGGCCAGACTGATCTCGCCCACCGCCGCCAGTGTGTGCGGGTACGGACGGTCCCGCGCAGCGCTCGCCAGGGCCAGCGCGATCGCCAGGTCGGCGCCCGGCTCGGTGAGCTTCATCCCGCCGACCGTCGAGACGTAGACGTCTGCATCGGACAGCTTGAGGCCGGCGCGTCGTTCGAGCACGGCGAGCAGCATCGCCACGCGTGACGCGTCGACACCGTTCACGACCCGGCGCGGCTGCGGTGCGGAGCTCGGCACGACGAGCGCCTGCACCTCGACCGGGAGCGCACGGCGTCCTTCGAGTGCCACGGTCACGCACGTGCCCGACACCGGGGTGCCGTTCCGCGACATGAAGAGGCCGCTCGGGTCCGGGACCTCGTGGATGCCGTCGCCGGCCATGTCGAAGCAGCCGACCTCGTCCGTCGGGCCGAAGCGGTTCTTGAGTGCCCGGACGAACCGGAGTGCGGTCTGCCGGTCGCCCTCGAAGTGGCAGACGACGTCGACCAGGTGTTCGAGCAGTCGCGGACCCGCGATCGTGCCGTCCTTCGTGACGTGGCCGACGATGAGGACGGGCAGCGACCGCTCCTTCGCCACCCGGATGAGCGTGGAGGCGACCTCGCGCACCTGGGAGGTGCCGCCGGCGATGCCGTCCACGGTGCTCGACGAGATCGTCTGCACGGAGTCGGCGATGACCAGGTCCGGTTGCACCTGGTCGATCTGGCCGAGGATGACGCCGAGGTCGACCTCGCTCGCCAGGTAGAGCTGGTCGTGCATGGCGTTCGTGCGCTCGGCGCGGAGTCGGACCTGGTCCACTGACTCCTCGGCGCTGACGTAGAGGACCCGCTTGCCGGTCGCTGCCGCACGGGAGGCGACCTCGAGCAGCAGTGTCGACTTGCCCACGCCCGGCTCGCCGGACAGCAGTACGGCGGCCCCGGGCACGATGCCGCCGCCGAGCACGCGGTCGAACTCGCCGATCCCGGACGTCCACCGCTGGACCCCCGTTCCGCGGGCCTCGGTGATCGGTCGGGCCACGCGCGCTCCAGCGACGGAGACGGCAGCGGGCCCGCGCGAGCTCGCCGCGGCCGCCGTCGTGTCCTCGACCGTGCCCCACGCCTGGCACTCACCGCAGCGGCCGACCCACTTGATGCTGGTCCACCCGCACTCGGTGCAGCGGTAGAGGGACTGGGTGCGCGCCATGGCTCGAGGCTAGAGCGCCCCGCCGACACCGCGGTGCCGCGGAGCGTGCCGGCCGTGATCGGTGTCCTCGCCGTGCTCGTCGTCGGCGCCGCGCTCGTCGTCCTCGTCGTGCGCGGGCGTCCGGTCGTGGCCGCCTGGCTGCTCGGGCAGGGGGATGCCGCCCGTCATCCGCTGCCGCAGCCGCTCCACGCGACCGGGTCGGCCGCCGTGGTCGAGCTCCGTTGCGTGCTCGACGTCCTGCTCGGCCCGGGCGCTCGCGACGGCGCCGGCCTCGCGACCGAGGTCCTCGGCCTCACGTGCGGACAGGTAGTGCCGGATCGCGGCGACGGTGTCCACACGGGCATCGACCGCAGGCTCGAAGGCGCTCGCCCAGATCTCGTACCCGCGGTCGTTCGGGTGGAACAGGTCGCCGTAGCTGTTGAAGAACGTCCGACGGAGCCCGACGCGCTTCGTGATGACGTGGAGCGGCGCCACGGTCAACCCGAGTTCGGCGGCGACGCGGTGCACGATGTCGTTCGCCACGGCGACCTTGCGCTCGCGGTCGGGCACGAACATGCACGGGAGCTCGGCGACGATCGCGTGCGACGGCACAGCGCTGTAGATCGCGCGGATGTTCCGTTCGAACTTGTCCGGGTGGAAGTCCGCGATGTCGTTCGCCCCGATCGACACCGTGCAGACGTCCGGCGAGTACTGCCGCAGTTTCGGGAGCTGGTCGTGCTTCGCACCCCACGTCGTCGCGCCCGAGACGCTGAGGTTCACCACCCGCACCGACATGCGCGATCGGTGCCGGATGCGGCGGGCCAGGAGCCCGACGTACCCCCGGCCGGGAGCCGTCGCGCCGACGCCCTGCGCTGCGGAGTCGCCGATCGCGAGGTACGTCAGCTGCCCCTCGTGCTGCAGGCGCTCCCGCCACCAGTCGGCGTGCACGGGCAGCATGTCGACCACGCGCTGGGATGCGGCTCGCTGCCCGCGGATCCCCGCTCGGGCGCCGAATGCGCCACCGCCCACGACGGCGAGCCCGCCGATGACGGAGGTGAGCAGGGCGACGAGGGTGCGGGTCTTCATGCCGGAGACCGTACGCGGGCTCGCTCACCCTGGGCTCTGCCGAGGCTGGCCCGTGGATGGACGGCGGGACAGCGCCGGCTGTGAAGGGGAGCGGCCGGTGGTGGTCGTGAGCACCGCCGGAGTCGTGTAAACTCTTTCCCGGTACCGTGTCCGAGCGGCCGAAGGATCATGTCTCGAAAACATGTGTGGGGGCAACTCCACCGTGGGTTCAAATCCCACCGGTACCGCCACAGAAGACCCCCGTTCACGCGGGGGTCTTCTTGTTTCTCACGTGGAATCGGTCGAGCCGCCGAGGTCCTCGATCGCGACGACCTGCTGATCATCGACCGCCTCGAGGTGGAGGTCGGCTTCGAGGACCTGCCGCACCCTGTGCCGGCGATCGTCTCCGCGGTGCAGAACGGGCCCGCGGCGCGGACGGCCGCGTTCGTGCTCGTGACCCGGCGCAGTGGGACGTCGAGCGAGATCCCCGACCGCGCAGCTGAGGAGCCCGCCCGTGCGGTGCCGTTCCCGTTGCCACCGGCGCTGCCGGCGCACATCTGGGTGGGCGCCCCGGCGGGCTCCTGCACGCAGACGCTGATCCGGCCACCGGCACGCTCACGATCCAGACCGGTGAGGGCGAGTTCGAGCTCGTCGGGCTTCCCGGCAACGCGCCAGCTCGTTGGCGCCGCGGTCGGGCGTGCTCCAGGACGAGCTCGACGCTGGCGTGACCGGCGCGATCCAGACCGGCGACGTCGACGGGTACCGAGGGGGTCGCGATCAGGCCGGCCTGAGCTGATGGTCCCGGTCGTGGCCCCTGGGACACATCCACGAGGACCCTCGTGGTCGGCGGTGACCCTGCCGCTTAGGGTGGCCGCGTGGAAGACGTACGCGGTCCGAGCCTGACGCGACTGCTCGTCACGCTCGCGGGCCTGCTGGTCCTGGCCGGAGCGCTCGTCATCGGCGTGCTCGCCGCCGTCGGCACCGCAGCTCAGCGCACGCTCGGGCCCTCGCACACCGCGGACGGCAGCACCTGCAGCCCGCTCGGCGGTGAGTGCAGCCAGCTCTCGCGTTCTGCCGTCGAGCAGATGGTCGGGATCAGCCTCCCGGCAGGAACACGACTCGTCTCCTCCGGGAGCCGGGACATGTTCAAGGCGGACGAATCGTGGGCGGTGGCGTGCGTACCGGAGGCGCAGCGGGTGTTCGACGCGGCCGAGGCCGACGGCTTCGTCCCGCGCACACCCTCCGACCACCCCGAACGCCGCGACTGGTCCGACAAGCAGCCCACGGACCTCGAGGTGCATCGAGCGGCGGCACTCGGAGCCGACCAGTGGCTCCAGCTCGGAGGGGCCTGCTCGGGCGGCTCGTACGTCTACCTCGGCCACTTCCTCGACAAGTGAGCGCCTCGCGGAGCCCGAGCGTGCGCGGTGCCTCGAGGCTGACATGGATCCTGCCGAGTGCAGCCCTCGTCGTCCTCATCGCGCAGATCATGGCCTGCGTCCTCGCCTACCGGTACGTGGCTCCGATCGACGCGGCATGGGAGGCCGACCCTGAGCGTCTCCGCGGCGTCCTGCACGCTCATCCGGCGGGTGTCTGGGCGGCGCGGCGGGCTCTCGCCCTGATCTGGATGGCGACTGTCCCCGTGGCGATGGCCGCGACGATGCTGGCCGTATCGGCCATCGACCGCTTCTGCGCCCAGGGTGCGGTCCACACCTTCGCGCAGACGGTCACAGTAGCTGGGGTCACCACTTCCGTCGCGGGTGTCGTTCTCGCAGTGCTCGCCGTCCTGGAGATCCTGAGCTCATGACGGACCGCTTCGGGGTGCAGGCCCGACCGCCGCGCGTGCTAGGTCAAGAACACCAGTGTGCCGATGCCGATCCAGACGAAGGCGACGCCGGTCAGCGCTGCAAGGCTCACGAGACTGGTCGCGATGATCGCGGACGCCTGTTCCTTCCAGAGCCGGAGTGAACTCGTCGCGATGACCAGGGCGACCACGGCCGCGGGCGGGGTCCCGATCAGCGCGACAGCCTGCACAGTAGCGATGGCGCGATCCTCCGAGGTGGGCGGCGTGTCCTCTGCGTCGTGGTCGAACTGGGAGGGCGGTGTGCGGGCGGCAAGATCGAACGCCGCGGGGGCCAGACCACGCCTCCCGTCACGACGATCAGCGCGATGGCGACGAGCGCTCGGACGTTCAGTGGAGCGCGCTGCGTCTGCCCCAGAAGCCCATGCGCCGACACTGGTGTGGCGCGATGATCGTGCACGAGGAGGGGCGACGACGCAGACACCAGGACCGCCGGCGGATGGCGGGGCTCGACGCGAGCGTCGACGCGGGCCGCGGGACGCCGCAGGCGTCGAACCTCGGTTCAGGACGCCGCCCACAGGTTGAGTGGCCAGGACAGCACCAGCGCCGCAATGACGCAGACGATCGAGATGAGCGGGAGCCACCAGAAGCTCACGCCCTTCCTGCGACGAGAAAGACCTCCCCAGAGCGGGAGCACGATGCTCAGGAGCTCTGCGATGAGGAAGCCGATGTAGATTCCTTGCTGCGCGCCCTCTGAGCACGTTTCCGTTCCCCCGCAGGGCGTGTAGACCATGAGGGCGAACTGGTAGATGAACCAGACGAACGTCGCCGTGACCACCGCTACGACGTTCAGGAGAATGAAGGTCACGTCCCGCCCGAGTGAGGTGGTCATTTCATCCCTTCGCTTGCTCGATCCTGACCGAGCTCCGACTCGTCAGCGAATCGCCGCTGGGGATCCGTGATGACGTTCCGGAGGAAGCTCGACGCATCCGAGCGGATCTTGGTGTCCTCGTTGTAGGAGTCGGAGGGTCCGAAGCTCGCCGTACTCCCGACCTGGCAGACGAAGTCGTTCGAGGAGCAACAGGAGCGAACGAGCGGGATGGCACCGAATGCGATGCTGTTCCCCGTCCAGCTGTCCATGCTGCCAGCTGGTCGGTCACAAGAGATTGCACCGTATGCCGCGATGCGCGCCTTCTCCCCAGCTTCCTCACGAGCAGGTCGCACTCGATCGAGGCGACGATGCCCCACGCCAGGCAGTCGGAGTCGCCCATGGCCGCTTCGCAGATCGCCGCCCACGCGTCCTCCTCGTCGAACTGCGCGATGCGCACGGCCCCGCCCTCGACGGTGAACGGTGCGACGGGGAGACCGCGCGCGCCGCGGGGTGCGCCACCGGTCGGTGTCGACGTCGTGGTCGGTGTGGGCGTCGGCAGGGGTTCGGCGGCCGCGTCCAGGAGGACCGCCTGAGGCCGGTCCGGCTCGGGCGTCGGGGTCACCCAGCTGCCGACCCCGGCCACGAGCGCCAGGATCGAGAGGCTCGCACCGAGCCACAGCGCCCCGTCTGGCGCTGCGCACGTCGGCGACGGAGACGGTCGGGCGCCACCCCGGTGTCCGAGGAGCGGTCGTCCTGCGCACCGATCGCCAGTGCCGTGTCGACGGCGAGGTCCCACCAGCGGACGCGCCGCCTCGAGCGACCCGCCTGTCCGTATCTGCGCCCGCACGACGTGCACGGACGTCCTCATCGGCAGGTGCTCCACGCGGCGAGGCTGCTGAGGCGGCCCGGACCACCGCGGGCCCCTGTTCGGGCCGGACCGGACGCCTGTCGGCTCGCCACTGGCGGACGGGAGGCGCGGGGGCAGCCCGCCCCGCGCCTCCCGTCCGGCCGTCGTCACGTCGAGTCGCCCGCCGTCTTCCGCCGCACCCGCCCCGCCGACCGCGGCGGGTGCTGCCGCAGGTGCCCGCTGATCCGCCCGAGGACGTCCCCCAGCTGCGCGGCGTCGTCGTCGCTGATGTGCGCGAACAGCAGTCCGTGCACCGTCGCGATGTGCCCGGGCAGCACGGTGGCGAGCGCGTCGCGCCCGGCGTCGGTGAGGGAGACCACGGTGCTCCGCTCGTCGTCGGGTGACGGTCCCCGCGTGACGAGCCCGCGCTGCTCGAGCACCTGTGCCTGGTAGGTGAGCCCGCTCCGGCTGTAGACGACCCCGTCCGCCAGGTCGGTCATCCGCAGCCGCCCGTCCGGCGCATCGCCCAGCCGGGCGAGCAGCTGGAACTGCACGTAGCTGAGTTCGCCGGCGTCGCGGAGCTGCTGCTCGACGGCTGGGCGCAGCAGGGCCGCGACCTCGGTGAACGACAGGTACGCGCCGAGCTGGGTCGGGGTGAGCGCCGACGGGGGAGAGTCCATGCCCCGATCCTACCTGTTGCTTCGAACTCGAAGCAGGTGTACGGTCGACCCATCGCTTCGAATTGGAAGCAAACAATGAAGGGGAACATCATGAACGAGGACACCATGCAGGCAGTGCGGTTCCACGAGGTCGGCGGTCCGGAGGTCCTGCGGATCGAGGACGTCGAGCGCCCGGTTCCGGGCACGGGCGAGGTGCTTGTGCAGGTCACCGCCTCCGCCTACAACGCCGCCGACAACGGCATGCGCGGCGGGTTCCTGCCGATCCCGGTCCAGCTGCCGCACGTTCCCGGCTACGACGTGTCCGGCACGGTCGCCGCGCTGGGCGAGGGCGTCGACGGCCTCGCCGTGGGCGACGCGGTGGTCGGGTTCCTGCCGATGGAACGCGACGGCGGTGCCGCCGAGTACGTCGTCACACCCGCGGAGGCACTGGTCGCCGCCCCGACGGGCGTCCCGCTGGTGGACGCCGCGGCACTCCCGTCGGTGGCGCTGACGGCATGGCAGGCACTGTTCGACGAGGGTCGCCTCGAGGCGGGCCAGCGCGTGCTGATCAACGGCGCCGGTGGCGTGGTCGGGAAGTACGCGATCCAGCTCGCCGTCCGTGCCGGTGTGCACGTGGTCGCCACCGCGAGCCCGCGGAGCGCCGACGCGGTCCGCGCCGCGGGGGCCCAGCAGGTGATCGACCACACCACGACCGACGTCTTGGCGGCGGTCGACGAGCCGGTCGACGTGCTGCTGAACCTCGCGCCGATCGAGCCGGAGCAGTTCCGGGCGCTCGTCGCCGCCGTGCGTGACGGCGGGGTCGTGGTGAGCACCACGGCGTTCATGGCGACGCCGGACGACGAGTCCCGGGGCGTCCGCGCCGCCACGGTGTTCGTCCTGCCGGACCGCGGGCGCCTGGCCGAGCTCGTCGCGCTCGTCGACGCCGGGCAGCTGACGGTCGAGGTCACCCGGCGCATCCGGCTCGAGGACCTCCCGGCGCTGCACGCCGAGGGCGCGGCCGGGCGGATCGCCGGCAAGGTCGTCGTCACCGTCTGAGGGACGACGACCGCCGGCCGGTCAGCCGATGAAGGACGCCGCGTCGACCGCGTGCTCGCCCGTGACGTACGGGGTGAGGTCGACCACCCGGTCGTCGAGGCGGAAGACGTACCGGCCGACCTGCTCGACCACGGCGCTCCCGCCGAGCCAGTCCGCGGCCTCGGAACGCTCCTCCGGTCGGAGCCAGTCGACGGGGTCGGACGTCGACCGGAACCCGAGGACCGCCGCGGTGTCCTGCAGCGCCCGACGCTCGTCGGCGCCGAGCAGGTTCCGCTCGCTGCGGAAGTAGACCGAGTCGGGGTCCACCTCGTACAGCCGCCGCATCCACACCCGGTGGACCGAGGACACCAGCGCGTTGCGGGCGCCCTCGCCGGAGGGGTCGCCCACCCGCTCGGCGTTGTCCCAGAACGGCGCGACGTCCGGTCCGACACGGGCTCCGTCGAACACCCCGACCGAGGGGATCATCGGGACCCCGCACCCGAGCAGGTAGACGTCGTCGCCGACGGTGGCTCGGATGTGCTCGATCGCCTGCCGGTAGACCTGTTCGCGGGGCAGGTCGACGTGTCGGTGCCCGGCGATCGCCCCGGCGTACATGAAGTCGAGCTTCAGGTAGCTGTAGCCGTCCGCGGTGATCCGGTCGAACACCCCGCGGAGGTGGTCGGTCACCTCCGGGTTCGTCGTGTCGAGCGAGTGGTAGTGCGACCCCCAGTTGTGCCCGGTGACGAGCGGACGGCCGTCGTCACCCGCGACGAGCAGGTCGGGGCGCTCGGTGGCGATCGTCGAGCCGGGCAGGGCTATCAGCGGCGCGAGCCAGATGCCCGGACGGAAGCCGTGGCGCGCGATGGTCCGTGCGGTCGCCGCCATCCCGCTCGGGAAGTCGGGCCCCGCCGTCCAGTCGCCGACGATGGGCTCCCACCCGTCGTCCAGCTGGAAGACGTCGACCGGGTAGCCCTCGAGGTCGGCGGCCGCCCGCGCGATCCGGTCCTCGGTGATGTCCTCGTGGTACGAGTACCAGCTGCTCCACACGGTGCCGGCGCGGGCCGTCCGGCGACCGAGCCGCTCGGTGACCCGGTCGGCGTACGCGGCGAAGACGTCCTGCTCGGCGCCGTACGCGACGAACCACTCCGCGTCGTCCTGCTCGCTCGACGCCCACAGGACGTTGCCGTCGGCGCCGACCCGCGGGGTGCCGAGCCCGAGCGCCCCGACGAGGAGGGTGCCGCCGTCCGGACCGGTCACCGCACCCACCGCGCTGCCGGAGTGCGCGTGCGGTGTCTCGTTCGCGGCGTCGTCGGCGGTCAGCAGGCGTTCGGGGCTGTCCTTGATCCCGATGGTGTCGCCGTCGACCCGCGTCCACCCGCTCGGGCTCCACGAGTTCCAGCCGTGCCGGTAGAACTCGGCGCGGTGCCCGAAGGGGTGGAGCAGCGCGACGGGGCCAGCCGGGACGAGCCACCCGTCCGCCGTCCGGCGGGGTGGTCCGGAGACGTTCGCGGGCACCCGGAGGCCGTCGAACTCGAACGTGTACTGCACGGGTGGTCTCCTCGTGGTGTCGGTGCGTGGTGTCGATGCCTGGTGTCGGTGCGTGGTGTCAGCGGGCGGCGCTGGAGGTGGCCGGGACCGTCTCCGCGGTGAACCGCTCGGGGATCGGTGCCCCGGCCCGGCGCATCGCGACCAGGACGCTGCCGACGGTCGGATCGTGTCGGGGTTCGACGAGCTCGAGGGTCGTGTCCTCGGCGAGCAGTGCGGTGGCGAACGCCTCGCGGAACCGCGGCGCCCGGAAGAGCCCGCCGGAGTACGACACGGGGACCGGCTCGCCGGCGGGGAAGCCGAGCGCGCGGACCGTCGTGCCGACCAGGGTCGTGAGCTCCGCGGCGGCGCGGTGCAGGACGTCGGCAGCAGCGTCGTCGCCGGCGTCGGCGGCCGCGACGACCACCCTCGCCAGGTCGGCGACGGTCCCGCGGTCCGCGCCCCACTCGTCCATGACGACGCCGATCAGGTCGAGGTCCTCGGTCACCCCGACCCGCTCGCGCACGAGTGCGTGCAGCGGACCCCGGGGGAGTCGGCCGTCCGCCATCCGCGAAAAGGCGTTGAGCCCCTGGACGGCGACCCAGTACGCGGACCCCTCGTCGCCGAACACCTCGCTCCAACCGCCGACGCGGTGCGCGGTGCCGCCGCGCTCGCCGTAGGCCATCGACCCGGTGCCGGCGATCACGTTGACGCCGTCGCGGCCGGCCAGCGATCCGGCCCAGCCGCCGACCATGTCGTTGCCGCAGGAGTACCGGTCGTGTCCGAGCACGTCGGCGGGGAGGGCGTCGAGCACGGGGGTGTCACGACTCGACTCCCCGTGACCGGGGATGCCGAAGTGCGCGAACGTGATGTCCGCCGGGGCGATGCCGGCCGCCGACGTCACCGCGTCGACGCCCGCACGGACGACGTCGCCGACGAGACCGGTCCCCGCGTCGAACCATGAGGAGGCCGGCTGCCGCGACTCGGCGAGCGTGGTGCCCTCGCCGTCGGTGAGCAGGAACGCGGTCTTGGTGCCGCCGCCGTCCATGCCGAGGAAGACGGTCATGCCCGTGCAGCTCCCGCGCGGTGGTCGTGGATGGTCACGCCCTGGACGACGCGGTTGACCGTGCCGCCCGGGAACGGGTTGTCCGGCGTGCACCCGTGCGCGACGGACGTGGCGAGGGCGAGGAGCTGGGCGAAGCCGACCAGGGCGACGCTGCGGAACGCGTCGTCGAGGCCCGCCAGGTCGTCGAGCGGGAAGGAACGCTCGTCGTCCGCGTCCCCGCCGACCGAGACGACCCGGACGGCTCCGTCCGCGCGGAGCTCCCGGAGGATGTCCGCGTCGTACCGCGCCGTGTACGGGTCCGACGAGCCGTAGACGACCACCAGGGTGTGCGCACCCGCGACGGCCTTCGGGCCGTGCCGGAAGCCGAGCGGGGTGTCGAAGAACGACACGACCCCGCCGGCGGTGAGCTCGAGCAGCTTCAGCGCCGACTCGCGTGCCAGGCCCTGCAGCGCTCCGCTGCCCAGGTACACGACGCGTTCGGTGCCCTCCGCGAGCGAGGCGATCCGTGCCTCCAGGCCGGCGATCGTCCGTGCCGCCGCGACCAGCGCGCCGGTACCGGCCACGAGCTCCGGCCGGAAGGCCAGGAGGACGGCGAGGAGCATCGTGGAGAAGCTGGACGTCATCGCGAAGCCGGTGTCGTTCGTCTCGGCCGGCATGTCGAGGACGAAGGACCGGTCCTGCCCGCGGTGCTCGCGGGCGAGGGCGCCCGTGGGGTCGCAGGTGACGACCAGGTGGTGCGCACCGGGCGCGACGTCGTCGACGACGCGGGTCGCTGCGACGCTCTCCGGACTGTTGCCCGAGCGGGCGAACGAGACCAGGAGCACCCGGCCGGGGTCGCCGAGCGAGCCGTGCGGGTCGGCGACGATGTCGGTCGTGGCGATCGACTCGACGCGACGGCCGAGGTGGCGGCGCAGGTCGACGCTCGCGATGTCCCCGACGAAGGCCGAGGTGCCGGCCCCGGTGAGCACGATGCGCAGGTCCTCGTCGGCGAGCAGCGGCTGCAGGAAGGCGTCGAGCGCGGCACGGCGGTCGTCGAGCGACGCGACGAGGCGCTGCCAGCTGTCGGGCTGCTGCAGGATCTCGCGGTGGGTCGCGGTCTCGTCGGCGCGGACGGGGGCGGTGGTGGTCACAGGGACTCCTTGCTGGTGGTGGTGGTGACCGTACCGGTGGCCTGCGCGCGCGGGGCGACGGCGGCGGCGTACGGACGCAGGACGTCGCGGACGCGGTCGAGCACGATGTCCTCGGCACGGTTCGGCAGCAGGCCCTCGCGGACCCGCTCGTACTGCACGGGCAGGTACTGGCTCAGCAGCGGGAGCGGGATGCCGACCGCGTCGAGGCTGCGGACGAGCGCCTCGGTCGCGGCGGTGATCTCCGGGTCCGGCCAGTAGTAGCGCATCCGGTCGCTGTAGCTGTAGGTGCGGGCGATGCGCTGCTCGTGCGCGTCGCCCTCGTAGTAGCGCTCCCAGCGGTCCGGCTCCGCGAGCATCCGACGCTCGACGACGCTGCGCAGGTCGACCGCGCTGCCGTCCGGGACGAGTTCCGCCTCGACGGCGTCGAGGGCGAACAACGCCTCGCGGAGCCCGAAGGTCAGGCCGGGGCCGACCTTGAGCACCGCCCAGTGGTCGTCGACCAGGGCACGGAGCGCCTCGGGCGTCTGGTAGTCGGTCGAGTGGGCCTCGTACACGAGTCCGGGCGTCGCCTCGATGACCTCCTGCAGCGCGGTCGTGGCCTCGGGCACGTAGTCGATGACCTGCAGGTGGTCGAACTCCACCGCGGGCTGCACGACGAGCGCGACGACGCGCGGCCACACGTCGGCGAGGCCGGCGCGCTCGAACGCCGCACGGTGCACGTCGAGCGTCCCGACCGCGGCCGTCGCCGGGGTCGGCTCGAGGTCGTGCAGCGTCTCCTTCGCCCCGCCGGGGGTCGGGACCTCGGTGCCGATGACGTAGACGATGCCGTCGCGGTCGATCCCGGCGTCGGTGGCGGCGGACTCCGCGGCGGCGAGCAGCACGGCGGCCCGCTCGGCGACGACCGCGTCGGTCAGCGGGGCGACCTCGCCCTGCAGCGGCATGCTGCAGTCGAGGTGGATCTTCGTGTAGCCGGCGGTGACGTAGGCACGGACGAGGTCGACGGCGAGCGGCATCGCCTCGGCGGCCGGGCGGTCCTGCCACGTGTTCGGGCCGAGGTGGTCGCCGCCGAGGACGAGCCGGTCGGCCGGGAAGCCCTCGGCCTCGGCGAGGTCGAGCACCGCGGCCCGGAAGTCCGCGGGGGTCATGCCGGTGTACCCGCCGAACTGGTCGACCTGGTTGGAGGTCGCCTCGACGAGCAGGGGCGCGTCGTCCTCGAGCGCCTGGCGCATCGAGGCCCGCAGGACGTAGGGGTTCGCCGAGCAGACCGAGTACATGCCCTCACCGGATCCGGCACGGTGGCGAGCGACGAGCGCAGTGATGGGGTTCACGTGGTTCTCCTGGTGCGTGCGCCGCGGTCGGCGGCGCTGCCGACGCGGCACCGTCCGGCGCCGCGTCCGGACCCAGTGTCGGCAACGACCGATCAGTTCCGCTGCCAGAACGATCACTCCGGTCATTCGCAGTGATCGTTCTGGCGCATGATGGGTCCATGGACAACGACTCGCCGGACGTCGGCCGCAAGCGGCGGGACCGGATGCGGGACATCCTCGAGCGGGTGCGCGAGCAGGGCTCGACGAGCACCGACGAGCTGATCCGGGCCTGCGGCGTCTCGGCGGCCACGGTCCGACGCGACCTCGGTGAGCTCGAGGCGCGCGGTCTCGTCGTGCGCAGCTACGGCCGGGTCGAGTCCGTCGGCGCGCTCCCGGAGCTGCCCGTCGTGATGCGTGCCTCGGAGGCCGACGCCGCCAAGCGCGCGGTCGGTCGGCTCGCCGCACGGCTCCTGCCCCCGGGGCGACAGGCCGTCGCGGTCAGCGGCGGGACCACCACGAAGGAGGTCGTGCGGGCGCTCGGCGACCGGAACGGCCTGACGGTGATCACGAATGCCGTGACCATCGCGCTCGAGGTCTCGCGCAGCCCGCGGGTGAAGACGATCCTGACCGGCGGCACGCTCCGCGCCACCTCGCTCGAGGCGGTCGGTCCCCTGGCCGAGGCCGCGTTCGCGGCGTTCAAGGTCACGACGGCGTTCCTCGGCACGGACGGCATCAGCGCGGCCGGCGGCGTCACCACGCACGACGACACCGAGGCGCGGACGAACGGCGTGATGGTGACGCACGCCGACCGCGTGGTCGTGGTGTGCGACGGCTCGAAGGTCGGGCGGCAGACGATGGCGCGGATGGCCGACATCGGCGACGTGTCGGTCCTGGTGACCGACGAGCACGCCCCGGCGGAGGCGCTCGAGCAGATCGCCGCGGCCGGGGTCGAGGTCCTCATCGCCTGAGCGCTCCACGCCCGAACGCGCACTCGTCCTGCGCGTTTCGCGAGGCTGCGTGGTGGTCGTGCCCACCGCGCCCTACCGTGGGGCCCGGCCGGCGAACCCCGTCGAGGCCGCGCACCCGGACGCCGCAGGAGCCCGCGTCGGGACGCGTGACCTCCCACCCCTCCGTGCCCTCTGCCACCCGCCGGGTGGCCCCGACCGTCGTCCCTCGGCGGTACCCCGAACGAAGGGCTTCCCATGACCCGCATCGTGTTCGTCGGCGCCGGGAGCGTCGTCTTCACGCGACAGCTGCTCGCCGACCTCCTCCGGTACGACGACCTCCCCGAGCTGGACCTCCGGCTGTTCGACGTCGACGAGCGTCGCCTCGCCGTCGCCGAGGCCACCGCCCGCCAGGTGAGCGAGCGCCTCGGCCGGCCGGTCACCCTCACGGCGACGACCGACCGACGCCGCGCCCTCGCCGACGCGGACTTCGTCGTCGACATGGTGCAGATCGGCGGGATCGCCGCGACCCGGACCGACCTCGAGATCCCGGAGCGGTACGGCCTGCACCAGACCATCGGTGACACCACGGGGGTCGGCGGCGTCTTCCGTGCCCTCCGCACCTTCCCGTTCCTCACCGAGCTGACCGCGGACATGCGCGAGGTCGCCCCGGACGCGGTCCTGCTCAACTACACGAACCCGATGGCGATGAACATCTGGTGGGCGGACACCGTCGCGCCGGACATCACGGCGCTCGGGCTCTGCCACAGCGTCTACTGGACCGCGCACGACCTCGCCGGACTCCTCGACCTCGACGTCGAGCAGACTCGGTTCCGCGCAGCAGGCGTCAACCACCAGTCGTGGTTGCTCGAGTGGACGCACGAGGGCGAGGACCTGTACCCGCGGCTCCGCGAGCGCATCCGGCAGGACCCGGAGCTCGAGCGGCGGGTACGGGTCGAGGTGTTCAAGCGGATCGGCTCCTACCCGACCGAGACGAGCGAGCACTCCTCCGAGTACCTGTCGTGGTTCCTCCGCTCGCCGGAGCAGGTCGACCGGTTCCGCCTGCGTCCGCTCGAGTACGTCGGCATCTCCGAGGACAACGTCGCCGAGTTCGAGGCCGCCGAGCGCGACCTGGCGGCCGGCCGACCCGTGCAGCTCGAGGAGGGCGCCTCGGAGTACGCCCCGCAGGTCATCCACTCGCTGGTCACCGGCACCGAGCGCGAGATCCACGCGAACGTGCCGAACAGGGGCCTGATCGACAACCTGCCGGACGGGTGCGTCGTCGAGGTCCCGACCACGGTCGGCGCTGGCGGCATCGCACCGATCCCGATGGGGGCGCTCCCCGTGCAGGCAGCGGCGCTGAACCGGCCGTACGTCTCCGTGAACGAGCTCACCGTGCACGCCGCGCGGACGGGTGACCCGGTCGCGATCCGGCAGGCGGTGCTCATGGACCCGAACGCGTCCTCGACGCTCACGCCCGAGCAGATCTGGGAGCTGTGCAACGACCTCGTCGTCGCCCACGGGGACCTGCTGCCGGAACCGCTGCGCGCGACGATCCCCGCACGCGGGATCTGAGCTCGCCGGCCGACGCACCACTGACGACGAAGGAGTCCGCAGTGACACGCACCACCAGCAGCAGCACACGCACCAGCAGCAGCACACGCACCGCCCGCCGCCGCACCGGACGCGGCGCGCTCGCCGTCGCGATCGCGGTCGCCGCGACGGTCCTCACCGGCTGCGCACCGCAGGGTGCCACCGAGCTCGACACCACGGCACCGGTCCACCTGACCATGTGGTCGGGCCAGAGCGACGAGGCGGCGAAGCTCCTGCAGGTGCTCGTCGACGAGTACGAGGACGAGCACCCGAACGTGACGATCGACATGTCCTCCGGGGCCTCGTCGACCGACGAACTGCTCCAGAAGCTCGCGGCGTCGTTCGCCGGGAACGACTCACCCGACATCTCGTACACCTTCGGGTCGTGGGCGAGCCAGCTCGAGCGATCCGGGCGGACGCTCGACCTGCGCGCCGAGGCGGAGGACCCGGACACGCACTGGGACGAGTTCTCCCCGGCGGCTCGCGGCACCGCGCAGCCGACCGGGCGGAAGGTGATCGGCTTCCCCGCGGTCGTCGACAACATCTCGCTCTTCTACAACAAGACCGTCTTCGACGCCGCCGGTGAGCCGTACCCGACGGCGGACTGGGACTGGTCGGACTTCCGTCGCGCCGCGAAGGCGTTGACGGACCGGGACAGCCAGACCTTCGGCTACGGCTACTCGGTCTCGGGCAGCGAGGAGACCACCTGGCAGATGTGGCCGCACCTCTGGCAGAACGGCGGTTCGATCCTGTCCGAGGACGGCGAGCACGCCGCGTTCGACTCGAAGGCCGGCGTCGACGCCCTGGAGTTCATGCGGTCCATGGCCGTGACCGACCGCAGCGTGTACCTCGACCAGACGGACACGAAGTTCGCCCAGCTGTTCGAGAGCGACCGCGTCGGCATGATCACCTCCGGTCCGTGGGAGCTCTCCGCCCTGCAGACGGCCGGGACCTCCTACGGCGTGGTGCGGCTCCCCGGCACCGACGGTGACCACCAGACGGTGTCCGGGCCGGACCTCTGGACCCTCTTCGACAACCACGACGTGAACCGCGCGTACTGGGCGAAGGACTTCACGAAGTGGCTGACCTCGCCCGAGCAGGACGAGCGGTTCAACGTCGCCGTCGGCAACCTGCCGCTGCGCTCGAGCGAGGCCGACAGCGAGGCGTTCCGCAAGCAGGTCGACGCCCTGCCCGGACTCGACGTGATCCAGGCGAACTCCGCCAACGCGAAGCAGGTCCGCCCGACCCTGCCCGGCTACAACGGCCTGTCCGAGGCGTTCGGCAACGCGGTGTCCCGCGTGCTGCAGGGCGAGGGCGAACCGGCCGAGGCACTCCGGCAGGCGACCGTCGCCGCCGACAAGGCACTCCGTCAGGGCTAGGAGGCCCCCGTGACCACTCCCGCACTCCGCACCCGTCCGACCACCGACACCGCGCCGCCGCGGCCACCGCGCCGACGTCGATCGGCCGCCGCCCGCGAGGGCCTCACCGGCTGGGGCTTCGTCGCCCCGGCCCTGGCGGTCGTCCTCGGCCTCACGATCTTCCCAGGGGTCTGGGCGCTCGTCCTCTCCTTCCAGCGCTGGGACGGCTTCAGCCCGCCGTCCTTCGCCGGCATCGAGAACTACCAGGACCTGGCCACCGACGCGAGCGCGCTCGCGGCCGCCGTGCACACCCTGCTGTACACGGTCCTGTTCGTCCCCGCGTCCCTGCTGCTCGGACTCGCCCTGGCCGTCGCGCTGAACCGGCGCATCCGGTTCATCGGGCTGTACCGCACGGCGATCTTCGTGCCGTTCGTGGCCTCGGCCGCGGCGACGGGCATCCTGACCACCTACCTGTTCAGCCCGCAGTTCGGCATCGTCAACAACGTGCTCCGCGTGCTGCACGTCCCGCCCCAGGGCTGGCTCGAGGACCGCGCCGAGGCGATGGTCGTGATCGTCGTCATGTCCCTGTGGGGGCAGGCGGCCTTCACGACCGTCATCTACCTCGCCGCCCTGCAGGACGTCCCCGGTGACGTGCTCGAGGCGGCCCGGATCGACGGCGCGAACAACTGGCAGACGTTCTGGCGCGTGGTGTGGCCGCAGCTGGCGCCCGTCACCGCGTTCGTCGGGATCTACCAGACCCTGCAGGCCGTGCAGCTCTTCGACCTCGTCTACGCCACCACCCGAGGCGGACCGCTCGACGCGACCCAGACGATCGTCTACTACCTGTGGAAGACGGCCTTCCAGAACCTGCAGTTCGGCTACGGGTCCGCCATCGCCTACGGCATGTTCTTCGTCACCCTCACCGCGACCGTGATCGTCACGCTCGTGCAGCGCCGAGCCGGAAGGAACGCGTCACGATGACCGTCGAGACCCGAGTACTCGAGACCCCGAACCGGCCGGCCGCCGTCGCGACACCGGCGGAGCGCACCACGCCCCGTCGTCGACGTCGCCTGCCGTTCAGCCCGTGGCACCTCCTGCTCGCACCGGTGGCGCTCCTCTTCCTGCTGCCGTTCATCGAGATGTTCACGACGTCGCTCGAACCGGCGTCGGAGATCAACAAGTTCCCGCCGTCGTTCCTCCCGACGCAGTTCACGCTGTCGGGCTACACGCGCCTGTTCGCCGAGTCGGACATCCTGCACTGGCTCCTCAACACGGTCATCGTGTCGGCGTCGGCGATCGTCTCGCACCTCGTCCTGTGCTCGCTGGCCGGGTACGGGTTCGCGCGCCTGCGGTTCCCGGGGCGGACGTTCGGGTTCCTGGCGATCCTCGCGACGATCATGATCCCGTCGCAGCTGCTCATGATCCCGACCTACGTCATGTTCGCCCGGTTGCACCTCGTGGACAGCCTCGGTGCCGCGATCGTGCCCTGGCTCGCCTCGGCGTTCGGCATCTTCCTGATGCGGCAGTTCTTCCTGTCCCTGCCCGCCGAGCTCGAGGAGGCCGGCCAGATCGACGGGTGCACCCGCCTGCAGGTGTTCTTCCGGATCGTGCTGCCGCTCGCCCGTCCCGCGTTGGCAACGCTCGCGATCTTCACGCTGCTCGGGTCGTGGAACGACCTGGTCTGGCCGCTCGTGGCGATCAACGACGCCGACTCGTTCACGCTGCAGCTCGGTCTGACGAACTTCCAGGGGGCGCGGCGGACCGACTGGTCGCTGCTGATGGCGGGGAACGTGGTCGCCACGCTGCCGCTGATCCTGCTCTTCCTGGTGGCGCAGAAGCAGTTCGTCGCGACGATGGCCTCGGCCGGTCTGAAGGGCTGAGCAGCACGGACGACGGGAGGCACGGTGCTCACGGGCACCGTGCCTCCCGTCGTCCGTGCGGGCGGTCCGCAGGCACGGCTGCCGGCCGGGAGGCGCGGGTCCGCCCGGAACCGAGCCGCCGGCTGGGCGCGGACTGCCGGCCGGGAGGCGCGGGTCGGCTCGGTACCACGCCTCCCGTCCTGCGCACGGACGGACCGGAGCCGCGGGGCGGGCCGGTACCGTGCCTCCCGTCCGGGCGCATCGGCCGTCCACGCGGCCGCAGCGACCACGACGGAGCGCCCCTCGGATCCCGAGGGGCGCTCCGTCCGGTGGCCGTGTCGGCCACCGCTCACTTCAGGCCGGAGGACGCGAGACCGTCGATCACCCGCCGCTGCAGCACGATGAACAGGATCAGCACCGGGGCCATCGCCATCAGGCTCGCCGCCATGAGCAGGGGGTAGTCGATGGTCCGGTCGCTGGACAGGGTCGCGAGCCCGGCGGCGAGCGGCATGTCCTCGGCGCGGGTGGAGACCACCAGCGGCCAGAGCAGCTCGTTCCACGACCAGAGCACGGTCGTGATCGCGAGCACGCTGATCGACGGGCGGGCGAGCGGCAGCATGATCCGCCAGAAGGTCTGGAACGGGTTGGCTCCGTCCATGCGTGCCGCCTCCTCGAGCTCCGCGGGCATGTTGAGGAACGCGGTCCGCATCAGGAAGGTGCCGAAGGCGCTGAACAGGCCCGGTGCGACGATGCCGGCCAGGCTGTCCAGCCACCCGAGGCCCTGGACGATCTGGTACTGCGAGATCAGGTAGACCTGCGACGGCACCAGCAGGATCGACAGCACGATCCCGAGGATGACCGCGCGGCCGCGGAACCGCATGCGGGCGAACGCGTACCCGGCCAGGGTGCACAGCACGATCTGCGCCAGGGTGCGGATCAGGGTCACCCAGATCGAGGTCGCGAGCTGGTCGAGGAAGGGGAGCCGTTCGAACACCCGGGCGAAGTTGCTCCACTGCAGCTCACCGGGCCAGAAGGTCGGCGTCGGCGAGGTCACCTGCGCGTTCGTCGACAGCGCCATGACGATCTGCCACAGGAACGGGAACGCCATGACGAACCCACCGATGCCGAGCACCACGTGGATCCACCAGTGGCTGCCCCCGCGGCGCCCCGGACGCGTCGTCGTCTGCGCCCGGCTGCGGCTCGCCGCCCTCGTGACCGCCGCGACCTTGCTGCCGCGCGCTTCGATGATGCCGGTCATGACTGGACCCACTTCCGCTGGACCCGGAACTGCACGACGGTGATGATGCCGATGAGCACGAAGATCACCATCGCGATGGCAGCCGCGAAGCCCTTGTCGTTGTCGATGAACCCGGCGTTGTAGAAGTAGAAGACGAGGGACATCGTCTTCGGGATGACCGGGTTGGTGGAGCCGAGGATCGCGTAGAGCAGGTCGAACAGCTGGAAGCTCGAGATCGTGGTGACGACGAGCACGAAGAAGATGCTCGGGGTCAGCAGCGGCACGGTGAGCGCGTGGAACTGGCGCCAGCGACTCGCACCGTCCAGCTCTGCGGCCTCGTACAGCTCGGGTGGGATGTCCTTGAGCCCGGCACCGAGGATGATCATCGAGAAGCCGAGCGACGACCACAGACCGACGAGGGACACCGCGACGAGCGCGAAGCCCGGGGTGGAGATCCAGTACGGGCCGTCGATGCCGACCAGCCCGAGGAACCAGTTCACGATGCCGAAGTCGCCGTTGTACATGATGCGCCACACCAGGGCGATCGCGGCGGGCATCGCGACGTAGGGCAGGAAGAACAGCACGCGGTAGAACTGTGCGAAGCGCAGGCCCGGCGTGTTCAGCAGGCTCGCGAGCCAGACCGCGATCGGGATGCCGAGCAGGACGATCACCGTGTAGACGATCGTGTTGACCAGCGACTGGTACAGCTGCGGGTCGGTCAGCAGGCGCCCGTAGTTCGCCAGGCCCGTGAAGGTGGCGCCGCCGAACACGCCCCAGCTCGTGAACGAGTACCAGAACGTCTGCAGGATCGGCCAGATGAAGAACGTGCCGACGCCGATGAGCAGCGGCAGCACGAACAACCACGGCCAGATGCCGTCGGTGCGTCGTGCCCGCGACGGTCGCGAGGGGCCGTCGGGACTGGTGTCGGGCGGTGCGGACACCTGTGTGGCGTCCGGTTGCTGGGTGTTGATCGTCATCAGGTCGCTCCTCGGCCAGGGCGGTCGGATCGGGTGGTCCGTGCGGTGCGGATGGGCGGACGGGACGGAGCCGGCCGGCCGGGCGCGGGCCCGACCGACCGGCTCGTCGTCACTCCTTCGCGAGTGCTGCGTCCATCTCCTGGGCGAGCTGCTCCGTCACCTGGTCGACCGGCTCGGAGCCGTCGAAGGCGCTCGGCAGCAGGTTCGTCTCGAGGGTGTTCCACGCGGCGGTGTTCTTCGACACCGGCAGCGGCTTCGCGTAGTCGACCGCGTCGAGGAAGACCTGCAGGTCCGCGTCGGGCATGGTCTTCGTGAAGGCGTCCTGCGTGCCCTCGTACGCCGGGATGACCGCGCCCATGTCACCCTGCTGCTGCTGTGCCGGCTTGCTCGCCAGGTACGCCTGCAGTGCCTGGGCGGCGGCCTTGTCCTTCGACCCCTCGGCGACGACGTTCGAGACGCCGTGGATGACGGTCGCCTGCTCCTTGCCCTTCGGCAGCGGGTAGACGACGACGTCCTGCTCCATGTCGGTGCCGATCAGCGCCGACCGGAACCAGCTGCCGCCCTGGTACATCGCGAGCTTGCCGGAGGTGAACCACTGGTCCGCCGTGGTGTCGGTCAGTTGCTTGATCGTCGGCGAGGCGCCCGAGTCGATCAGGTCGGTCCAGAAGCGGATGCCCTCCTGAGCGGCCTTCGTGTCGTACTCCGACTTCCCGTCGTCGACGACGGATCCACCGGCCTGGAAGATCGTGTCGTAGTAGGTGGTCTGTCCGTCCATGCCGCCGGCGGCGCCGTACGCGCCGTCGCCCTGCAGCTTCTGCGACAGTTCGGCGGCGGTGTCCTGGAAGTCCTGCCACGTCCAGTCCTTCGACGGCATCGCGACGCCGGCCTGCTCGAACAGGGCCTTGTTCACCCAGACGCCGATCGTGTCGAAGTCCTTCGGCACGCCGTACTGCTTGCCGTCGTAGGTGTACAGGTCGTCGAGCGCCTTCGAGTACTTCGACGGGTCGATCGCGCCCGACTCCACGGCGCCGGTGATCGGTGCGAGCTTTCCGTTGCCCGCGTAGAGCTGGAAGTTCGGGCCGTTCATCCAGAACAGGTCGGGCAGCGTGTTGCTGGAGCCCTGTGTCTGCAGCTTCGTGAAGTAGTTGGCGTACGGCGTGACGTCGACGTTGACGGTGATGTCCGGGTACTCCTCGTTGAAGCCCTTGATGTTCGCCTTGATCGCGTCGACCTGGTTCTGGTCCCACACGGCGTACGTCAGGTCGGCCTTCGTGTCCTTCGCGACGGTGCCCGTCCCGGAGTCGGAGCCGGCGGACGAGGCGCTGCTGCACCCGGCGAGGAGGGCGACGGCGCTGACCGCGGCAGCGAGACCGAGCAGGGCGCGGCGGCGACCGCGGCCGTGACGGGGGGAGGGGAGGGTCATCGGGTGTTCCTTCCGGAGAGGTCGTCGCGGCCGGCGGCCGAGAAGTGACGGATCGTGGCATCGGGGAGGGGCGGCACGTCGAGCGGGACGGAGCCGTTGCGGAGCGAGCGGGTGGCGAGTGCGCCGGCGGCGACCGCCATGCGCGCCGCGATCGGGGACAGCGTCGTCGGCTCGCCGAGGGCCACCGAGCGGAGGAACTCGGTCATCGTGAGGAGGTCGGCGTCGGCGTGACCGTCCTCGACGCCGTCGACGGGGTACTCGACGTCACCGGTGACGTCCCAGTTGCGGCGGTGGGTCCACACCTTGACGACACCACCGCCGGTGTCGCCGACGTTCTCGAGCCGTCCGTGGGTGCCGATCACCGTGTAGTTGCGCCAGTAGTCGGGCGTGAAGTGGCACTGCTCGTAGCTCGCCTGCACGCCGTTGTCGAGCGTCATCATCACCATCGAGACGTCCTCCACGTCGACGACGGGGTTCAGGCCGGTCTGCTCGGCGGGCGGCCAGTTGTCGAACGAGAACCAGTCGGTCATGAGCTCGTCGCTGCGGTCCCGCCGGTCGGTGACGTCGCCGTACACGGAGAGCGACCCCATCCCGACGACCCGGCTCGTGTACGCACCGGCGAGGGCGTGCACGACGTCGAGGTCGTGGCTCGCCTTCTGCAGCAGGAGGGAGTTCACGCGGCTGCGGTCGGCATGCCAGTCCTTGAAGTAGTAGTCGCCGCCGTTGCCGACGAAGTGGCGGACCCACACCGCCTTGACCTCGCCGATCTCACCGCGGGCGATCACCTCGCGCATGAGTCGGACGACGGCGGCGTGCCGGAAGTTGTGGCCGACGTACAGGGGCGTCCCGGTCTCGGCGGCGGTGTTCAGGACGGCGTCGGCGTCCTCGACCGTGATCGCCAGGGGCTTCTCGAGGTAGACGGCGATGCCGGCACGGAGCAGGTCGATCGCGATCTCGGCGTGGGTCCAGTCCGGGGTGGTGACGATCGCCGCGTCCACGAGGTTCGGCACGCCGTCCGAGCCGATCAGTGCCCGGTGGTCGGCGACCACCTCGGCCTCCGGCCAGTGCGCGGCGGCACGTGTCCGGCCGCCCTCCGTGGTGTCGGCGGCGGCCGTGATCCGGGCGTCCACGCCGTCGGCGTCCAGCCCCGCAGCGGCCACGTGGTCGGCGATGGCCGACCGCTGGCCGATGCCGACGACGCCGACCCGGAGCAGGCGTGTGCTCGTGGTGGTCATCTCGCTCCCTTGCGTGATTGTGACGGCAATGATGCCAAATCGATCATGAGTGCACAATAAGCACGCACGGCTCGATCACGGAAGCGTGCATCCGAGGTTGTTACATGTCGGCAACGTCACGACGACGGGAGACGACGGCACCGGCCGACCACGGCTGCGCAGCCGACGACGTCGACGACGACGGACGGATCCGAGGTGACCGCAGCCGTGGGGCGTCAGCTCGCGACGACGAGTTCCACGCCGGCGGACGCCAGGTCTGCGGCGAACGACGCCGGCACCGCCTGGTCCGTGACGAGCACGTCGATGCGGTCGAGCGGGCAGATGCGCGCGAAGGTGGAGCGCTCGATCTTCGTCGAGTCGGCGACCACGATGATCCGCCGTCCGACCGACGCGAAGTGCCGGCTCACCTCGGCCTCGCCCTCGTGCATGGTCGTGGCGCCGTACTGGCCGGACAGCCCGTCGACCCCCAGCACGACGACGTCGAGCGCGAACCCGTCGAGGGTGTCGCGGACCGTCGGGCCGATGAGCTCGTACGACTGCCGCCGCGCCACACCGCCCGTCACGACGATCTTCACGTTGGCGCGGACCGACAGCTCGTAGCCGATGTTCAGGGCGTTGGTGACGATGGTGATGCCGCACTCGCCGTCGGCGCGGATGAAGCGCTCGGACTTGCCGAGCTCCCGCGCGACCTCGGTGGTCGTCGTCCCGCCGTTCAGGCCGACGGTGTCCCCCGGGGAGACGAGCGCGGCGGTCGCCCGGGCGATGGCGGTCTTCGCCTCGGCCTGCCGGGCGATCTTGTACTGCAGCGGCAGCTCGTACCCCGCGCCCAGCGCTGCGGCCCCACCGTGGGTGCGTGTGACGAGCCGCTGGTCCGCCAGGGTCGTGAGGTCGCGCCGGGCGGTCGCCGCGGAGATGCCGAGCGCCTCGCCGATCTCGGCGATGGAGACGTTCCCGCGGTCGCTCACGAGCTCGAGGAGCGCGTTGAGCCTCTGCTGCGGGGTCATGGCGTCATCCTACGGGCGTGCTCGCACCGCGATGTGAGCGGAAATGATGAGCGTTGTTTGCACCGATCACGATCGGTCGGCAGGCTGTCGGCGTCCGATCAGTCCCGATCGGCACGACCGGAGGGCTCGCGATGACCGCGAACGGTGCAGCGCTCGGCATCGACGTCGGGGGCACGACCATCAAGGTGCGCCTGGTCGCCGACGACGGGCGGGTGCTCGAGGAGCAGCGTGTCCCGACGCCCCGGGACGACCCGCAGGCCACCGCGCTGGCCGAGCTCGTCGCGACGCTGGGACAGCGGGCCCGGACGGTCGCCCGGCGACGGGGGACGGAACTCGGGGCGATCGGTCTGGTCGTCCCCGGGGTCGTCGACGAGGACGCCGGCCGATCGGTGCTCTCCGTGAACCTCGGCTGGCGGGACGTGCCGGTCCGGGCGCGGGTCGACGACGCCCTGCGCGCGGCGGGCGTGGACGCCGTCCCGCTCGCCTTCGGCCACGACGTCCGGGCCGGAGCGCTCGCCGAGGTCCGGGCCGCCGGTCCGGGAGCGGCCCCGGGCGGTCTGCTCGCCACCGACATCGACACCGACACCGACACCCTCGCCGCGCTCGGCCGTGGCACCGTCGCCTTCGTCCCCGTGGGGACCGGCCTGGCGAGTGCCCTGGTCGTCGACGGCCGGGTCGTGCCGGGCGGCGGGTGGGCCGGGGAGATCGGCCAGGTCCGGATCCGGGACGGCGCGCACGCGGGCCTCCGGGTCGAGGAGGTCGCCTCGGCCGGCGCCGTCGCACGCCGCAGTGGTGCTCCGAGCGCCCACGACGCGATGCTCCGGGTGCTCGACGGGGACCCGGTCGCCCGACGGGCGTGGGACGACTGCGTCGACGTGCTCGCCGACACCCTGGCCTGGCTGACGGCCGTCGCGGGGTGCCACACCCTGATCGTCGGCGGCGGGCTGGCGCAGTCCGGGCCGCTGCTGTTCGACCCGCTGCGCGCCGCCGTCGCGGACCGCCTCGCCGGGGTCCGACTGCCCGAACTCGTGGGGGCGCGCCACGGCGATGCGGCCGGCGCCATCGGTGCGGTGCTGCTCGCCCGCCAGGCGCAGGCCAGCTCGGCGCGTGCCGCGTCGGTGCGTGCCGGGTCGGTGCCGGACGTGGCGGTGACCGCGTGACCGTCCTCGTCCGCGCCCCACGGATCGTCACCGCCGCGGTCGACCTGTCGGAGGCGTGGCTCGCCGTCGAGGACGGCCGGGTCGCCGCGGTCGGCACCGGTGCGGCACCGGTGCACGACCGTGTGGTCGAGGCGCCGGGCACCGTCCTGCCGGCCTTCGTCGACCTGCACGCGCACGGTGCCCTCGGGCACGACTTCGCCTCGTGCTCGGTCGCCGAGGCCCGGGCGGCCGCCGACCACCACGCCGCGCGGGGGACCACCCGCCTGGTGGCGTCGATCGCGACGGGCACGGTGCCGGACACGGTCGCTGCCCTGCACCGCCTGCGACCGCTCGTCGACGACGGCACGCTCGCCGGACTGCACCTCGAGGGGCCCTGGCTCGCACCCGCCCGCCGGGGTGCGCACGCCGCGCAGCTGCTGCACCCGCCGACCCCCGACGAGGTCGACCTGTTCGTGGACGCCGGCGGTGCGGCGCTCCGCATCGTCACCCTCGCGCCCGAGCTGCCGGGTGCGCTCGACGCGGTCCGGCGACTGGTGGCGGCGGGCATCGTCGTCGCGATCGGGCACACCGACGCCGACGGTGACCAGGTCCGGGCAGCGGTGGACGCCGGTGCGACCCTCGTCACGCACCTGTTCAACGGGATGCCGCCGCTGCACCACCGTGCGCCCGGCCCGGTCGGCGTCGCGCTGTCGGACGAGCGTCTCACCGTGGAGTGCATCGTGGACGGCCACCACCTCGACCCGGTCACCGTCGACGTCGTGCGCGGAGCCGCGGGCGACCGCCTCGTGCTCGTCTCGGACGCCATGGCCGCGACCGGCTGCCCCGACGGCAGCTACCGGATCGCCGGCTCGGAGGTCGTCGTCTCCGACGGAGTCGCCCGGCTCGCGGACTGCTCGTCACTGGCGGGGAGCACGATCACGGTGGCGGACGCCGTCGCTCGCTTCGTCGACGGTCGTCCGGACCGGCTGCCGGCGGCGGTGCACGCGTCCTCCGCACGGGCGGCGTCGGTGCTCGGTCTGCGTCCGCCGCTCAGCGTCGGATCCGCCGCCGACCTCGTGGTGATCGGACCCGACGGGCGGATCCACCCGCTGCCGCTCGGACCGGCCGCCTGACCGAGCGCGGCCGCCCGCCCGGGCGGCCCGTGTCACGGAGCCGGCGCCGCCGGACGGGAGGCGCGGTGCCGGCCCGACACGCGCCTCCCGTCCGGATCAGCGACGTGCCGGCGGGCCGCACGCCGCGCCGACGACCGGACACCGGTTGCCGTCGAGCTCGTCGGTGTACTCGTCGCCGTCACCGAGCAGCACGTGCCGGTACGCCTCGTCGTCGATGGGTTCCGCGGAGCGCACGGCAGCCTCGAGCAGGCTGTCGTCGACCTCCGGCAGGGCGCTGACGGCCACGAGCGTGTCGCCCACGACCGCGGCGACCTCGTGGCCGTGTTCGCTCGTCCGCCGCACGACCCCTCCGTCCTCGTCGCACGACGTCTCCGCCTCGGAACCGCCCCCGGGGGCGACGCCCTCGATCGGTCGGCCGCACGGCGGGGTCGTCGCGGCGAGCGTGACGACCGTCAGGTCGGATCCCGACGCGTCGCCGGGTGCGTGCGCCTCCTCGGCAGGCGAGGAGAACACCTGCAGGAACCCCGGTAGCCGCTGCTCGATGTTCGCCTCGTACACGGAGCCGTACCCGTCGGGGGAGATCGTGACGGGCCGGAAGTCCGCGCCGATGGCGACCTGCGCCCGCGCGATGGCCTGCTCGTCCCGTTGCACGTCGCTCCCGTGGACGCGGACGCCGACCGCGACGACCACCGCGACGACCGCGACCGCGGCGCCCGTCCCCAGGACGGCGCCGAGCTTCCGCAGGACTCCGCGGTGCACGAGCATCGCCGGGACCGCGGCGACGACCGCGCCCACCAGGTACGGCGTGGGCGTGGACGCGAGGAGCGGGAACGTCGGCTCGGGGCCGGCGAGGGCAGCGGGCAGCAGCGCCGCGACGAGGACCGCGGGGACGAGGACGAGGCCCGCAGCACCGAGCCACGCCGTCCGGCGACGCCGGGTGGCGAGGACCGCCAGACCGCCGAGTGCTCCGCACGCCACGACCGTGTGGACCAGCAGCGCCACGAGGCCGGGTACGCCGACGAAGAACGTGAGGAGGGCGGCCGCGCGCGCGAGGTGTGCGGCGCCGACGCCGATCGCCGTCGCGCCGAGCACGTGCACCCAGGGGTGCGTCCTGGTCTGCTCGCTGGTCGTGTCGCCCACGCTGTGCCCCCGTCCGTCGGACCCCCTGTCCGACCGAGCCGATCCTCGCACGCCGCGTGCCGTCGCGGTCGGGCCGGGTCGTCAGCGGGGCGAGGGTCGGAACCAGCGGATCAGCTCGCGGAGCGCCGGCAGCGAGCTGATCTGCGTTCCGTCCGCGGCGTCGAGGTCGTCGAAGGTCGTCCGGTAGCCCGGGGCCTGCTCGACGTCGGTGTCCTCGGCCGGGTAGCCCATCGTCCACTCCGGGAACTGCCGCTCCTCGATGAGCTCCTCGGTGAGCACCGTGACCTTGGTGTGCCGGTCGTCGTGCTTGATCGTCGCCATCTTCGCGCGGACCGCCTGGTCCGGACCCTCGAGCAGCTGCAGGAAGTAGCCGTTCCGGAAGAGCAGGACGCCGGTGATGTCGTTCTCCGCGTTCGCCCGCCGACTCTGCGCGAGCAGGCCGGCGAGGTCGTCGTCGTCGAGGGATCGGGTGGCGACACTCGAGTAGATGAGGGACAGCATCGGGGCTCCTTGGTGGCGGTCGTGCCGGGTCCGTCAGTCAACTCCGCGGCACCCGTGCGTCCACGGACCACCGGGGGACGAGCGGACAGGCCGACGTCGCACGGCCGTCGGCTCTGGGAGGCTGGTGCCATGGACCCCGTCATCGTCATCGGAGAAGCCCTGGTCGACGTGGTCGACCGCCCCGAGGGGCGCGTCGAGCACCCGGGCGGGAGCCCGATGAACGTCGCCGTCGGCGTCGCTCGCCTCGGCCGGGCCGCACGGCTCGTGTGCGCGCTCGGCGACGACGACCACGGCGGTTCGATCCGGGCGCACGTCGGCGCGAGCGACGTCGAGGTCGACGCGACCGCGATCGAACGCACCTCCACCGCCGTCGCGACGATCGGCGACGACGGCGGTGCGTCCTACGAGTTCGACCTCGACTGGCGCCTCGACCCGGTGCAGGTGCCGGTCGGCACGCCGCTCGTGCACGTCGGCTCCATCGGTGCTGTGCTGGAGCCGGGCGCACGGACCGTGCTCGAGGCGCTCCGTACCCGCCCGACGGACGCCCTCGTCTCCCTCGACCCGAACGTCCGTCCGTCGATCACGCCCGACCGGGATGCCGTGCTCGCCACCCTCGAACCGCTGTTCGCCGAGGCCGACGTGATCAAGCTCAGCGACGAGGACGCCGCGTGGCTCTGGCCGGACCGCAGCGTCGACCAGGTCCTCGACGGGCTGCTGGCGCACGGGGCGGCGCTCGCCGCGGTGACGCTCGGCGGGTCGGGCTGCGCGATGGCGTCCGCCCGCGCGCGGACCACCGTGCCGGCGCCGCGCGTCGAGGTCGCGGACACGATCGGCGCGGGTGACTCGTTCATGGCGGGGCTGCTCGCAGGCGTGCTCGCACGGGGATCCGCGCCCACCGGCCTCGACACCGACGAGCTCGGACGCCTGGCGTCGCTCGCGCTGGCCTGTGCCGCCGTCACGGTGTCCCGCCCGGGCGCGGACCCACCCGTCCGGGCCGAGCTCGACACGGACGCCGCCGGGGTCCTGGGCGCCTGACCGCTCGTCGCCCTGCCCCTCGCCCGGGCCGGACGTACGGGGCAGCGACCGGTGCTCGCCACGGGTGAGCCTCGCGTCGCCCGCACAACGGGGAGCACGTGGCGCCGCGGATCGACGTGGCGCGAGGTGCTCCCGGTTGTGCGCGAGCACATCGCACCGGCAGCCGACCACCGACCGCGCGACCGCCGACCGCGCGACCGCTGCGGCCCGCGCGGGCGCACGGTCGCGCACCGGCCGGGCCCCCCGCCGTCAGGCGTGCGCGGCGAGGAACGCGTCGGTCTCCGCGCCCGTCGGAGCCGTCGCCGGCCCCTGCCGTGTCACCGCGAGTGCCGCCGCGGCATTGGCACGCCGGACCGCGTCGACCAGCGAGTGACCGCGCGCCAGGGCAGCGACGAGCACACCCCCGTGGGCGTCACCCGCGCCGTTCGAGTCCACCGCGTCGACGGGGAACCCGGGCACCAGGACCGGGGCGCGCCCCGGCTCGGCGACCCAGCAGCCCGCTGCGCCGTCACGGGCCAGCGCGGTGCCGCGGGCGGATGCGGCGATCGCCGCGACCGCCTCGGGGAGTCCCGCGGCGGTCGGTGCCATGAGCCGTGCCTCCCGGCCGTTGGCGCTGACCACGTCCGCGCGCGCCGTGACGGGGCCGAGCACCGCCGGGGGCAGCGTGTCGACCAGCGGTGACGGGTCGAGCACGACACGGACGGAGTCGGGCACCGTCGTCAGCCAGTCGGCGATGGCCGGACCGTTGACGGCGTGCGCGAGGCCGTAGCCGGAGACGACGACCGTGTCGTCCGGCCGGAGCGCGACGCGGTCGAGGTCCGCGCGGCCGAGCCGGCCCTCGGCGCCGACGCTCGTCACGAAGGTGCGCTCGGTGGAGGCGTCGACGAGTGCGACGCAGTACCCACTGTCGACGTCGTCGAGCCCGGGCTGCAGGACCTCGACGCCCGAGTCGACGAGCGCCGCACGGACGACGTCGCCGAACGGCCCGGTGCCGTACTGCCCGGCGAACACCACGGGCAGGCCGTCGCGGACGGCGGCGACCATCGTGTTGAGCCCGCCGCCCGCGGTGATCTCCGACGCCGAGGCGATGACGTCACCGCCGGGCTCGGGGATCGCGTCCACGCGCAGGACGATGTCGACGACGACGTTGCCGACCGAGACGAGGCGGCTCACGCGCGCTCCTCGGGAGCGTGCAGCTGGCCGCGGGCACCGCCGGTGAGCAGGTACACGAGGGCGGCGACGACGAACGTCACGATCCACCCGAGGCCGTTCGCGCCGATCCAGCTGTCCGAGAGTGCTCCGACGAACACGGGGTCCGCGTCGCCGACCTGCACCGAGGTGAAGAGGAAGCCGACGACGATCGCGACGACCCAGGCGGCGAGGGCGCCCCAGGCGACGCCGCCGCGGTACCAGTAGCGGCCTCCGGCGCGGAGGTCGAGCAGCGCGGCCGGGTCGTACCAGCGTCGCTTCGCCATGTCGGCGATGAACACCCCGAGCCAGGCGGTGATCGGCACCGCGAGCACCGAGATGAACGTGATGAAGGGCGCGTAGAAGCCGTCGGCGACGAGCATGAAGTACATCGCGCCGAGGGTCGTGACGACCACGTCGACGCCGACCGCCCACACGCGGGGCACCTTGATGCCGAGGGTCAGCGTGGTGAGGCTCGCCGAGTACACCGACAGGTGGTTCGACAGCAGCAGTCCGCCGAAGGCCGCGACCAGGTACGGGATCGCCATCCAGCTCGGCAGCAGGTCGCGGATCGCCGCCACCGGGTCACCGGCCTGCGCGAGGGTGGGGTCGCCGGCGGAGACGAGGGCGCCGAGACCGACCAGGACCACGAGGGGGATGCCCGCGCCGGCAGCGCTGGCGCTGATCAGGGCGCCCGCCTTCACCGAGGTGCGCGTGTACCGGGCGATGTCCGCACCGGCGGTCGCCCACCCGATGCCGGTGCCCGCGGCGATGGTGCCGATGCCGATCACCATCGCGGCGACCGGGCCCGCGGGCTGCGACCCGACGACGTCCCAGTCGACACGCAGCACCAGGAACACGGCGACGAAGACGTTGAGGGCGCCGAACACCCACGTCGCCCACTTCTGCACGGCGACGATGAACGCGTGGCCGAGCCCGGAGACGAGCACGGTCGCGACGACGAACACGAGGATGGCGACGATCGTCAGCACCGGGTTCGCCTTCGCGTCGCCGTCGGTACCGAACAGGATCGTGAAGAGCGACAGCAGCACGAAGGCCGCGGTCGTCGTGTTCACGGTCTCCCACCCGAGGCGGGAGAGCAGCGACACCGCGGTCGGACCGATGTTCCCGCGCACGCCGAACACCGCGCGGCTCAGGGTCAGACCGGGAGCCCCGCCGCGGCGTCCGGCGATGGAGATCACCCCGACGACCGCGAAGGACCCGGCGGCGCCGATCACCGCGACGACGAGCGCCTGCCAGATCGTCAGCCCCTGGAACGCCACGAGCGTCGCACCGAGGGGGAGCCCGAGGATCGAGATGTTCGCGGCGAACCAGACCCAGAACAGGGCCCCGGGGGCGCCGTTCCGCTCGTCGTGGGGCACGGGCTCGATGCCGCGCTGTTCGACGCTCGTCAGCGTGCCGCTGGAGAGCGTGCCGCCGGAGCGCGTGGTGGTGTCCTGGGCCATGGGGTCCTCTTACGTCATCGGAAGGGTGCTGCGGGAGAGCGGGGTGCTCCTGGGGAGGGGTGGTGACCGGGCGGCGGCGGAGGGGGGACCGCCGCCGTCCGGGGTCGGGTCAGGCCCGGTGACGGAGTGCGAGCAGTCCGTCGACCAGCGGGCCGAGCTCGAGGTGGTTCACGGCCGTCACGGTGGTGACCGCGTCGACGGGCCAGGCGTCCGGACCGTGCACGGCACCGAGCACGGCACCGGCCATCGCGGCGATGGTGTCCGTGTCGCCGCCGATCGACGCGGCCGTGCAGAGCGTCTCCCAGGGGTCGAGGTCGAGCGCCACGAGGGCGAGCGCTGCGACGACCGACTCCTGGCTGGCGACGCTCGTGCCGACGAGCTGCGACACGGTGTCGATCCGGTCGTCGGCGGGGACGGTCGGCAGGAAGCCGCGCGCCCAGGTCGTCCTCGCAGCGATGTCCGCGCCCGCGACCCAGTGGCCGCGGCCCGCGCCGATCGTGGCGGCCGCAACCGCGGCGTCGAGCGCCTCGGTCCGGGAGGCGCCGCCGACGCCCGCGCTCACGGCGGCGGCGACGGCGCTCGCCCCGGCGATGCCGATCCCCGTGTCGTGGGTGACGCGCGACGCGTCCTGCACGGCGTCGACCAGACGGACGAGGTCACCGGAGGGCACGGCGATCCCGACCGGCGCGATCCGCATCGCGGCGCCGTTCGTCGTCCCCGTCGACCCGGCTTCGGACGCCGGGACGCCGTCGAGGATGCGCTGCACGGCCGTCTTCGTGCTGGGGCCGAGCAGGTCGAGCGAGCCCTTGGCCTGCATCGCGCGTTCCCAGGCGATGAGCGCCTCGGCGAAGCGGGTGGGGTCGATGTGCCCGTCACCCTCGACGAGGAGCTCGGCGACCATGACCGCCTGCTCGGTGTCGTCGGTGATCGTGCCCGCGGGCATGCCGGCGGCGATCCGCTGGTGCGGTCCGGCGTCGACGAACCCGGAGATCGTGCCGTGGTCGGCTCGGATCTGCGCGAGGGACATCGACTGCGTGGGCATGCCGAGGGCGTCGCCGATCGCGAGGCCGGTCAGGGCGGCGAGGGCGTGGGTCTGGTCGTTCACGGTGTCCTGTCGAGTCGTCATCGTGCGGTCCCGAAGCGCATGTGCAGGCGGAAGCGGTCCGGGTCGAGGAGGCTGTCGACGCGCTCGACGAACGCGCCCTGGGCGGTGCGCGAGTCACGTCGGCTCCGGAGGAACGGGGTTCCCTCGGCGCGGTCGAGCAGGCGGGCGTCCTCGGCGTCGAGGGGCACGACGTCGACCCACTGCTCGGCGCTCGCCGGCACGAGGCCGGCCTCGGCGATGGTCGCCGTGAGCGAGTCCTCGACCAGTCCGTCGGTCGGTGCAGCGGCCAGGCGGCCGACGGCGGGCAGGATGCTCCGCTCGAGCGACACCGGCCGCCCGCCCACGACGGTGCGCAGCCGGTCGACCGCGACGAACGCCGCGTCCGCAGCGTCGACCTCGACCTGGAGGCCCGGGTCGTCCACGCGGGCGAGTCGCAGGATGCGGGTGGTCACCTCGGTGCCCGAGGCGGCGATCGACCGCGCCCAGCCACCCCGCGGGTCGAGGGCGGCGCCGTCGAACGTGACGACCGAGCCGACGCCCCCGTGGGTCGAGATGTACTCGTCGTCGGCCAGGTCGGCGAGGGCGGCGCGGACGGTGCCGCGGCTCACCGCGAAGCGGGCGGCGAGGTCGTGCTCGCCGGGCAGGCGCTCACCGGCGCGGTACCGGCCCGTCGCGATCGCGTCGCGGAGGGCGTCGGCGACGAGGCGTCGCTTCGATGAGACGGGCATGGACAGGAGTGTACATGTACAACGCCTGTCCAGTCACCGAGGCGATCACACGAGGTAGGGGTGGCGGGGTCCCCGGTGCCCCCGCGCCTCCCGTCCTCGTGTCCGTGCGTCCGGGGACTAGACCAGTGCGGTGAACGACGCGTCGCGCACGAGCAGCGTCGTCGCGTCGCCCTCGACGGCCTGGTCGTGGTCGCTCGACAGGCCGAGCGACCACGTGCCGCCGCCCGGCTTCTCGGGCAGCGTGAACTCGACGGTCGTCCCCGAGGCGTTCAGCAGCACCGCGACGGTGTCGTCGCCCTGCTGCAGCACCAGGATCACCGCGCGGTTGCCCGCGTCGGCCCAGTCGCCGTCCTCGAAGCCCTGCGCGTCCGCGCGGAGCACCTGCACCGTCGACTCCGAGTCACCGGGGGCCGTGCGGTACCAGAGCGGGCGGAGCGCCTCGTGCTGCTTGCGGAACGCGATCGCCGCGGTCGTGAAGGCGAGCAGGTCCTGGTCGGCGGCCTCCCAGTCGAACCACGAGATCTCGTCGTCCTGGCAGTACGCGTTGTTGTTGCCGCCCTGCGAGCGGGCGATCTCGTCGCCGCCGAGCATCATCGGGATGCCCGCGGAGAGCATGAGCGTGCCGAGGAAGTTCCGACGCTGGCGGTCGCGGTAGTCGTTCACCGCGCCGTCGTCGGTCGGGCCCTCGATGCCGCCGTTGAAGGACGTGTTGTTGCTCTCGCCGTCGTTGTTGTCCTCGCCGTTGGCCTCGTTGTGCTTCTCGGCGTACATCGTCAGGTCGGCCAGCGTGAAGCCGTCGTGCGCGGTGACGAAGTTCACCGAGCAGAGCGGGGAGCGACGGGAGCCCTCGTACACGTCGGGGGAGCCGAGCGTGCGCTGCACGGCGTCGCCGAGCGTGCCCTCGTCGCCGCGCCAGAACGCGCGGAGGTCGTCGCGGTACTTGCCGTTCCACTCCGACCAGTCGGCCGGGAACCCGCCCACCTGGTAGCCGGCGGTGTCCCACGGCTCGGCGATCATCTTCACCTCGCGGAGCACCGGGTCCTGGTGGATGATGTCGAGGAACGCGGAGTGCTTCTCGGCCTCGCCGTCCTGGCGGGTGAGCGTCGTCGCGAGGTCGAAGCGGAAGCCGTCGACGTGCATCTCCTCGACCCAGTAGCGGAGCGAGTCCGTGATGAGCCCGAGTGCGGACGGATGCGACACGTTGAGCGAGTTCCCCGTGCCGGTCGTGTCGAAGTAGTTCGCCTCGTCACCCTCGACCAGGCGGTAGTACGACTGGTTGTCGATGCCCTTGAAGGACAGCGTCGGGCCCATGTGGTTGCCCTCGGCGGTGTGGTTGTAGACGACGTCCATGATGACCTCGAGCCCCGCGGCGTGCAGGGCCTTGACCATCTCCTTGAACTCGGTGACCTGCTGGCCCGCCGTGCCCGAGGACGAGTACTCGTCGTGCGGGGCGAAGAAGCCGATGCTGTTGTAGCCCCAGTAGTTGCGGAGGCCCTTGTCGGCCAGGGTCGAGTCCTGCACGAACTGGTGCGTCGGCAGCAGTTCGACGGCCGTGACGCCCAGGTCGGTCAGGTGCTTGATCGCGGCCGGGTGCGCCAGGCCCGCGTACGTGCCGCGGATCTCCTCGGGCACGTCCGGGTGCTGCTTCGTGAAGCCCTTGACGTGCACCTCGTAGACGACGGTGTCGCGGTACGGGGTGTGGAGCAGCGTGTCGCCGTCCCAGTCGAACTCGCGGTCCGCGACGACGGACTTCGGCATGGCGCTCGCCGAGTCGGTCTCGTCGATCTGCTCGGGGTCCTCCATGTCGTGGCCGAAGAGGGCCTGGCCCCACTCGTACGAGCCGTCGACGGCGGTCGCGTAGGGGTCGAGCAGGAGCTTCGCGGCGTTGTGGCGCAGGCCGTTCGCCGGGTCCCAGGCGCCGTGCACGCGGAAGCCGTAGCGGGTGCCGACGGTCACGTCCGGCACGACGTCGTGGAACGTGTAGCCGGTGCGGTTGCGGAGCTCGGTGCGGTGCTCGGTGCCGTCCTCGTCGAAGCGGCAGAACTCGACCCGCTCGGCGGTGCTGGAGAAGAGCGCGACGTTGGCGCCCCCGTCGACGAGCGTGACGCCGAGCGGGGTGCGGGAGGAAGTGGTCATGCTCCCACTTGTAGTGGTCGGCGACTGTGTCCTCGGGTCGGTGACGTACCCCGGGCATGCCGGACCGACGACGGACGGGAGGCGCGGTGCCAGCTGGCACCGCGCCTCCAGACCGTCACGTCGTCACGACGTCACGTCGCCACGTCAGACCGTGGCGGTCGCCTCGTCGCGGTGCGGGAGCTTCCAGCCCGGGCGCACGAAGTGGCAGGTGTACCCCGCCGGGTACTTCTCGAGGTAGTCCTGGTGCTCCTCCTCGGCCTCCCAGAAGTCGCCAGCGGGCTCGACCTCGGTGACGACCTTGCCCGGCCAGATGCCGGAGGCGTCGACGTCCGCGATGGTGTCGAGTGCGACCTGGCGCTGCTCGTCGTTCGTGAAGTAGATCGCCGAACGGTAGCTGCGACCCACGTCGTTGCCCTGCCGGTCCTTCGTGGACGGGTCGTGGATCTGGAAGAAGAACTCGAGCAGGTCGCGGTAGGAGATCTGCGACGGGTCGAAGACGATCTCGACGGCCTCGGCGTGGTCGCCGTGGTTCCGGTACGTGGCGTTCGGGGTGTCGCCGCCGGAGTAGCCGACGCGCGTGCTGACGACGCCGGGTCGGCGGCGGAGGAGCTGCTGCGCTCCCCAGAAACACCCGCCGGCGAGGATGGCGGTCTCGGTCGTGGTCATGCTGGCCTCCTGGGCGTCGTCGTTGCCGCTGGCTGCGGCATCACCGGGTGCAACCGGCGACCCCGGGCGCGTGTTCCCGGGTCGTGGTCCATCGTGCGCCCCGGTCGTCGGTGCACGGACGGCCCACGTCCAGCCGGGCGCCACCGCGGGTGCGTCAGGCCCCGGCGCCGCCGTCCACCGGGATGCTCGCTCCGGTCACCATCGAGGCCCGGTCGCTGAGCAGCCAGGCCGCCACCTCGGCGACCTCCTCGGGGCGGGCCATCCTGCCGAGCGGTACCGAGGCGTCGATCTGCTCCGTGATCCCCGGGGTCGCCGCCTCCCACGCGGCGATCATGTCCGTCGCGGTGCCACCCGGGGTGATGCCGTTGACCCGGATGCCCTCGGGCGCCCACGTCACGGCTGCCGTCTCGGTGATGCTGTTCAGGGCGCGCTTCATCGCCCCGTAGGCCGGCAGTGCGGGGTTGGCCCGGCGGCTGCCGATGCTCGACGTGTTCACGATCGCCCCGCCGCCGGAGCGGCGCATCAGGGCGGCCTCGGCGGTCATCGCGACCCAGTGGCCCCGGAAGTTGACCGCGAACTGGGTGTCGATGTCCTCGTCGCTCGTGGCGTCCAGCGGGCCGGGCTGCTGGATCGCGGCTCCGTTGTTGAAGGCGCCATCGAGTCGCCCGTGCAGCTCGTCGACCCGGTCGACGGCGGCCCGGATGCTCGCCGGGTCGGCGAGGTCGAGCGCGACGGCGTCCGCGGTGCCGCCGGCGTCGCGGATCCCGGAGACGACGGTCTCGAGGGACCCGGTGCTCCGCGCGGCGAGGACGACTGCGGCGCCCTCGTCGGCGAAGAGCCGGGCGGCGGCGGCACCGATGCCGCGGCTGGCGCCGGAGACGAACACGACCTTGCCGGTGAGCAGGCCGTTCGGACGGGTGGTGGTGTGATCGTTCATGCCGTCAGCGTCCGTCCCGCGGTGGCCGCGTAGCCAGGTACACCCGGTACCAGGACGGCGACGTGCCCGCGGGGGGAGGATCGGGACATGGACAAGCAGGAGCTGGCCGCGTTCCTCCGCGCACGGCGCGAGCGGTTGCGGCCGGAGGACGTCGGGCTCCCGTCGGGGACCCGCCGGCGCACACCCGGGCTGCGCCGCGAGGAGGTCGCGGTCCTCGCCCACATCTCCACCGAGTACTACGTCCGGCTCGAGCAGGCACGAGCCCCTCGGCCCTCCGCCGAGGTGCTGGCCGGCATCGCGGGGACGCTGCGCCTCACCGACGCCGAGTCCGACCACCTCCACCTGCTCGCCGGGACCGCCCGGACACGGACCGCGAGCATCCGGCGTCAGGTGCGGCCGAGCATCCTGGCGGTCGTCGACCGTCTGCCGCTGACCGCTGCGATCGTGCTCGCCGCCGACTTCGAGGTCCTCGCGTGGAACCCCCTGGCCGCCGCGCTCCTGGAGGACTTCGCCCTGCGGGACCGTCGGGGCCGCAACCTCGCCCGGCAGGCCTTCCCCGTCGGCGGGACGGGCGGGGCGTCCGAGCCGCCGTACGGCATCTCCGACGGCGCCGAGTTCCGGCACCAGGTGGTGATGCAGCTGCGGACGACGCTCGCGCAGCATCCGACGGACGTGGAGGTGGTCGCGCTCGTCGACGAGCTCCGGACGGGGAACGCGGAGTTCGCGCGGCTCTGGTCACGACACGACGTGCAGCCGGCTCCGGTGCTCACGAAGACCTTCCACCACCCGTCGGTCGGGCCGGTCACGGTCGACTGCGACAGCCTCGCGCTCGTCGACGGCGACCAGTTCCTCGTGCTCTACACCGCGGCGCCGGGATCCCCCGACGCCGATGCCCTCGCGCTCCTCGGGATGCTCGCCACGCAGACTGCCGAGCGCGGCTGAGCCACGACGGGCCGGCGGTGACGGCGTCGGTGGACGCGGTGCGCACCCGTCGACCCCGCACGTGCGTGTCGTCCTGCGATCGCCTACCATTCGAACACACGTTCGAATCGGGAGGTCGGGATGATGTTGACGCACGAGGTCGCCACGGTGTGGTGGGAGCGCGGGGTGCCGGACCGGATGGTGTGGCGGGACCGACGCTGGCGGGTGAGCGACAGTCCGACGCGACTGACCGCGACGGCGGAGTTCCTGCCGTCGGCGATGACCCACGCGCCGGAGCGCACGGTGGGGTGGCGCTTCCAGGTCAGCGCCGAGGGGGACGCCGTCGTCGTCGACATCGTCCCCGAGGGCGACGGCTGGGTGGTCGCGCGGACCTGGCGCTGATCACGAGCGAGTTCGTCCACCCGGCCCGCCGGTGCTCAGCGGATGAGCGCGTGCGCCAGGCCGCGGACGAGCACCGCGCGTGCACGATCGGTCGACGTGCCGTCCGGGTCACTCCACGCCGCGCGCCCGAGGCCGTCGACCAGGGCGAGCACCGCGTCCGCCGCCACCGCGGTCGGCTCGGCGAGCTCGACTCCGTGCCGCGCGGTCCAGCGGGTGATGCCGGCCGCCACCCCGTCGCGCCAGAGGGCTCGCTCGGCGGCGACGAGCGCGTCGTCACCGTCGAGGGCGGTGCCGCTGACGGCCTCGAGGAGGCGGAAGCGTTCGGGTTCCCGGCGCACCAGGTCCAGGTACGCGGCCACTCCGGCATCGATCGCGTCGGCGAGGTCGTGCCGCGCGTCGGCAGCGGCGAGCACGCGAGGGAGGACGTCCCGTGCCTGGCGTTCGAGGAGCGCGACCACCAGGTTCCACCGCGCGCCGAAGACGTAGTGCACCACTCCGTGCGCCACGCCGGCACGCTCGGCGACCGCCCGCGTGGTGAGGCCGGTCACCCCGTGGTCGCGCACGACGAGGGCAGCCGCGTCGAGGAGCTCGTCACGCCGTTCCCCTCGGGGGCGGTACGACCGCGTCTGCTGGTCCTGCGTCATCACAGGAAGCGTACGGGGCGTCCGCAGGAGTGGTCGGCAAGCTGATCTGGCCAGCTGGCCGAAAGTGGAGGAGTCCCCGTGTCGATCACCGTCCGTCCCGCATCCCCGTCCGAGGTGCCCGCCGCCGCGGCCGTGCTCGCCGAGGCCTTCGCTGCCGACCCCGTCCTCGGTGAGGTCCGACCGCCGCGTCCGGGCGAGGACCGGGTCGTCGTGCTCGGCGCCCTCTTCGCCGCGCTCGTCCGGGCCGTCCCCGAACGCGCCCGGGCGCTCGACGTCGCGGTCGACGAGGGCCGGCTGCTCGGCGCCGCGTTCTGGCAGGCGCCTCGGCCGCACGTCGGCGGCACGCTGGCGTTCGTCCGGCAGGTCCCGGCACTCCTCCGGGTCCTCGGGACCGGCGGTGCCCTCCGCGCGCTGCGGCACCTCCGACGGATGGACCGCGCCCGCCCCGATGCGCCGCACTGGTACCTCGCCGAGATCGGTGTCGCTGCCGCGGCCCGAGGTCAGGGGGTCGGCGGGCTCCTGCTCGACCACGCGCTGCGCCGGGTCGACGCCCTCGCGCAGCACGCGTACCTCGAGTCCTCGACGCCGCAGAACCGCCGGCTCTACCGTCGCCACGGCTTCGGGGACGGTGCGCCGATCACCGGCTTCCGGGCGGCCGCTCCGGTCTCGATGTGGCGACCCGCGGTCGGTTGAGCCGCGACCGACGGACGGACGGGAGGCGCGGTGCCAGCCGGTACCGCGCCTCCCGTCCGTCGGGTGGTGACGTCGGCCGTCAGGCGACCGCGATCTCGTTGGGGACGCCCGGCAGCTCGTCGCTCGACGCGACGACCTCCCCGGTGGTGAGGTCCACCGCGTGGATCTTCCGCTCGGTCGGGTCGGTCACGTACGCGACGTCACCCGCGACCTTCAGTGCGGGGTGGGCGTCCTGCCACTCGGTCGGACCCTCCCAGGCGTCGAGGACGTCGAACGTGTCGATCGGCTCGCCCGTCTGCTCGTCGAAGGTGTGCAGGGCGCCGTCGGAGCCGAGGATCACGGCTTCGTCACCGGGACCACGCGCGATGTCGCGGAAGGTGAAGCCCACACCCTCGGGCATGTCGGCCACGCGGTACTCGCCCGACGCGGCGTCGATGAGTGCGACCTGGTCGAGCAGGTAGCCCTCGCTGTCCGGGTCGTCGTTGTAGTCACCGACGGCCACGGACGAGTCCTCGGTGGTGAACAGGTTGCCGGTGCGGCCGTACTCGGTCGGGGCGTCGATCTTCGTGAAGGCGCCGTCCTGGTACACGAGGGCGCCGTCGGTGCAGCCGAAGACCGCGACCTCGCCCTGCACCGCTCCCTCGCCGTGCACGTTCGGGCACGCCTCGGAGCGGGCCAGCTCCTCGCCGTCCTCGTCGAGCGCGCGGACGCCGGTGCGCTCCTCCTCGGTGCCGATCGTGCTGAGGAGCGTGCCGTCCTCGAGCACGATCGCGACGCCGTGGTGTGCCGCCTCGGACTCCGTGGTCTCCACTTCGGGCAGCGTGGCGCCGTCGAGGTCGTCGTGGTCGAACACCGTGACGTCACCGCTGCCGTCCGCGAAGAGCGCGGTCTTCTCGCCGTGCACGACCGCGTGGCCGCCGGTGTCGGCCGGGAAGACGGCGTCGGTCAGGGCCGGGTCTGCGGCGGTGTCGAGGACCCGGAAGCCCTCGGGCACGGTGACGAGCACGTGGCGGCCGTCCCCGGCGGGGTTCACGCGGGTGAAGCCGTCGATGCTGTCGTCGGCGACGACCCGCAGGTCCTGGTCGAGGGTGAGCAGGCCGCCGTCGTACGTGAGGACGATGCGGTCGCCCTCGGCGGATGCGGCCTCCGTGGTGCGGGTGCCCTCGGCCTCCGCGTCGGCGGGGCCCGTCGAGCAGCCGGTGAGGACGAGGGCTGCGGCGCCGAGCAGGGCTGCGGGCGCGAGCGTGGTGCGCAGAGTTGTCATGCGGTTCACTGTACTGATTCTCATTCTCAATTAGAAATCGACAGGCCGTCGACGATCGCCGCCGTGTTCGACCGCATCATCCCGAGGTAGGTCGAGGCGACGCCGTCCTCGGTCAGCGACTCGGTGGCGAGCGAGCGGATCTCCACGTGCACGTCCACCTCGTCCGCCAGCACCTCGGCCAGCCGTGCGGGCTGCGAGAGGTCGGCGAAGATCGTCGGGACGCCCGCCTCGTCGATCGCCGACGCGAGGTCGCGCAGGTCCGCCGCGCTCGGCGACGCCAGGGTGGTCCCGCTCGGGATGACGGCGCCGACGACCCGGAAGTCGTACCGGTCCGCCAGGTACCCGAACACGTGGTGGTTCGTCACGAGTGCCCGTCGGTCCTCCGGGATGCCCGCGAACGCGTCGGACATGTCCGTGTCGAGCGTGGCCAGCTCGTCGAGGTACGCGTCGGTCCCGCTCGGCTCGACGCCCGCGTCCCGCAGGGCGTCGTCGAGGGCCTCGACGACGTCGACCATGCGTGCGGGGTCGGTCCAGAGGTGCGGATCGGGGCCGCTGTCGTCCTCCGTCGTCCACTCGAGCGCGTCGACGTGCTCGCCGGCCGTGAACACCGGGACACCGTCGGAGGCGGCGGCCTCCACGTGCCGGGCGACGCCCTCCTCGAGCCCGAGCCCGTTCTCGACGACGAGGTCGGCGCTCCGGAGCCGGGCGGCCTCCTGCGCGGAGACCTCGAACGAGTGCGGGTCGGCACCCGCCGGCATGAGGACCATCACGACGGCCGCGTCCCCGACCACCTCGGTGACGACGTCGCCGAGGATGTTCGTCGTCACCGCGACGACCGGGCGGTCCGACCCGGCGGACGAGCACCCCGCCGTCACCGCGACCAGTCCGGCGGCCACGGCCAGCGCGGCGCTGGCGCGGAACCGGCGGGTCACAGTCCGACCTCGGCGAACGCGACGGGCGCCGCGGCCAGGTCGATCGACCGCGCGAGGCGTGCACCGTCCGCGAAGTCGATCTCGTGCACCTGCTGCCCGGAGGCGTCGGCGACGTAGGCGCGCTGGGCGTCGAGCTGCAGGAGCGGCTGCTCGCCCGGGTCGAGCAGCGGTTCGGTGGTGGCGACCGTGCCCGTCGTCGCCGCGATCACCACGACTCGACCCTGGTCGTCCACGCCGACGACGTGCTCGTCCTCGTCGTCGACGGCCGTCACGGCGCGCAGGGGCCGTTCGGTCTCGACGAGTCGCCAGGTGCCCTCGCGGCTGTCGAGCAGCCACGCGCCCCGGTCGCCGGCGAGCCCGGCCACCGTCGGTCGACCCGCGCGGGCGGAGAACTCCGTCGGGCGTGCGGCCCCGTCGGGCAGCGCGACGGTGGTGGTCTCGCCGTACTCGCCGAGGACGACCGCCCCGTCCGAGCAGCCGACCACGGCGCCGGCCCGGGTGACGATGCCGCCCGCGGGGTCGGTGCACGCGGCCTCGGCGCCGCTCGGCTCGCCGTCGGCGTCGAGCACCCGGACGCCGTCGTCGGTGCCCGCGACCAGCTGCTCGCCGAACGGCAGCAGGACGGTCGCGTCGATCCGGACCGTCTCCTCGACGTCACCCTGTCCGAGTGCGGCCCGGTCGAGGACGACGCCCTCGCCGCGCTCCGGCCAGGTGATGGTCGTCATCGTCTCCGACGAGTGCACCTCGACGGGCCCGCCGCCGTCGATCGAGCCCACCACGCGCGGTTCGGCCGCGTAGTAGTGCGTGTGGTCGCCGTGGTCGACGGTCCACGAACCGCCGTCGACGATCGTGGTGCGGTCCTCGGTGCTGCTGACGAGGAACCGTCCGTCGGTCGCGGATTGCTCAGGCGCCTCGACGTCGTCGAGCGCCGTGGTCTCGCCGCTCAGCAGGTCGTGCACCGCCGTCTCGCCGGCGGCGGACACGGCCAGGAGGCGCACCTGCGGCTCCTGCGCCTCGCTCGCGCCCTCGACGTAGCCGTGGGGCTTCGCCGTGCCGGTCGCGTCGTCGGCGGCCGGTCCGGCGGTGCCTCCGGTCGAGCAGGCGGTCAGGCCGAGCGCGAGTCCGGCGGCCACCGCTGCGGTGGTCATGCGTCGCGCCGCGACGCGGCGGGTCGTGGTGGTGGTGGGGTTCGTCATGCTCCCTCTCGTGGTGCTGGTGCTGGTGCTGGTGCTGGTGTGGTCGTGGTCGTCCGCCGCCCCCGGTGCGGCAGCAGGGCGGCGAGGCCGCGGGAGACGGCGACGCCCGCGACGGCGACCGCTGCGATGCTCGCGCCGGCGGCGGTCCCCGCGTGCCAGGAGACGAGCAGGCCGGTGGTGACGGCGGCGCTGCCGATCACCGCGGCGAGGAGCATGGTCGACCCGACCTGCCGGGTCCAGGCCCGGGCCGCGGCGGCGGGCGCGAGCAGGAGCCCGACGACCAGGAGCGTCCCGACCGCGCGGTAGGACGCGACGACCGCGAGCGTGACGAGCCCGACGAGCACGACCTCGGCCAGTCGGGGACGGAGGCCGAGCGTCGCCGCCTTCCGGACGTCGAAGGCGGCCGCGGTGAAGGGCCGGTGGAACGCCGCGGCGAGGACGAGTGCGACGGCGACCGCGACGGCGAGCCCACCGATGTCGGTCCGGGTCACGGCGAGGACGTCGCCGAACAGGATCGCGGTGACGTCGGTGGCGAAGGACCGGGACGAGGACACGATGATGACCCCGAGGGCGAGCATGCCGACGAACAGCAGCCCGATCGAGGTGTCGTACGACAGCCGGGCGCGACGACGGAGTGCGCCGACGCCGACCACCATCACGCCCGCGCTCACGGCCGCTCCGAGCACGGCGGGGATCCCGGTGAGGGTGGCGACCGCGACGCCCGGGAGCATGCCGTGTGCGAGTGCCTCGCCGAGGAACGCCATGCCCCGCACGAGCACCCACGTGCCGACGACCGCGCAGAGGACCGCCGCCAGGGTGCCGCCGACGAGGGCGCGCAGCATGAAGTCGACGGAGAACGGGTCGGTCAGCCAGGTCATGCTGGGAGACGCTACATGAAAACGACTATCGATACTGATAGCGTGCTCAGGTGCTCACCACCGCGGTTCCCCCTGCCCTCGAGGTCACGCACCTCGTCGTCCGACGCGGTGACCGGACGGTGCTCGACGGTCTCGACGCGACGTTCCCCGCCGGGGTCGTCACGGCGCTCACCGGACCCAACGGATCCGGCAAGTCGACGCTGCTCGACGCGCTCGCCGGAGTGGTGACGCCCGTCGGCGGGGCCGTGTCGGGCCTCCCGTCCGGCGGAGTGGCGTACGTGACCCAGGCGGTCCCGCCGTCCGCGCTCCCGCTGACCGTGCGGTCGACCGTCGCGATGGGGCGCTGGCGGGCACGGCCCTGGTGGCGACCGCTCGGACGGGCGGACCACGCGGTCGTCGACGCGCAGCTGGACCGGATGGGCATCACCGACCTCGCCGACCGGCCGCTCGACGAGCTGTCCGGCGGGCAGCGGCAGCGCACGCTCGTCGCCCTCGGTCTCGCGCAGCGCGCGCCGGTCCTGCTCGTCGACGAGCCGACGGCGGGCGTCGACGCCGGGTCGGCGGCCCTCGTGACGGCGGCGCTCGCCGCGGAGGCCGCCGCGGGTGTCGTCGTCGTCCACGCGGCGCACGACCCGGTCGCGATCGCCGCTGCGGACCGGGTCGTGGCCCTGGGCTGACGGCTCCGCCGGGACCGCCGTCAGGCCGACTGATCGAGGGCAGTCCGCGCTGCTGCCACCACCGCCGCGTCCGTGACGGTGTGGCCGGAACCGTCGTCGCCGCTGCCCATCGGGACGCCGTCGTGACCGCCCACGACCGACCGCTTGGCGGAGAGGTGCACCGCGGCGACCCCGGTCGCGACCAGTGCTCCGATGTCCCGCGCGTGGACCCCGGCCCCCGCCATCACCTGCACGGGCCCGGCGGCGTCGACCATGCGCGCGATCGTCGTCGCTCCCGCCGGAGCGCTCGCGGCGCCGCCGGAGGTCAGCACCCGCGTGACGCCGAGGTCGGCGAGCCGCGCGACCGTCGCGACCGGGTCGGCGGCGTGGTCGACCGCGCGGTGCAGGGTGACCTCGGCGTGTGCGGAGACCGAGCGGGTGGCGGCCACGAAGCGGCGGAGGGCGTCCTCGTCGAGGGTCCGGTCCGGGCGCAGGGCACCGACCACCACCCCGGCCGCTCCCGAGCGCAGGACCGTGCGGACCTCCCGCTCCATGAGCGCGAGCTCGTCGTCGTCGTACGTGAAGCCCCCGGGGCGGCAGCGCACCAGGGCGTGCGCCGGGATCCCGGTCTCGTGCGTGGCCTCGACCAGGGCCTGCGAGGGCGTCAGGCCGCCCAGCTCCAGGCCGATGCAGAGCTCGACCCGGTCGGCGCCCCCGTCACGGGCGACCAGGGCCCCGGCGGGCGACGTCACGGCGATCTCGAGGGCGACGGTCATCAGGCGGCTCCGAGGGGTTCGTTCGACGGCGGCACGATGCGCGCGGACAGGTCCGGCGGCGTCGCGAACTCCCGATCGTAGGGGAACAGCGGCCGCTCGATCCGGTGGTGCCCGAGGCGGAGCAGGTCCTGGTCGACCCCTCCCGGAGTGAGCGCCAGCATCCAGTCGGCCGCCATGTCGAAGAGTTCCGGCTCGAGGTAGCCGATCTTCACGACGACGACGTCGGCCCGACGCGGGTCGAGGTCGAGATCGGTGAAGTCGTGCTCGTGGTGGTACGGCTTGCGGAGCGTCGTCAGGATCGCGAAGACGCTGCCGACCTGCAGCACGACCTCGGTCTCGGCGTCCCGGTCGCCGTGCTTGACCGCGTGCACCCGGCCGGTCATCGTGATCGGCCCCGCGTGCACGTCGTCGACCTCGGCGCCCGCCGTCACCGTCACGGTCGCACCGACCCCGGCCGCGACCGCCTCGGCGACGGCGGCCGGGCCGGGGACGCTCGCGTAGATGACGGTGGGGCCGTCAGGGGTGGCGAAGGCCGGGTGTGCGAGCACCTGCGTGAGACCCCAGGTCATGTCACCGGAACCGCCGGCGGTCGGGTTGTCACCGGAGTCCGACACGAAGAACGGACGCGCGGTCCCGGGTGCGAGGGCGGCGGCGAGGCACTCGTCGAAGGAGCCCGTCGGTGCCACGAACACGAAGTCCTCGCGGGCGTCCCAGAACGCTCGGGCCAGGCGCTCGGCGCCCGCGGCCACGACGTCGCGGTCCCACCCGGTGACGACGGTGACGGCACGGTCGCGGGGCTGGTCGGCCCAGGCGTACCCGACCCAGATCGCGGCGTCGAGGACGCCGTCCTCCTGCTCGACCTCCGGTACCTGCCCGTAGATCGACGCCGCGGGCTCGATGCGGGTCGACGTCTGCTCGCCGGGCAGCAGCACCGGGATCGGGATCCACGCCTTCACCGGGCGCTGTCCTCCGACCGGCCTGGTGGCGAGCACGTCGACCAGGTTCCGGACCGCGCGCTCCTTCGTCTCGAGGGCGTCCTCGTGCGGGGCCATGCGGTAGCAGGTGACGAGGTCCACCTGGTGCGCGAGTTCCCGCGTGACGTTGCCGTGCAGGTCCATCGATGCCGACACGATGACGTCCGGCCCGACGACCGCGCGGATGCGGCCGAGCAGGTCGGTCTCGGCGTCGTCGAGCCCCTCGACCACCATCGCGCCGTGGATGTCGTACCAGAGGCCGTCGACCGGCCCGATCGCCGTCAGGCGCGCGACGATCTCGTCGGCGAGTTCCTCGTAGGCCTGCCGGGCGACGACCCCGCCGGGCAGTGCGTGGCCGATGAGCGCCCCGCGGAAGTCGGCTGAGTCCGCGTACGACGCCAGGAACGGGTACCGCGCCACGACCTCGTCACCGCGGTCCGGGTGGAAGGCGGGCGCGAGGGTCCGGGTGGGCGTGAAGGTCGAGGTCTCGATCGCGAGTCCGGCGATCGCGATCACCGGGCGACGTGCGTCCGGAGCGGCGGCGGTGACGGCGGGGTCGGGCACTGGATCAGCATAGGGAGCGGTCACGGAGCCCCGGTGTCGGTGGAAGTGCGGACTGGCGCGGCCCCCGGACGAGGGTCAGGATGACCGCAGTTGCATCCTGCAACGGTGCAGGAGCCAGGAACAGAGGAGTCCCCGTGAAGCACACCCTCGCAGCGGCGTTCGCCGCCGTGGCCGTCGTCGCCGGCGGCGTGTTCGCCGCCACCCCCGCCTCCGCGCTGCCCGCGGGCACCGAGGTCGTCGGCGGTGAGAAGGCACCCACCACCACCTGGGCCGTCCAGCTCGAGGCGTCCGGCGGCACCATCCCGTCCGGGTACGTCAGCAACTGCACCGGCGAGCAGATCAACGCCTCGTGGATCGTCACCGCCCGCCACTGCATCGACGGCATCGGCGCGATGAACGTCTACCACTCGAACTCCACCACGAACCGCGGCACCGCCGTCGCGATCGACCGCGTCAGCGCCGCGCCGGCCGGGGACATCGCGCTCGTGCACCTGCGCAGCACCTACGCGCTGTCGACCTACGCCCCCCTCGATCTGACCGCCGCGGCGAAGTCGAGCGGGACCGGCGTCATCCAGGGTTACGGCCTCCGCGCGAACGCGCAGCAGTCGGACGCGCTGTACCAGGCGACCGTGTCGCTCACGGGTGCGACGCGCGACGCCTACAGCGGCAAGGCGCAGCACGTCACCGGCGTCACCGGAGCGTCGAACCACGGCGACTCCGGCGGCCCGCTCCTGGTCAACGGCAAGGTCGTCGCGGTGTGCTCCACCGGCGACAGCGCCGACCCCGGTGCGGACACGACGGCCGGGTCGAACTACGCACTGCTGTCGCAGTCGTCCTCGTGGATCCGGTCGACGGCGGGCGTCTGACCGACCCGACCCACCGACGGACGGGAGGCTCCCCACCAGCTGGTGGGGAGCCTCCCGTCCGACACGTGGTGACGTCGGCGGCGTGGGTGCTCAGGCGCCGTGTGCCTCCTCGGCGACCGGCTGCCACTCGCGCCACGTCGCGAGCCGCGACTCGTAGTCCTGCTCGGCGATGCCGAGCGGCGCCTTGCCGAAGAAGACGCGCAGCGGCGGCTGCTCGGCGTCGACGACCTTGAGGATCGCCGAGCGGGTCGCCTCGGGCTTGCCCGGGTCCGATGCGGACGGACGCTTCGAGGCGGCCTCGCGGACGTCCGCGTAGGCGTCGAGCTCCTCGCTGTGCTTCGAGGACGGACCGGACCAGTCGGTCGAGAAGCCGCCCGGCTCGACGAGGGTGACGGAGACGCCGAACCCCGAGACCTCCTGCGACAGGGACTGGGACAGGCCCTCGAGCGCCCACTTCGACGCGTGGTACGCGCCGACCGTCGGGAACGCGCTGATGCCGCCGATGCTCGAGACCTGCACGATGTGGCCCGAGCCCTGCTCGCGCATGATCGGCAGTGCCGCCTGCGTGACCCAGAGCGCACCGAAGAAGTTCGTCTCGAGCTGCGCGCGGACCTCGTCCTCGGTGAGCTCCTCGACCATGCCGAAGTGGCCGAAACCCGCGTTGTTCACGACGACGTCGAGCCGTCCGAAGTGCTCCGCGGCCTGCTGCACCGCAGCGGTGTCGGCGGCCTTGTCGGTGACGTCGAGCCGGATCGCCAGGAAGGTGTCCGGGTACTGCTCGACGAGTGCCTGCACGTCGTCGGTGTCCCGGGCAGTGCCCGCGACGGAGTCCCCGCGCTCCAAGGCGGCCTCCGCCCACTCGCGGCCGAAGCCCTTCGATGCTCCGGTGATGAACCAGGTCTTGGCCATTCGCTGCCTCCAGTTGCTGATCGGGTGACCGCGAGCAGGCAACGCCCGTCGCCCGGGTGCGACCTGGGTGCCCGGGTGACAGCGGGGCACAGGAGGGGCGCAGCGGTGTGGACGACCGCCCTCGACCGTGCAGCTGGGGATGACCATCGGGCACGTCCGCCTTCGCACTACCGTCACCCGACATGCGCGTGGGTGTGTACGTCGACGGCTTCAACCTCTACTACGGAGCTCGGGCGCTGAGCGGTGCTGCCCCGGGTTGGCGGTGGCTGGACCCTCGAGCGCTGGCGCAGCGTCTGGTCGACGGACCCGGGGCGGCATGGTCCGGTGAGGTCGAGCGTGTCGTCTACTGCACCGCCCGCATCAGCGGAGCGGGGAACGAGGACGACCAGCGGGACCAGGACACGTACCTGCGCGCGCTCCGCCTGGCCGGGGCCTTGGACGAGCTCACCCTCGGACAGTACGTCACCCGCGTGGCAACGGCGCCGCTCGCCGTGGCGGACCGCCGCGGGCGACCTCGGCTGGTCCGCGCAGACTGGCCGCTGCAGGTGCGGGACACGTCGGACCGGGACGTGCCGTCCGCGTCGTTCATGGTGTCCGTGGCGAGGCGCGAGGAGAAGGGTTCCGACGTCAACGTGGCGTCACATTTGCTGATCGACGTCCTCACCGATCGGGTCGATGCCGTGGTCGTCGTCACCAACGACAGCGACCTCGCCTTCCCGCTCGCGCACGCGCGGACGCTGGTGCCGGTGGGCACCGTCAACCCGACGCCGGGCTTCACGGCGGGCAAGCTCCGGGGCGAACCGGCCGAAGGTGCGGGGGGCCACTGGTGGTGTCGCTTGACAGCGACGGACGTCGCAGCGGTGGTCCTGCCGGAACGGATCGCTCACCTCCGACGCCCTGATGGATGGTGACGGGACTGTGTATCTGGTACATTAGCAGGACACCACCCGGCTCCTCAGGGGCCGGGTCTTCTCTTCCTCGTCCAGGTTCCTTCCTCGAGGGTCTCGAGCCCACCGAACCCACCCGGTGCTGCTGGACCGGCACGGAGCAGCTCGCGAGCACCATGGCCCCATGAGCCAGTACGAGAAGCGCGACCCGAACTCCCTCTACCCGAAGCCGCCGTTCCCGAAGCAGGAGCAGTCGCTGCCGGGTGCCGCGTGGAAGATGGACCCGGAGCCCGACCACGGCGAGCAGAGCTACGTCGGCAAGGAACGGCTGACCGGCTTCCGCGGCATCGTGACCGGTGCCGACTCCGGCATCGGCCGCGCCGCCGCCATCGCGATGTCCCGTGAGGGTGCCGACCTCGTCCTCTCCTACCTGCCCGACGAGCAGGAGGACGCCGAGCAGGTCCGCGACCTCCTCGAGTCCGAGGGGCGCAAGGCCGTCCTCGTCCCCGGGGACATCTCCGACGAGCAGTACTGCAAGGACCTCGTCCAGAAGGCGGTCGACGAACTCGGCGGGCTCGACACCCTCGTCATGGTCGCCGGTCGCATGGACAGCAACGACGACATCCTGTCGCTGACCACCGAGCACTTCGACTCGACGTTCAAGACGAACATCTACTCGCTGTTCTGGCTGACCCAGGCCGCGGTCCCGCACCTCGAGCCCGGCTCGACGATCGTCACCACCGGCTCGATCCAGGCCGCGACGCCGTCACCGGACAAGATCGACTACGCGATCTCGAAGAGCGCCGTGAAGACCTTCACCGAGGCCGTCGCGCAGCAGCTCGCCCCGAAGGGCATCCGTGTCAACTCGGTCGCGCCGGGTCCGGTGTGGACGCCGCTGCAGCCCGGGTCCGACGACGCCGAGACGGTGTCGCACTTCGGCGAGCAGTCGCCGTTCGGCCGCCCCGGCCAGCCGGCCGAGCTCGGAGCCGCGTACGTGCACCTCGTCAGCCCGGAGTCGAGCTACCAGTCCGGCTCGACCATCACGATCGCCGGCGGGACGCCCGCGTTCTAGACGGCGCTGCAGGAGGACGGGAGGCGCGGTGCCAGCTGGCACCGCGCCTCCCGTCTGCGGGTCGTCGCGTCAGCCCTGCGGCGGCGAGTACAGCTGCAGGTCGTTGCCCTCACTGTCCTTGAACGGGATGATCTTGCCCCACGGGTGCTCGCTGACGTCACCCGCGAACTCGACGCCCTTCGACCGCAGGTCGGCGACCTCGTCCTCGATGCTGCCGTCCGGCTGGAACGAGACGACCGCACCGCCGCCGCTCGACGGGCTCGCCGACTCCCGACCGTTCAGGCCGATGCGCAGGCCGTTCGCGTCGATCTCGCTCCAGTCGTCGTCCTCGCTCGCGACCGTCAGGCCGAGCGCGTCGCGGTAGAACGCGACCGCGCGCTGCATGTCACTGACCGGTACCCAGACCGCTGCTACTCCGCTTGCCATGGTGTTCCTCTCGTCGTGCCGTCTCGTACCCGGCCGACGGTAGGTCCCTTGGTTGCGTGCGGGCACAGGCGGGGTGGTGTCCCAGTGCTCGGGTGGCAATGTGGGCCGGGACGACGGGAGCAGGACATGGCTGGTGTGACGCACGTGGTGCTGGTGCAGTGGGACGCAGCGCGGGACGGGGTCGGCGAGCACGCCGTGCAGGCGGATGCGCTCTGCCGTGACCACCTGCCCCGCATCGACGGGGTGGAGTCGGTGCACTCCGGACCGAGCATCAGCACCGAGGGCCTCGAGGGCGGGTTCGACTGGATGCTCACGGTGCGCTTCCGTGACCGCGAGGCGCTCGCCGGGTACCTGCCGCACCCGGAGCACCGTCCGGTCGCCGACCACATCGGCGCCGGCAGCAGCCGCGTCGTCGTGTTCGACGTCGAGGACTGAGCCGGGCTGCTCGTGAGCGTCGAGCTGCAGGGTGAGGGTCGCGACGAAGGTTGTCCTGAGCTACCGTGGAAGCACGACGGGCCGGTTCTCGGGACGTCGCCAGCCGAAGGCCCCGTCACCGGGGCCTTCGTTCTTCCTCGACGGAGTCGTCGGCATCTCCGTCGGGCGTCCACGTCTCCCGGTGGATGACTGCCGGTGCGATCGCGGCCCACTGCTGTGCAAGCGTCCTGCGAGCTGCCGGGTGCGGATTGTGGACGCGCTCTCGGCGGTAGTGCACGTAGACGGCGAGGTCCACGACCTGCAACCCGTCGGCGAACCGGGAGCACGCGAAGTTGATCGGGGACGAGATGTTCCGGAGCCTGGACGACTGCGAACCCGGCGTGCCGAACTCCTGGTAACCGGCGAACGCGCGCTGGTGTTCTGCCTGCGTCGCGATCTCGTCGGCGACGACGATCGCCTGCTCCCCGTCGCCGCTCGCACCCGTGTAGCGATCGACCTCCTCGAGGACGTGCCCGAAGGCGACTGAGTGCGGAGTACGGGCATCGTGGGACCGGGCGCCGAGCTGTGCAGTGTCCACTCCGCACAGGACGTACCGGACTCCGCAGTCGAGTGCAGCTCGGAGGACCGCCAGGGAGATGCCCGCAGCCTCGCGATGCCTGCCTCGCAACGATCGCCACGAGCCGGCGCCGCCCATGAGTTCGTGGCCGTGGAACTCGATCGCCGGATCGGTCCCGTGTTCGAGAGCGGTTCGCCTGCGGACTTCCGACAGCCGCTCCGCGACGAGGTCCCACTGGTCGAGCGTGGCGATCGCCGCAGCGACGTAGTACCGATCTCGGTCGTACGACTCGTCCACGTAGGCCACCAGCATCGGACGAGCCTGACACGTGGCACGCGTCCGCGTTCAGCCCTGTGGATGCGGCATGCGGAGCGGGATCACGCAGGCTGAGCGGTCTCTGATCTGCGCGGGCCGCGTGTGCCGGGCACGGGCGGCTCTCCCTGGGACGATGGGTGGATGAGCACCGAGCCCGAGCGCCGCCGCAGGAGGGCCGACGTCGTCGGCATCCTCGAGCCGAACCCCCACCCGCTGGCGACCGTCACGATCGGCATCGGGGCCGTGGTCGTGCTGACGGTGATCGGGTTCTTCCTCGGTTCGGTGGACGCGGGGCTCGCGAAGGCGTTCAACACGCTGCACACCGGTGCGCTCGGTGCGTTCACGACGGCGGTCTACCACGTCATCAGCCCGGTGCCGGCGATCGCGATCACGTTCGTCGTCGCTGGCGTCATCTGGTGGCGGGCACGGGACCTCCGACCGGCCCTCGGATTCGGCATGACGATCGCGATCACGTGGCTGCCGTCCGCCGTCGTCAAGGAGATCGTCCACCGCGCCCGGCCCGACGTGGCGCTGCTGCCGCACCCGTTCCCCGTCCAGCCCGACCCCGGGTACCCGAGCGGGCACACGGTCTACATCACGGCGTTCGTGATCGCGCTCGTGTGGGTCGTCCGCGAGACGCGGTGGCACCAGGTCGCCCGGGTCGCCGGTGTCGTGGCGATCGTGGTCGTGTTCCTCTCGGTCTCGATCGACGCCGTGCACTACCCGACGGACGCGGCGGCCTCGATCCTCTGGGCGCTGGCGGTCGCGCCGGCGGCCCGGGTGGTGTGGGTTGACTGGGCGATGCCCCGCATCCCGTTCCTCCGCCCGCGCGAGGGTGCCGCGGTACCGCTCGGGCGCCGCCACTGAGCGGCGCACGGCCCCGCGACCCCACGCCGCTACGCCCGGCTGCGCTGCGCTGCTACGCCCGGCTGCGCCGCGCCGCGCTGCGCTGCGCTGCTACGCCCGGCTGCGCCGCGCCGCCACGAGCGCGACGACGGCGACCACGGCGGCCGCGAGCATGACGACCGCGAGCGGCGCCGCCGTGTCCTCGCCCCCGATGCTCACGAGCGGCGACACGAGCGCCGCGAGCCCGAACTGCAGGGCGCCGAGCACGGCCGAGGCGCTGCCCGCGACCCCGGGGACCGCGCCGAGCGCCAGCGCCGTCGCGTTCCCGAGCACGAGGCCGAGCGACCCGACCGCCGTGAAGAGCGGCACCGCGAGCCAGAGGACGGGCGCCCCGGTCACGACGAGCAGCGCGAACGCCACGGTGGACGCCACCACGAGGGCGATGCCGAGCGTCAGGACGCCCTCGACCGAGCGGGTCGCGGTGAGCTTCGCCGACAGGATGCTCACGCCCATCAGCGCGAGTGCGTTCAGACCGAAGGCGAGCCCGTAGCCGACCGTGTCGAGCCCGAGCATGCCCTGGTACAGGAACGGTGACGCCGAGATGTACGCCATCATCACCGCGAACGCGAAGCCGAAGACCGCCGTGTACCCGACGAAGGTGCGCGATCGCAGCGCTCGCAGCGGGGAGCCGGATGCCACGCGCTCGGCCCGGAGCGCGTCACGCCGCGAGCGCAGGTGCGTCTCCCGCACGACGGCGAGCACGGCGACGAGCATCAGCACCGACAGGCCGAGCACGATCGTCAGCAGTCCGCGCCACCCGATCGGTCCGGTGAGCAGACCGCCGAGGAGCGGTGCCACCACGGGCGCGACCCCGCCGACGATCATCATGAGCGAGAAGGCGCGGGCGGCGGGCTTGCCGGTCGCCAGGTCGGAGATCACGGCGCGGCCGATCACCATGCCGGCCGCCCCGCCGAGTCCCTGCAGCAGCCGGGCGACGACGAGCACCGCCACGTTCGGCGCGAGCACCGCTGCGGCGCTCGCGAGGACGCAGAGCGCGGCGCCGGCGAGGAGCGGGGGCACGCGGCCGAAACGGTCCGACAGCGGCCCGAACACGAGCTGCCCCGCGGTCACACCGACCAGGAACGCCGTCAGGGTGAGCTGCACGGTCGTCGCCGAGGCGGACAGCTCCGTGGTCATCCGCGGGAACGCCGGCAGGTAGAGGTCGGTCGCGAAGGGGGCGACCGCGCTGAGCAGGCCGAGCACGAGCAGCAGGGGAGTCGTGATGCCCGTGGGGCGGGTGGAGGGCGTCGCCGTGGTGGCGCGGATGGACCCGGTGTCCGTCGTCATGGTTATGAAACCATAACTCATTGTCGCTGGACGGTACAGTGACGACATGGCACCAGCGGTCTCCGATGACGCCCTCGCCGAGTTCGCCGACGTCGTCCTGCGCATCGGTCGCGAGGTCGACCCGCACGGCCCGCATGCGCTCGACATCGTCCCGCTGACCGGCACCGAGGCGCTCGTGATGCGCTGGGTGCACCGGAACCCCGGCGCCTCGCCGAGTGCCGTCGCCGAGGCCACCGCCCTGCAGCGCAGCAACTGCAGCGTCGCGCTCCGCGCCCTCGTCGCGAAGGGCATGGTCGAGCGCCGTACCGACCCGGACGACGCCCGGACCGTGCAGCTGCACCCCACCGCCCTCGCCCACGACAGCATCGCGCGGTTGCACGCGCACTGGGCCGAGCGGCTCCGAGCCGCCCTCGGCGGCGACGAGGACGGCATCGACGTCGCCGCCGACCTGCTGGCGCGCATCGACGACGGCCTGCGCCGCGGCTGACGTGGGTCGGGCGGGGGGGGGGGGGCCCGCCACGCGCCTCCAGACCGTCACCAGCTGCGTCCCGACGGGTCCCGCGTGCCGTCCGGACGGGCTTGGTACCCTGGGGGGACACAACAGCAAGCAGTGTGTATCTACCGGCCGTCGGCCCCACCGACGGACAGCGGCGGCACCCGATGGGCCCGCCGCCGGACCAGGCCGGGCCCCAGAAGGCACACCCCCTCATGCTCCAAGCCCGACGCTCCGACGCGTCCCTCGTCTCCTTCGCCGGTCGGTGGTACTTCCCGATCGCGTTCATCGCCCGTCTGCCCTTCGCGATGATGGTCGTCGGTGTCCTCACCCTCGTCGTCGCGTCCCGTGACTCCGTCGCCCTCGGTGGCATCAACTCCGCCTTCGTCGGGATCGGCTCGGCGATCTTCGGACCCCTCGTCGGTGCGGCCGCCGACCGCTTCGGCCAGCGGGCCGTCCTCGTCCCGGTCGGACTCGCGAACGCCGTCCTGCTCGGCGTCCTGCCGATCGTGGTCGCGAGCACCGCGCCCGACCTCGCGGTCCTGGCGATGTCGTTCCTGATCGGCGCGACCGCACCGCAGGTCGCCCCGATGTCCCGCACGCGACTCGTGGCGATCATCCGCCAGCGCATGTCCCCGGCACGCCGCGACAAGGTCTTCAGCGGCACGATGGCGTACGAGTCGGCCGCGGACGAGACCGTCTTCATCGTCGGACCGTTCCTGGTCGGCCTGCTCGCGAGCACGATCGCGCCGTGGGTGGCCGTCGCCGGTGCGTCGGCACTGACCTTCGTCTTCGTCACCGCCTTCGCGCTGCACCCGACCGGCGCCCTCGTCGTCGGTGGGCCGGCACAGGAGACGCGCGCACCGGCCCGGCAGCTGCTCCGTCCGCGACTCCTCGTGGTCGTCGTCGGGATCCTCGGCATCGGACTCTTCTTCGGGTCGACGCTGACCTCGCTGACGGCCTTCACGGAACAGCACGGCGAGGCGTCCCAGGCCGGCCTGCTGTACGGCGTGATGGGGATCGGGTCCGCCGCACTCGCACTCGGATCGGCGGCGTTCCCGCAGCGGTTCGGTGTCACCTGGCGCTGGCTCGTGTTCGGGGTCGTGCTGCTGGGCGGCGCGATCGCCTTCAGCCGAGCGGACTCCGTCGTGGCGGTCGTCCTCGTGCTCGGTGTCATGGGCATCGGTATCGGCCCGACGCTCGTCGCGCAGTACAGCCTGGGATCGGACCGGTCGCCCGTCGGCCGTTCGGCGACCACGATGACGATCCTCGGCTCGGCGGTCATCGTCGGACAGTCGGTCGCGTCGGCCGTAGTCGGCGAGGTCGCCGAGCGTGCGGGCACCGGTGCCGCGATGGCGTTCCCCGCGTACGCTGCCGCGCTGGTCGTCGTCGCCGCCGTGGCGGACCTGCTGCTCGCCCGCCGCGAGGACGCTCCGGCGGCCGCGACCGCCTGAGCCGGTCGCCGCGCGCCGTCGGTCGCCGCTCGGTGCAGGCTGGACTGCATGCGCATCCTCGTCCTCGGCGGCACCGCCTGGCTCGGCCGGACCGTCGTGCAGCACGCTCTCGACACCGGCCACGACGTCACGTGCGTCGCGCGCGGCTCGGACGTCCCCACCGGCGCTCGACTCGTGCGGGCCGACCGGGACCGCGACGACGCCCTGACCGGGGTCGCCAGCGAGCGATGGGACGCGGTCGTCGACGTCTCCCGCACCCCGGAGCACGTCCGTCGCGCAGCCCGTGACCTCGAGCCCGTCGCCGACCGGTACGTCTTCGTGTCGACCGTGAGCGTCTACGCCTCGCAGGCCGAGCGCGGTGCCGACGAGCACGCCGCCGTGCTCGAGCCGTCGGACGACCCCGCCGACTACGGCGCCGCGAAGGTGGCGTGCGAGCGTGCGGTCCTCGACGCCTTCGGCCCCGAGCGTGCCTCGGTCGCGCGGGCCGGACTCGTCGGCGGACCGGGCGACCACACCGGACGTTCCGGCTACTGGCCGTGGCGGTTCGCCCGTGCAGCCGAGAGCGGCCGCGCGGTGGTGGTCCCGGCGCGCACGGATCGACCCACCTCGGTGATCGACGTCCGCGACCTGGCGGGATGGCTCGTCGGAGCGGCCGAGGGCCGACGAGCGGGTGTCCACGACGTCCCCGGCGAGGTCGTCACGCTGGGGCAGCACCTCGAGGAAGCACGGGCCGCAGCGGGCGTGGACGTCCCGGTCGTGGCGCTCGCGGACGAGGTGCTCCTCGCGCGCGGGGTGGCGCCCTGGGTGGGGGAGCGGTCCCTGCCGCTGTGGATCCCCGACGACGACCACCAGGGCATGAACGACCGACCGGCAGACCGCGCGCGTGCGGCAGGCCTGACACGGAGGCCACTCGCCGAGACGCTGGCGGACGTGCTCGCGTGGGAGCAGCTGCAACCGGTCCACCCCCACGGCGCGGGCCTCTCGGACGACGACGAGGTTGCGGTCCGCGCCGCCGGGTGACTCAGTCCTCGGTGTCGTCGACCAGCAGGTCCTCGTGCCGGTAGTCGTTCGACCGCAGCCCGGCACGCGCGATCATGTGCGTCGACACCGGCACCAGGAAGAGCTGGAACACGAGCACCGGCAGCACGACCCAGAACGCCGTCCAGGTCCACACCGCCACGACGATCGCGGCCAGGGCGAGCGCCAACCCGAGCACCTGCGGCTTCGCCATCGCGTGCAGCCGGACGAGGGGGTCCCGGAACCGGACGATGCCCACGGCGGCGCCGAACGACAGCCCCGCGGCGAGGAGCATCAGCACGAGGGCGATCCACGCACGGACGCCGGCCCCGTCGACGAAGGACTGCAGGATCTCGATCACTTCGACTCCTCCTCGGCGGCGTGCTCCGGCGTGGTCACGTCGATCCCCTCGTCGGACGGGTCCGACGAGGGCGTGACGATCCGTGCGACGGCGATGGTCGCGAAGACGCTCGTCGCCGCGATGACGACCAGCACCGGGACGCCGGTCAGGTCGCGCCGGACCACCATCGCCGCGGCGATCACCACGAGCGCGGTGGTGAGCACCATGTCGGAGCCGATCATCCGGTCGAGGATCGTCGGTCCGCGGACGATCCGCCCGACGGCCAGCGCGAGCGTGGCGCCGAGCAGGACGAGCACGAGCGCGATCCCGACGGCCATGACGACGACCGCGGCGCTCACCGGGTCACCTCCGGCAGCGGCTCGGCGAGTTCGGAGACGTCCTGCTTCGACCCGATGGCGCGGATGACGAGCTCCTCGATGCGTGCGACGGTCCGCCGCTCCTGGTCGACCTGCTCACGGCGCTCGGTGTCGAGCACGTGGATGAGCAGGCGACGGCGGGGGAGGTCGACGTCGGCGACGTACGACCCGGGCACGAGGGAGATCGCCAGGGTGGCGAGCGTGAAGGTCATCTCCGACGTGGTGTGCAGCTGCACGAGCACGATCGAGCTCTGCCGGACGCCGCGCGGTCGGACGGCCGCCCAGGCCACCCGGAACGAGGCGACGACGACGTGCCCGGCCCACACCACCAGGAACCACAGTGCGCGCGGCAGCGAGAACCGCTTCGACAGGGGGACGGGCGGCAGCGGGAGCAGCTGCGTGACGAGGAGCGCGACGACCACGCCGCACAGCAGCGTCAGGACGCTCCAGGATCCCCACAGCAGCGCCCAGAGCACGGTCAGTCCGGCGACGAGCGGCACGTCGTAGCGCCAGGCGAGGGCGATCCGTCGGGCGTTCGAGATGCGGCGGGTGTCACTCATCAGCGCCTCCGTCCGTGCTGCCCAGGACGGCCTGCACGTATCGGTCCGGCGACTCGAGTGACTCCGCTGCGCGGGTCGCGTAACCGTAGAGCGGACCGGCGACGACGGTGAGCGCGACCGACCCGAGGACCGCCACCGTCGTGACGGCGACGAGCATCCGGGGCAGCGGCGTGTGCACCGACGGCTCGACCGCGGGGGTCTGGCCGGTGGCCGGACCGGAGGCACTGCTCGCGTGCGCCGCTTCGGTGACGGTGGTCGAGCCTCCCGGGTGGTACGCCTCGCCCGTCTCCTCGGAGACGGTCAGCGGCGCCGGTTCCGGCGACCGCAGGTGCGCGTGCGGCTCGGCCGTGCTGGCGTGCGGTGCCGCCGCCTCGGCGGCCGGCTTGGGCCGCCAGAAGGCGGCGTCCCAGACGCGCATCAGTGCGTACAGGGTGAGGAGGCTCGTCACCACGCCGGCGCCGACCGTCACCCAGGCCATCGGGGAGCCGTCCTCGGCCGCGGCGCGGAACAGGCCGAGCTTGCCGATGAACCCGGAGAACGGCGGGATGCCCCCGAGGTTGAACGCCGGGACCAGGTAGAGCGCGGCGAGGAGCGGTGCGGCCTTGAGCAGCCCGCCGAGCGACCGGGTCGAGGTCGTGCCGCCCACGCGTTCCATCACCCCCGACACCAGGAACAGCGTGGTCTGCACGACGATGTGGTGCACCGTGTAGAACACGGCCGCGGCGGTGCCGACGACGGAACCGAGCCCGACGCCCATCACCATGAAGCCGATGTGGCTGATGAGCGTGAAGGACAGCAGTCGTTTCACGTCGGTCTGCGACACGGCCCCCAGCACGCCGACGATCATCGTGAGCACCGCGACCACGAGCAGCACCGTGTTGAGCTGTGGTCTCGGGAAGATGATCGTCTCGAGCCGGATGATCGCGTAGATGCCGACCTTCGTGAGGAGTCCGGCGAACACCGCGGTGACCGGGGCCGGTGCGGTCGGGTACGAGTCCGGCAGCCAGAAGGCGAGCGGGAACACCGCGGCCTTGATGCCGAAGGCGATGAGCAGCATCGTGTGGAGCAGGAGCTGCACGTGCTCGGGGAGCCCGGCGACGCGCTCCGAGATCTGCGCGATGTTCACGGTGCCGGTCGCGCCGTAGACCAGGCCGATGGATGCGAGGAACAGCGCCGAGGCGATGAGGCTCGTGATGATGTACGTCGTGCCGGCGCGCACGCGCTGCTCGCTGCCGCCCAGGGTGATGAGCACGTAGCTCGCCACCAGGAGCATCTCGAACGCGACGTAGAGGTTGAACAGGTCGCCCGCCAGGAACGCGTCGAGCACTCCGGCGGCCAGCACCAGGTAGGTCGGGTAGTAGATCGTGACGGGGGCGTCCTCGTCGTCGGCCGCGAGTCCCTGGCCGATCGAGAAGAGCAGCACGAGCAGGAGCACGCTCGCGCTCACGGTGAGGAGCAGGGCGCTCAGCCGGTCGACGACGAGCGAGATGCCGTACGGTGCCTGCCACCCGCCGACCTGCACGACGATGGTGCCGTGCTGGTCGACGAGCACCATGAGCGTGGCGGCCACGACCACGGCCACCGCGAGCACCGCGACCGTGATGGCCCGCTGGAGCTTCTGGTGCCGCAGGAGGCCGAGCGCGATGGCGGCGCCGAGCAGCGGGACGAGGACGAGCAGGGGGACGAGCCAGGTCATCGCGAGGCCTCCTCGTTCTGGACCGCTTCGGGGTCGGTGTCGATCTCGGGGTCGTCGTCCGCGGGATCGTCGTCGCGGTCCTTGCCGATCGCGACGTCGGCCTCGTCGACCTCGACCTCGTCGGCGCGGGACAGCTTCCACGAGCGGTGGATGAGGGCGAGCAGGAACGCGCTCACCGCGAAGGTGATGACGATCGCGGTCAGGGCGAACGCCTGGGGGAGCGGGTCGGTGATGCCCTCGGACGAGCCGCCGATCGGGGGCTTGCCCGCCGCGCCGGACATGATGAGCAACAGCAGGTTCAGGGAGTTGCCGAGCAGCAGGAACCCGAGCAGCATCCGGGTCAGCGACCGCTCCAGCAGCAGGTACACGCCGCACGAGAACAGCACCGCCATCGCGATGACGAGGACCAGGGTGATGGTCATACGGCACTCCCCTCCGGGGTCGCGGCGGCGGCGTTGTCGTCGACGTCGCCCTCCGTGGTGTCGGTGATGCGCGCCCGCGAGTCCTCGAGCCGTTGCCGGTCGACCTCGGCACCGAGGCTCCGGAGCACGTCGAGGACGAGCCCGACGACCACCAGGTAGACCCCGATGTCGAAGAACGTCGCGGTGACGAACTCGACGTGCCCGAGCACGGGGACGGTCGCCTCGAAGAACGCGGAGTACAGGGCCTCCTTCCCGAAGAACAGCGGGACGATCGCGGTCGTGGCCGCGGTGGCGACGCCGAGGCCGAGCAGGCGACCGGCGCGGACGGGCGCGGCGGCGCCGAGCTCCGCGGGACCGCCCGCCAGGTACCGACCGGCCAGCGCGATGCCGGCGACGAGTCCGCCGGCGAAGCCGCCGCCGGCCGTGTTGTGCCCGGCGAAGAGCAGGTAGAGCGAGAGCACGACGAGGCCGTGGAAGAGCAGGCGGACGACCACGTCGAGCAGGGCCGAGCGACCGGTCGGGATCGCCGCGCTCGTCGGCAGCCAGGCGCGGGGCTCGCCGTCCGGGCGGTGCTTGTCGCTCGTCACGGTCGCCGGCAGGTCGCGCAGCCGCGGCAGGGTGTCCTCGCGCGAATCGAGGAAGATCAGGCTCGCGACACCCGTGGCCGCGGCGACGACGACGGTCAGCTCACCGAGCGTGTCCCAGCCGCGCAGGTCGACGAGGGCGACGTTCACGACGTTCAGGCCGTGACCGAAGGACTTCGTGAGCGCCGGGATGTCCGGCCAGATCGGGGTGCTGTTCCGTGCCGAGGCCGCGACGACCACGACGACGGCCAGGGTGGCTCCCGCGAGGCCGGCGAACAGGGCCCGCACGATCCGGAAGCGCGACGGGTTGGCCGTGGCGATCCGCGGGGGGAGCCGGCGGAGCACCAGCACGAACGCGATCAGCGTGACGGTTTCGACCACGAGCTGGGTGAGCGCGAGGTCGACCGCACCGTGCAGGACGAAGAGCACGGACATCCCGTAGCCGGTGACGCCGACGAGCACGGCGGCGGCGAACCGGGTCTTCGCGGTCAGCACCGCGATCGCGGCGACGGCCATCACGGCGACGACCGGCACCTGGCCCCACGAGTCGGCGAAGCGCACGCGGAACGCCCACGGGCCGCCGAGCACCAGGTTCGCCAGGGCGCCGGCGACGAACACCGACAGGATCACGGTCAGGTAGTAGGGGAGCGACCCGCGCTGGACGCCGGCCGTGAGCCCGGTCGCCAGGCGGTCGAGCCCACGCATGGTCTTCCGGTAGGTGTCGGCCGCGCTCGGTGACCCGGAGAGTCGGTGCTGCAGGGCCTCGACCCGGCGTCGTGCCAGGAACAGGAGGACGCCACCGACGAGCGTGATCGCGGAGAGGCCGAGCGCGGGCTCCAGGCCGTGCCAGAGCGCCAGGTGCGGGACCTCGCCCTCGGGCAGCGCCGCGGCGGTGGCAGCGGGTTCGAGGCCGTGCGCGACGACGGGCGTGAGCAGGCCGAACGCGAGTCCGGCGACGGCGAGGACGGACGGCACGACACCGAGTCCGTGCAGGCCGTGCGGCTCGGTGTCGGCCACGCCGGACTTCCGGGCGAACGTGCCCCAGAGGAAGCGGAGCGAGTACGCGACGGTGAGGAGCGAGCCGAGGGTCACCCCGACGAGTGCGATCCACGCCCAGGCCGCCTGCGGTCCGTGGAGCTCCTCGACGAAGCCGGTCAGGACGGCCTCCTTCGCGACGAAGCCGATCGTCGGCGGGATGCCCGCCATCGACGCGAGCGCGAGGACGCTGACCACGACGAGCCACGGCAGCTTCCGCCCGAGACCGCTGAGCTTCCGGAGGTCGCGGGTGCCGGTCGCGTGGTCGACGGCTCCGACGACCAGGAACAGCGTCGACTTGAATGTGGCGTGCGCGACGAGCAGGGCGACCCCGCCCAGGGCGACGGCCGGAGCGCCCCACCCGGCGGCGAGCACGAGGAAGCCGAGCTGCGCGACCGTCCCGTAGGCGAGCAGCAGCTTCACGTCGGTCTGGCGCAGCGCGCGGTAGCCGCCGATGAGCATGCCGAGCACACCGAGCACGGTGATCGTCTCGCGCCAGCCGGTCAGCAGCGCGAACGCCGGGGCCAGGCGGGCGACCAGGTAGATGCCGGCCTTCACCATCGCCGCGGCGTGCAGGTACGCGCTGACCGGGGTCGGCGCCGCCATCGCTGCCGGGAGCCAGAAGTGGAAGGGGACGATCGCCGACTTCGTCAGGGCGCCCAGGAGCACGAGGACCACCGCGACCGGCACGAGCGGCCCCGGACGCTCGACGAGCTCCGGTGCCTGCGCGATGATGCCCGACAGGCTCGTGGTCCCCGCGGTCACGGACAGGGCGACGAGTCCGGCGAGCATCGCCAGCCCGCCGGCGGTCGTGACGACGAGGGCCTGCATCGCGGCGGCACGGCTCGCGCGCTTGTCGGCGTCCTGCCCGATGAGCAGGTACGAGAAGACCGTCGTGGCCTCCCAGAGCACGAAGAGCACGATCACGTCGTCGGCGACGACGAGGCCGTACATCGACCCGGCGAAGGCGGTCAGGACGGACGCGAACCGGCCCAGTCCGGGCTCGTCCCGCTCGAAGTACGACGCGCAGTAGACGAGCACGAGCGCACCGACGACGGAGACCACCAGGGCGAGGACCCACGACAGGGCGTCCATCCGCAACGACAGCGCCAGGTCGAGCTCCGGGATCCACTGCCACCGGCTCGTGACCCCGCCGTGGAGTGCGGCGTCGCTCTGGGCGATCGTCAGCACCGCGGCGGCGGCGGGGGCGAGGGCGGCGACGTAGAACACGCGGCGCCCCATCAGCGGGGTCAGGGCGGGGACGATCAGGGCGACGATCGCGAACGCGACGAGGACGGAGACCATCGGGCACCTCCTCGGGGTCGGGCTGCAGTCCGGCTCACTGGGCCCTCACAGCCTACGGAGAGGCGGATGGCAACTTCCTGAGCGACCGGACAGCCGGAGCGAGCGTTCCCTCCACTCTGCTCCGCGTCCGGCCTCAGCGACCGTGCGCCCGTGCCGGGATCTGCGTCGCGAGCTTGCCGCCGGAGACGTCCAGCAGTGTGCCCGTGACGTAGGCGGACGCGTCGCTCGCCAGGAAGACCAGGAGGTCGGCGACGTCGTCGGGCGTCTCCCACCGCCGGAGCGACAGGGTGTCGAGCAGCCGGTCCTGCTCGGCCTGCGGCATCTCGGCGAACCCGTTCATCGCGGTCGGCACCATGCCGGGCGCGTAGGCGTTCACGGTGATGCCCCACGGGCCGAGCTCCGACGCCAGCACGCGGGTGAACGAGACCACCGCGGCCTTCGACGCCGCGTAGGCCGCGCTGCCGACGCTCGGCACGATCGCCGCGAACGACGCGGCGTTGACGATCCGCCCGCGCCCGGCCGCCTGCATCACCGGCGCGACCGCCTGGCTGACCAGGAAGGTGCCCCCGAGGTTCACGTCCATGCACCGTCGCCACTCGTCCCAGCCGAGCTCGGCGACGGTCCCGGTGACGTTGATGCCCGCGTTGTTGACGAGCACGTCGACGGTGCCGTGCCGGCGGACGACCTCGTCGACGGCCGCACGCACGGAGGCCGGGTCGGCGACGTCGCAGACGACACGGTCGACGCCGTCGTCACCGGCGTCGTCGAAGGCGAGGTCGAACGCGACGACGCGGCACCCCTCGGTGGCGAACCGCGCCGCGAGTGTCCGGCCGATCCCCCGGCCGGCTCCGGTGACGACCACCACGCGGTCGGTCAGGTCGAGGTGCATCGTCGCTCCCGTCGTCGGTCTGTCCCGGCAACGGTGGGCGCCCGTGCCTTGAATCGTCATACTATTCGAGCATGACGGCGAAGGTGCTCTGGATCACGGGTGGCGGCAGCGGGATGGGGGCGGCGAGCGCGGTGGCCGCAGCCCGTGACGGGTGGACGGTGGTGCTCAGCGGGCGTCGCCGGGACCTACTCGAGCAGGTCGCGGACGAGGTCCGCGCGGTCGGCGGGACGGCGGACGTCGTGCCGCTCGACGTGACGGACGGCGACGCGGTGCCCGCAGCACGCGACGCCGTGCTCGGACGGCACGGCCGGATCGACGGCCTGGTGCTGGCAGCCGGGCTGAACTCGCCGGCGCGACGGTGGGACGACCAGTCGCTCGCCGACGTCCGCGCCGTCATCGACACGAACACGACCGCCGTGGTGGCGGTGGTCGACGCTGCACTGCCGGCGCTCCGGGACGCGGGCGGTGTCGTCGTGGTGGTGTCGTCCTACGCGGGCTGGTCCTTCCAACCCGGTGCCGGTGTCGCGTACTCGGCGAGCAAGACCGCCCTCGGCTCGATCGTCCGGACGCTCAACCAGCAGGAGGCCGAGCACGGCGTGCGGGCCACCCACCTGTGCCCGGGCGACGTCGCGACGGACTTCCTGGACCAGCGTCCCGAGGTCCCCGACGCGGCGGCGCGCGCTCGGATGCTGCAGCCCGACGACGTCGGCCGCACGGTGGCCTTCGTGCTCGCGGCGCCGGCCCACGTCCGCATCGACGAGCTCGTCCTGTCGCCCGTCGCGCAGCGGTGACGAGCGCCTTCGACCGGGTGCTCGACGGGATCGGGACCGCCGTCGTCACCGGCACCTTCGCGCCGGGGAGCCGTCGGAGCACCGACGACCTGGTGGCCTGGTCGGGCGCGAGCCGCAGCATCGTCCGTGAGGCGGTCCGCGTCCTCGTCGCGCTCGGCATGCTCAGTGCGCGCCCCCGCGTCGGCGTGGTCGTCGCCCACCCCACGGACTGGGACGTCCTCGATCCGCTGGTCGTCCGCTGGCGGCTCCGGGGGCCCGACGCGGCGCAGGTCTCCGTCGAGCTCCGCGAGCTGCGGGTCGCCGTGGAACCGGCAGCGGCCGCCGCGGCGGCCCGACGAGCACCGCTCGAGGACTGCGCGGCCGGACGGGAGGCGCTCCTCGCCACCGCGGACGAGCTCGCGTCCGCCGCGGCCGAGGACCGCCGGGTCGACTTCACGATCGCGGACGTCCGGCTGCACTCCCTCGTGCTGGAGCTGTCCGGCAACGCGCTGTACCGACGGCTGCACCGCGTCGTGGGGGAGGCGCTTCGTGAGCGCGGGAGCATCCGGCCGGACCGCCACGACGTCGGGCTGCACGTCGCGCTCGTGCAGGCGGTCGTCGGGGGTCGGTCGGACGAGGCCGCCGACGTGATGCGCGAGATCGTGCGGCGCACCGAGCACCGGCCGGGCCCGGACCTGGGATGATCGTGGTCGGCGCACCCGGCGTCGACGGAGGTGAACGGTGGACGCAGCGCAGGAGATGGTGCTCCAGCTCGTCGGGACGCCCTGGGCCTTCCTCGTGGTCGGGCTCGTGCTGGCCGCCGGCAGCGTTGCGGTGTTCCTGCCGAGCCAGGCGCTCGTCGTCGCGATCGGCACGCTGCTCGTCGGTGGTGACGGTGGGTTCCTGCCCGTGCTCGTCCTGGTGGTCGCGGCGACGATCGGGATGGTGCTCGGCGACGTCGCGCTCTGGCACCTGGCGCGGACGGTCGACCTCGGCTCGCGGTCGTGGTTCAGCCGGCCGAAGGTCAGGAAGGCGCGGGAGTCGATCGACGCCAGGTACCGGAAGGCCCCCGGACGCATCGCCGTCCTCGGCCGCTTCATCCCGATGGGGCGCCTCACGACGAACCTGGTCGGTGCGGACAGCGGGCTCGACCTCCGGCGCTTCCTGGTCAGCTGCCTCGTCGCCGACGTGGTGTGGGCGGCCTACTGCGTGGGGATCGCGGCGGCCACCGGGCACTGGAGCCGGGAGCAGCCGTTCCTCGTGACGACCCTCGCGGTGGTCGCGTCGATCCTGCTCGGCCTCGCGATCTCCGCGGTCGAGAAGGCCGTGCGGCGCCGCGCCGAGGCCGCTGCGACCGCCTGACGCCGTAGCGTGGAGGGCACCGTCCGAAGGAGGACCCGTGTCGAGCCTCACCGAACTCGTCCCCGACCCCGACGCCGTCGAGCGCCTCGCGACCGGCAGCACCTGGGCCGAGGGACCGTGCTGGATCCCGTCCGACCGGACGGTCCGCTGGTCGGACATCCCGGGCGACCGGATCCTCGAGTGGCACCAGGAGACCGGCGGTACGACCGTGTACGCGTCGGACGTCGAGTTCACGAACGGCCGCACGCTGGACCGCGACGGCTCCGTCGTGCAGTGCTCGCACGGGCGGCGACGCGTCGAGCGCGACCGGGGCGGCGTCGTCACCGCGGTCGTCGACGGCTGGGCGGACGGTCGGTTGAACTCGCCGAACGACGTCGTCGTCACGCGGGACGGCTCGATCTGGTTCACCGACCCGGCCTACGGCATCACCCAGCCGCGTGAGGGACACCCGGGCGAGCGGGAGTACGGCGACCACTGGGTGTTCCGGTGCGGACCGGACGGCGAGGACCTGCGCCCCGTGGTGCTCGACGTCGACGAACCGAACGGTCTCGCGTTCTCGCCCGACGAGCGCGTGCTCCACGTCGCCAGCTCGTCCGCCCACGAGCCGGTCATCCGTGCCTACGACGTCGACGGCCACCGCGTGAAGAACGGCCGGGTGTTCGCCCGGCTCGGCGAGGGCGAGGGCGTGCCGGACGGCATCCGGGTCGACGTCCACGGCAACGTGTGGTCCTCGACCCACCGGGGCGTGACGGTCTTCGCACCCGACGGCGCCCGCATCGGCGACGTCGCCGTGCCCGAGGTCGTGTCGAACCTGTGCTTCGGAGGCGACGACGGCACGACGCTCTTCGTGACCGCGACGACCTCGCTGTACCGCATCGCGACGACGACGCGGGACGCCGCTGCCGTATCCTGACCCGGCCATGCAGTGCGACTACTTCGACCGGGGGGTGTGCCGCTCGTGCACACTCATGGGACAGCCCTACGGCGACCAGGTGCTCGACAAGGAGATCCGCACGCGGGAACTCCTGCGGGACGCCGTCGAGGCCGCAGGGGGCCCGGGGGCGGTCGAGTGGTTGCCCGCGATCACGAGCCCGGAGTCCGGGTACCGCAACAAGGCGAAGATGGTCGTCGGCGGCACGGTCCAGCGCCCCACGGTGGGGATCCTGGACCACCGGCAGCGCGGCGTGGACCTGCGGCACTGCGGCATCTGCACGCCGGGCATCCGACGGGCGCTCCCGGTCCTGGCGGACTTCGTCGCCGACACGGGGCTGATCCCGTACGACGTGGCCGCACGTCGGGGCGAGCTCAAGTTCGTGCTCGTGACCGAGTCCCCGGACGGCGAGCTCATGGTGCGCTTCGTGCTGCGCTCCGAAGGGCAGCTGCCACGACTGCGTGAGCGCCTCGACGACCTGCGGCGGGTCCTGCCCGAGGCGGTCGTGGTCACCGCGAACCTGCTCCCGGAGCACAAGGCCGTCACCGAGGGGGAACGCGAGGTCGTGCTGACCGAGCAGGAGACGCTGCCGATGCGGTTCGGCTCGATCGCGATGCACCTCCGACCGCAGAGCTTCTTCCAGACGAACACGAGCGTCGCGAGCCAGCTGTACGACCAGGCGTCGGCGTGGATCGACGAGGTCGGGCCGGCCTCGATGTGGGACCTGTACTGCGGTGTCGGCGGGTTCGCCCTGCACGCAGCGCGCCCGGGTCGTGCCGTCACGGGGATCGAGACGAGCCGGGAGGCGATCCGCTCCGCGAAGCAGTCCGCGCGCGAGGCGGGGCTGACCGACGTCCGCTTCGCGGCCGACGACGCGACGGAGCACGCCCTCCGGGCCCGACCGGACGCGCTGCCCGAGCTGGTGGTGGTGAACCCGCCGCGCCGGGGCATCGGCGAGACGCTCGCGACCTGGCTCGAGGAGTCCGAGGTCGAGCACGTCGTCTACTCGAGCTGCAACCCGGTCACCCTCGCGAAGGACCTCGCGCGCATGCCGTCGCTCCGCCTGCGACGGGCGCGCGTGCTCGACATGTTCCCGCAGACCGGCCACCTCGAGGCCGTGACGCTGCTGTCCAGGCGCTGACCAGGACGCGACCAGCCAGCGGTCGGGAGGCTCGCTGCCAGGCCGCCACGGGCCTCCCGTCCGCAGCATTGCCAGGAAACTGCCAAGGTCACGTACCCGGGTACAGACCGATCTGCATGCCCATGGTGATCGGGGCACTCAGGAAGACCGGTGGGGGACATAGCACTCACGGGTAGAACTCATTGTCTCGGTTTGATAACAGTCACGAATTTCCTATGGTTGCCGACCAGCGCCACCGGCACGAGACCACTGCCCCCGGCGGCGCACCCCACAACATGACCGCGATCGGTCGGGACGGGCAGTGGCGACCGGGTCCGCTCAGGCGGGCGCCAGGTCCGTGGTCCCGGTGGAGCGATCAACCATGAAGAAGCTTTCCCGTACCCGCACCATCGTCGGTGGCCTGGCCTTCGCCGGCATCGCCGCGACCGGTGTCGGCCTGGCGGCAGCGCCCGCGAACGCCGCATCCGGTTCGACCTGGGACGCCCTCGCACAGTGCGAGTCCGGTGGCAACTGGGCCATCAACACCGGCAACGGCTACTACGGTGGCCTGCAGTTCAACCTCGGCACCTGGCAGGCGAACGGCGGCGCCGGCAACCCGGCCTCCGCGAGCCGCGAGGCCCAGATCGCCGTCGCCGAGCGCGTCCTCGCGTCCCAGGGCTGGGGTGCATGGCCGGCCTGCTCCGCGAAGCTCGGCCTGAGCGGGACCACGGGTGCCGCTCCGCAGGCCGCCGCTCCGGCCCCCGCCGCGCCGCAGCAGGCTGCACCGCAGCAGGCCGCGCCGCAGCAGGCTGCACCGAAGGCGACCACGCCGGCCGCACCGAAGGCGACCACGCAGGCCGCTCCGAAGGCGGCCGTGTCGAGCAAGCCGGCCGCGGTCGCGACGAGCGGCAAGACGTACACGATCGAGTCGGGCGACACGCTCGACAAGATCGCGACGAAGCTGAACATCGACGGTGGCTACATGAAGCTGTGGGCCGCGAACACGTCGACGATCGACGACGCGAACCTGATCTACGCCGGCCAGGAGCTCCAGCTCCCCGCCTGATCGACCTCCCGATCCGACACGAGACCCCCGTGGCACCTGTCGCGGGGGTCTCGTGCTGTCCGGGATTCGCCGGCGCGACCGTCAGCTCGGGCGATCCTCGAGCCACCGCTGCAGGTCGTCGGACCGCAGGGCGCTCGAGATCGCGGCGCGGTCGTGGTCGTCCAACCGGACGAACGACTGGCCGTCGGGGGTCGTCCCGCTGCCCGCGGTCGGCATCGTGAACGTGACCAGGTCGTCCGGTCGGACCCCGCGCAGGGACCACCCGAGACGGACGATCGTCGCCGCGTCGAGCCCGGGGTCCACCGCCAGGTGCTCGCTCGTCGCGGTGACGAACTCCTGCAGTCGTCCCGGGTGCGTCAGGGTGCCGCGCGACAGGGCCTGGTCGAACACCCCGCGCAGGAACGCCTGCTGGTTCCGGACGCGTGTGTGGTCGGCGTCGGCGAACGCGTACCGCTCCCGCACGAAGGCCAGGGCCTGTTCGCCGTCGAGCCGGTTCGCGCCGCTGACGAAGTGGTGGCCCCGCGCCGTGAAGTCCCGCGGTGACTGCACCGTCACGCCGCCCAGTGCGTCCGTCATGTCGGCGAACCCGGCGAGGTCGACCTCGGCGACGTGGTCGATCCGGACGTCGAGCAGCTGCTCGACCGTCTGCACCGTGAGCGGGATGCCGCCCCAGGAGTACGCGGCGTTGATCTTGGCCCGGCCGTGGCCGGGGACCTCGACCCACGAGTCGCGCATGATCGACATGAGGTACACGTGGCGGCGGTCGGCGGGCACGTGGGCGAGCATCAGCGTGTCCGACCGCCCGCCGGCGGTCTGGTCGCCGTCGGCCAGTCCGGCCCGCGAGTCGGAGCCGATGAGCAGGATGTCCTCGGCGCCGCCGGAAGGTGCGGGCCGGTCGCCGGCGGGGAAGGGGTCCGCGATCGCCTCGGTGTGGTCGTCGAAGCTCCGGGTCAGACTGCCGACGAAGACCGCTGCGACGACCGCGAGCAGGGTGGCGATGCCGACCAGGGTGCCGGTGGTGGCGACCAGCGCGCTGAGCGCGGGGTGCCTGCGCCGCCTCCGGGCCGTTCTTGCTGTTGCTGCTGCCGCGGCTCGGGCGGCGCGACGCTCGGACATCGGGACTCCTCGGGTCGGGTCGGCCCTGCGCCGACCCGGAGAGTCTACAGCATGTGGTATTTCAGTGTCACGAGCGGTGCAGCACGCTGGTCAGCCGCCGGCGGAGCTCCGCGTCCTCGGGGAGGACCTCCCGCTCGATGTGCTGTGCGGTCTCCCATGCGCGGCGACCCTCGTCGGTGACGGACACCACGCGACGCCGGCGGTCCTCCGGGTGGGCGGTCCGCTCGACCAGGCCGTCCCGTTCGGCCCGCTCGAGGGTCCGCGACATGGTCTGGGGCTGCACGCGAGCGGTCCTGGCGATGGTGTCCGCGCCCGTCGGGCCGGTCCGCAGCAGGATGTCGATCGCGACGAGGGCGGCGTGGGTCAGCCCGATCGCCCGGAGTCGCTCGTCCCACTCCCGCTCGACGGCACGTGCCGCGGCGGAGAGCAGGCGTCCGAGCGGCCACTGCTCCGCGGGTTCGTGCATGATCGGAGTCTACGGGCGGGTCCTCCCGGCGGCGTCGGCGCGGAGATAGTCAGCATGCTGACGATCGGTGTACGCTCACCGACGTGTCCCGGTTCCTCCGCATCGTCCTGCCCGCGCTCGTCATCCTCGTCTGGCTCGTCGTGGCCGGCGTCGGCGGTCCCGTCTTCGGGAAGATCTCCGAGGTCGCCACGAACGACCAGACGTCGTTCCTGCCGGCCTCGGCCGACGCGACGAAGGTGCAGGAGCGTGCCGCCGACTTCCGACAGGCCTCGGGGGCACCCGCCATCGTCGTCCTCGACCGCGACGGCGGCCTGACGCCCGACGACCTCGCTGCGGCCCGTCGGATCGCCGACACCATCGGCGAGCGCGACGACGTGCAGGGCACGAGCCCCGTGATCACGAGCGAGGACGGCGACGCCGCCGAGATCGTCGCGACACTGACCGAGGACGCGGAGACCGGAGACGCCGTCTCGGCCATCCGGACCACGGTGGACGAGGCGCTGCCCGCCGGCGTCTCCGGGTACGTCACCGGTCCGGCGGGCTTCACGGCCGACCTGACCGAGGCGTTCGCGGGCATCGACGGCCTGCTGCTGGGGGTGGCACTCGCCGCCGTGTTCGTCATCCTGATCGTGGTCTACCGGTCGCCGCTGCTGCCGTTCCTGGTGCTCGGGACGGCGACCTTCGCCCTGTGCGCCTCGATCCTCGTGGTGTACGCCCTGGCGAAGGCGGGGGTCGTGACGGTCAACGGGCAGGTGCAGGGCATCCTGTCGATCCTCGTGATCGGCGCCGCGACGGACTACGCGCTCCTCTACACGGCGCGCTACCGCGAGGCACTGCGCGAGCACCGCACCGGCTGGGAGGCGACCCGGGCCGCTCTCCGCGGCGCGTTCGAGCCGATCGTCGCCTCGGGCGGGACCGTCATCGTCGGGGTGCTCTGCCTGCTCCTGTCGGACCTCAACTCGAACAAGGCGCTCGGGCCGGTCGCCGCGATCGGGATCGCCTTCAGCCTGCTCGCCGCCCTCACCCTGCTGCCCGCCCTGCTGCTGGCGTTCCGTCGGGCGGCGTTCTGGCCCCTGCGCCCGGCCTTCGGCTCCGGTGGCCGCCCGACCACCGGTCCGGACGCGACCGGACTGTGGGCGCGGGTGGGGCGCCTCGTCGCGCGTCGGTCCCGCACGGTCTGGATCGTCTGCACCGTGGCGCTCCTGGCGATGGGCAGCGGCCTCGTCGGGCTCCGTGCCGACGGCGTCCCGCAGAGCGACCTGGTGATCGGGTCGTCCCAGGCGCGGGACGGCCAGCGGGTCCTCGCCGACCACTTCCCCGGGGGTTCCGGCAGCCCGGCCCAGGTCATCGGCGCCGAGCGTGACCTGGACGCCCTCGTCGACGCCGTCCGCTCGGTCCGCGGGGTCGACGGGGTGGTGGCCGCCTCCACCGACTCGCCCTCGGGGACCGTCCCCGTGGGGTCGGACGCCGCCGCCCGGACCGCCACGGGCGCGGCGGAGCCGACGGTGTCGCGCGGGGACGTCCTGCTCGAGGCCACGCTCGCCGACCCCGCCGACTCGAGCGCCGCCGAACGGACCGTCCGCGACCTCCGCGTCGCCGTCGAGCGGGTGGACCCCGACGCGGTCGTGGGTGGCGTCACGGCGACCGCCGTCGACACGAACGACACCGGCATCCGCGATCGCTCGGTCATCATCCCCGTGGTGCTCGCGGTCATCCTGCTGATCCTCGTGCTGCTGCTCCGCAGCGTGGTCGCCCCGCTGGTCCTCGTCGGCAGTGTCGTGGTGTCCTTCGCGGCCGCACTCGGCGTCGGCGCACTGGTGTTCGACCACGTGTTCCACTTCCCCGGGGTCGACCCGTCCGTCCCGCTGTACGCGTTCGTGTTCCTCGTGGCGCTCGGCGTCGACTACAACATCTTCCTCATGACCCGGGTGCGCGAGGAGTCCCTGCGGCACGGCCCGCGTGAGGGTGTCCTGCGCGGGCTCGCGGCCACCGGGGGAGTGATCACCTCGGCGGGCATCGTGCTGGCCGCGACCTTCGCGGCGCTCGGCGTCATCCCGATCCTGTTCCTGGCGCAGATCGCCTTCGTTGTGGCGTTCGGCGTCCTGCTCGACACCGTCGTGGTCCGGTCGCTGCTCGTCCCCGCGCTCGTGATCGACCTGGGGCGCCGGGCGTGGTGGCCGTCGCGCCTCTCGCGCGCAGCGCGTCACATGTGACACGCTGGTGGCATGCCAGTTCCCTCCACGCAGCCGGCCGCAGAGCGCAAGCTGCTCCGTGACACCGTGCAGGACAAGATCCGCGACGCGATCATGGACGGCACGCTCGAACCGGGCGAACGACTGAACGACGACGACCTCATCGCGTGGCTCGGCGTCTCCAGGACCCCGATCCGTGAAGCACTGGCGGAACTCGCACGGGCCGGACTCATCGAGATGGCGCCGAACCGCTACACCCGCGTCGCCGCACCGACCGAGGCCGAGCTGCTCGACGCCTACCGCACGCTCGGCGTCATCTACGGCGGGGTCGTCCGCCTGGCCGTCCCGCGGTTCTCGGACGCCGAGCGGGAGCGGGTCACCGCCGTGCTCGACGACGTCCTGGCGCGGCTCGACGCCGACCAGCAGGCCGAGGTCGCGCGCGAGGGGGCGGACATCTACTCGATGTGGGCGGAGGCCTGCGGCAACGCCTCGCTCGCGCAGCTGTGCCGCTCGACCACCGACGGTCTGGCCTTCCGGCTCCGCGTGCCCGAGCTCACCGAGCTCGTCCCGACCGACGTCATCCGACCCGAGATCGTGAAGCTCCGTGACGCCGTCGCCGCGGGCGAGCCGATCGACGCGGAACTCGCGATGGAGGCGATCCACCTCCTGCCCACGCGCGACTGACCGAGCGCCGGGCGTACAGCGTCGGGCACGGACCCTCAGGGATCTCCCTGTCCGTTCCACGCTGTGCCGTTATGGTTTCCGGGTGAGCATCGAACCCGAGCAGACGACGCGCCGTGCCCGCCGCGGCCACGTGCCGCCGCGCCACGGGCGCCAGAAGCGTGGGAGCGGCGTGGTCCTCCCCGCGGTCGCCGGCGTCCTGGCGATGGGCCTCGTGCTGACCGGCGGCTACGCCGCGTTCGCCTTCACGAGCCTCAACAGCGGCGTCACGAAGATCGACGCGATCAGTCCGCGGTCGGACGACGACGACGACGTGGACGGTCAGGCGCAGAACATCCTGCTCGTCGGTGACGACCACCGTCCGGACAACGCGACGCCCGAGCAGATGGCCGAGCTGAGCACCGAGGACGACGGCGGTGCGACGAACACCGACACGATGATCGTGCTGCACATCAACGCCGACGGGTCCCAGGCGACGATGATCTCGTTCCCGCGCGACTCGTACGTCCCGATCCCCGGCGTCGGCAAGGGCAAGCTCAACAGCGCGTTCTACTACGGCACGCTCAACGGCGGCGGCGACACCGGTGGTGCGAAGCTGCTCATCCAGACGATCCAGGACCTCAGCGGCCTGACGATCGACCACTACGTCCGGGTGTCGTTGCTCGGCTTCTACCAGGTGGTCAAGGAGCTCGGGCCGGTCGAGGTGTGCCTGAACAACGCGGTGAACGACCCGTACTCGGGTGTCGACCTGCCGGCCGGCACCTCAGAGCTCGACGCCAAGCAGGCGCTGTCGTTCGTCCGCCAGCGGCACGGGCTGCCGAACGGTGACCTCGACCGGAACGTGCGCCAGCAGTACTTCCTGTCGCAGGAGGCCCGCAAGGTGCTCTCCGCGGGCACCCTGCTCAACCCCATCAAGATGAACAACATCCTCAGCGCCGTCGGGAGCTCCATCCAGACGGACACCGACCTGGTGTCGCTGGCGAGCCAGATGCGGAACCTGCGCCCGGGCAACATCCAGTCCGCCACGATCCCGACGCTCGGCACCCCGACCATCACGGTGGGTGGCCGGCCGCTGTCCATCGTCGAGGTCGACACCGTCGGGTTGCCCGCGTTCGTGCAGGGACTCGTCGGCGAGCCGGAGGAGTACACGAAGGCCACGGCCGCCGAGCCCGCCGCGACGACGGTCACCGTGCTGAACGGCAGCGGGACGACCGGCGCCGCCGCGACGGCGACCGCGAACCTGACGGCCCGCGGCTTCCAGGTCGGGACGCCGGGGTCCTCGGACACGACGCAGAAGACCCAGGTGCAGTACCCCGCCGGGCAGGAGGCGCAGGCCAAGGCCGTCGCCGCGGTGGTGCCCGGTGCGGTCGCCGTGCGGTCGACGACGGTGTCGGGCGTCACGCTCGTCCTCGGGTCCGACGGCATCACCGTCACCGCCCCGGCCGCCCCCGGCGACGCCTCCTCCACCCCGGCGGACGAGGCGCCCGAGGCCGAGGCGTCGAAGCCGGCGGAGTCCGAGCCGACGCCGAGCTCCACCGACGTGAAGACCTACGGCGAGGAAGGCGTCTGCATCAACTGACGCACCCTGCACCACCCTGGGGTCGCCCGTGGGAGCGTGTCGGTAGGGTCGACCGGTGAGCCACGTCGCGCGTCCGATCACCCTGATGACCTACAACGTGAAGAACCCGGATCCGCGGCACGACTGGCCAGCGCGCCTGCCGCTGGTGCTCGAGGTCATCCGACGGCACGACCCCGACGTCCTCTGCGTGCAGGAGGCGTTCGACCACCAGATGGACGCCCTCCGACAGGGGTTGCCCGACCACGACGCCGTCGGGCAGGGCCGCGAGGGGGGCTCCGCGGGGGAGCACGCCGCGGTGTTCTTCCGCCGCGACCGCCTGCGCCCCGTCGACGTCGGGACCTTCTGGTTCTCCGACACCCCGGACGAGCCGGTGTCGAACACCTGGGGGAGCCTGTACCCACGGGTCGCCAACCACGCGCGCTTCCTCGACGCCGAGGGGGCCGCCTTCACGCTCCTCACCGCGCACTTCGACCACGAGGAGAACGACCACGGGGACGAGGTCCGTCGGCGCAGCGCCGCCCTCGTCGTCGAGCGGCTCGCCCCGGTCGACGGCCCCGTCGTCTTCGCCGGTGACTGCAACGAACCATGGGGCGCGGGTCCGGCGTCCCGGGTCTTCACCGATGCCGGGTACCGGGACGCCTGGTCCGACGCCGGTGACCCCGGTGACCGCACCGCGTCCTTCAACGGGTGGCAGGAACCGGTCGACTCCGGCGAGCGGATCGACTGGGTGCTGACCCGCGGCGACGTCACCGCCGAGCGCGTCGTGATGGACCACGACGGCCCGGAGACGTGGGCCGCGAGTGATCACTTCCCGGTGGTGGCGTCCCTGCGCGTGGCCTGAGCCGCGTGACCTGAGCCGCGCGGGCCGTGACCGCGCGGCCGTCGTGCAGTGCGGGACGCGTCAGCAGGACCGGCGCGCGTGCACCGGCATCGGGGAGCCGATGACCGTCACCTCGGTGTCGTTCGTCAGCGCCGAGACGCCGTTCGTGCCCCGCGCGTCCTCGCCCGTGTCGTGGGTCGGACCGTCGGTCGCGTCGTCGTGCTCCGCGCGGGGGTCGTCCCCGGTCGGGTCGTCGCCGGTCGCGTCGTCACCGGTCGAACGCTCGTCGGGAGCCCAACCGGCCTCGAGCAGCAGCTGCCACGCCCGGGAGTCGCCGGACCCGAACGACACCTTGTCGGAGCGTGGAGCCGTCGCGATCTCGTCCGCGACGTCGTCGCCGACCTGGAGCCCGTCAGGACCGGTCAGCTCGACCCGGTCGCCGGTCCGGCCCCGTACCGAGTCCTTGAGGACACGGATCTCGACCGCGTTGCCGACGGCAGACGGTGTGCGGAGCGCCGCGACGCGGACCGCGCCGCCCCAGGTGTAGGTCGTCCCCGCCGGGAAGCACGCGCCGCCGTCGCCGACCGCGGTCTGCGTGCGCGACGGGGTCCCGAGCAGCCGGTTGAGCAGCGAGACGGTCGACCTCGCGTCGCGCATGGGGACGTCCGCGACGGTGTCGTCGGCGTGCCGGAGGACCAGGGACTCGGCGTCGAGCTCGACCGTGTCGACCCGGCGCAGTTCGCGGTCGGTGACCCGGATCAGTGGCTGGACCGGGTCCGCGACGTCGCTGCGGTCCTCCGCTGCCGCGGCCGGTGCCACGCCCCCCGTCGCGAGGGCATCGGACCCGACCGTGCCGGCCGCGAAGGCGAGCACGGCAGCGCCGAGCGCGAGCAGAGTGCGGGAAGTCACCAGTCGACCGTACGGCCCGGAGCCGGACAGGACGACAGGTGTTACCGAATCGCAGCCCGGTCGTCACGTGTTCGTGATCTTGGGGATGTGTCACGGACGCGTCGCGGGGGACACCCGGCTGGACGGACAGCGGTACCCCGGTGCGTACCGTCCAGGCCATGACGGAGCAGCAGAACGACCAGGCGGGTCTCGACCAGTACGCGATGCAGGACCCCACGAAGATGTACGCCGACAAGAAGCCGGACGAGCAGTACCTGCAGGGTGCCGGCACCGACGAGGAGATGGCGCAGAACGTGCCCGCCGACCACGGTGAGGACACCTACCGCGGCTCGGGCCGCCTGCAGGGCCGCAAGGCGCTCGTCACGGGCGGCGACTCGGGCATCGGCGCCGCCGTCGCCATCGCCTACGCCCGCGAGGGTGCCGACGTCGCCATCGTGTACCTGCCCGAGGAGCAGGAGGACGCCGACCGCATCGTCGGCCTCATCGAGGACGCGGGCCGCAAGGCCGTCGCGATCCCCGGTGACATCAAGGACCTGGCGTTCTGCGAGGAGCTCGTCCAGAAGACCGTCGACGGCCTCGGCGGGCTCGACATCCTCGTGAACAACGCCGGCAAGCAGCAGAACGTCGACGACATCACGAAGATCTCGGACGAGGAGTTCGACGAGACCTTCAAGACGAACGCCTACGCGACCTTCCGCATCACGAAGGCGGCCGTGCCGCACATGCAGCCCGGTTCGACGATCATCAACACGACGTCGATCCAGGCGTACGCGCCGTCACCGCACCTCGTGCACTACGCAGCCACGAAGGCGACCGTGAACAACATGGCCAAGGGGCTCGCGGCACAGCTCGCGCCGAAGGGCATCCGGGTCAACGCCGTCGCTCCAGGCCCGATCTGGACCCCGCTGCAGCCGGCCGGTGGCCAGCCGCCCGAGGCGCTTCCGTCCGCCGGTGAGCAGACCTACCTGGGCCGCTGGGGCCAGCCCGCCGAGCTCGCGCCGGCGTTCGTGTTCCTGGCGAGCGGCGAGTCGTCCTACGTGGTCGGCGAGACGCTCCACGTCGACGGCGGCATGCCGACCCCGTGAGACGGGTCGCCTGACGCGCGCACACCGTAGACGGACGGGAGGCGCGGTGCCGGCTGGCACCGCGCCTCCCTCACAGGCTCGGTCGGGGCGCCCCGCAACGCTTCGCGTTGCCGTTCAGCGGGGCGCGCCCGTCCGTCGTCTCAGCAGGCGACGGAGCGCGCCATCCGCTCCAGCAGCTCCCGTGCGGACATCGCCGCGGTCAGTTCGACCTCGACCGGGTTGATCCCGATCGCGCGCTCGAACGCGCGGCGGCGGGCCTGGTCGGCGATCGGGACCTCGGGGCGTTGCGGCAGCCGGGCGATCGCGCGTGCTGCAGCGCCGAAGGCGCCCTCCGGGGAGCCGAGCTGCTCCCACATGGTCCGCACGTCGTGCGCGACCTGCTCGTCGTCGCCGCCGAACTCGTAGCCTGCGGAGGCCATGGTGGCCAGGCCCTGTGCGACGGGGTCTTCGGGGGTCATCCCGGCATGGTCGCACGGCAGCCCGCGTGCGTGCTCCGGGGTCGTCGCCTGTCCCCCGACATGCTGACACCCGTACCGGGGATGCTGTGTCCCCCGCCACTGCGCTTGGATGGAGGTGCGGACAGGACGTCCGCCGCACGACGGAGGGCACGATGCTCGAACACACCAGCGCCGACACGCAGGCGGCAGCCGCCGCGGCCGCCACCCTGCACCTGCGCATCACGATCGTCGGCGCCACGGTCGACGTCCTCCGCGACGTGCCCTTCCACGAGGCCCACGTCGGCATGGTCGCCGAGCGGATGGGCATCACGACGGAGGAGCTCCGCCAGCACTTCCCGTCCTGGGACGGCCTCGTGCTCGCCGCCGTCGACCGCTGGAACGGCGCGCGACTGGAGGCGGTGGCACACGAGGTCGGGGACGGCCCCACGGTCGACCTGCTGCGTGCGATCGTCGCCTCGAACGCCGAGGACCCCGCGCTCATGCGGCTGCTCGTCGCACTGCTCTCCGTCGCCGGCAACCCTGCGCACCCCATGGCCACGTACCTGCGGTCGCGCTACCAGCTCTTCTTCTCGCAGGTCAGGCGCGGACTGGAGCACGACATCGCCGTCGGCCGCGCGCCGCACACGATGGACCCCCGTCGCGGTGCCGAGCAGCTCATCGCGCTGTACGAAGGGCTCCAGCTGCAGGCGATGCTCCGCGCGGAGCTCGACCTGGTGCCGGCGTTCGACCGTGCGGTCGCCCGACTCGAGCGCGGATGGATGGAGCGGTACGAGCCGCAGGCCGCGCAGCGCTTCTCGACGTGGAGCGACAGCGGGAGCTGGGAGATCTGACCCCTGGCCGCGAGGCGCGTCACCCGGGTCGATCCGGAGCCGCACGGGCGTAGTCGTGGAGGCTCCGACGGAAGGAACCGACATGGCAGCACCGAACCCGATCCAGGTCCAGAAGTACCTCAGCGGCATCGACTACCCCGCCTCGAAGGAGGACATCGTCGCGACCGCCGAGAAGGAGGACGCCCCCGGTGACGTCCTGGACGCCCTGAAGGGGATCCCGGACGGCGACTACGACGCCCCCACCGCGGTGACGAAGGCCGTCTCCGACAAGGGCTGAGGCGCTCGCACCACCCGAGACCCGGGCTGGGCGACGTTCCTCGTGCTCCCGGGCACGAGAGCGGTCGCCCAGCCCGGGTCTCGTGTCGGGTGGTCCCTCAGCGCGGGCGGTGGCCCCGCGGCACGGAGCCGTTGCCCGGGTCGTACCCGGTGTCCCGCAGGACGGGGATCGCCGTCGTGTCGTTGTGGACCGAGTGCACCGTCACCCGACGCGCCCGCCGCAGGGCCCGTCGCGCGCCGGGGGTCGCCACGAGACCGCCGAGCACGAGCCCCGCGCCGATGCCGAGTGCCACCGAGACGGCCGCCACGAAGTCGAGCGCGGCGCCGGACGCCCCCGACATGAAGTGCAGCAGGGCATCGGACACCGCGACACCGGGCAGCAGCGCACCGCAGAACGCCGGCACCGCGATCGCCGCCACGGCCGTGCGCATCCGGGCTGCTGCGATGGTCGACAGCACGCCGAGCAGCACCGACGCGATGAACGTCGCTCCCAGCAGCGGCATGCCGAGGTGCCGGAGCTCCCAGAGGAACGCGCCGGCGGTGACCGAGAACACCACCGCGACGGGGATGACCCGGGCACTGGCCTGCTGCACGAAGCAGTTCGCCGCCGCGGACACGACCGTCAGCGACAACGAGGCCCAGAGCGGCAGCGGTTGCAGCACGATGCCGGACGGGTCGACCTCGATGCTGAGCCACTGCAGGACCGCGATGCCGGCCGGGACCCCCACGACGATCGCGGCGATCACGAGCACGATGTAGAACGCCCGGGCGACGGCCATGGCCCGGAAGCCGGAGATCGCGTCCTGGGCCCAGGTGACGAGCGACACGTGGGGCAGCAGCAGGACGACGAGTGCGGCGACCATCGTGGCCGCACCCGTCGCGGTCAGGACCTCGGCCCAGATCGCCAGGGTGCCGATGGCCGAGGCGACGGCTGCCTGCGCACCGGAGACGAAGAACTGCGGGAAGCCCCGGCCGGTCAGCCAGCGGCCGGACAGGATGATCCCGAACATGAGCACGAACGCGCCGACACCGGCGCGCCAGCCACCACCGGCCTGCATCGCGATCGAGGTGCCGAGCACCGAGAGGCCCACGTCGGCGAGCCAGGTCGGCCACCGGGTGGGCAGCCGCAGGACGGCGACCAGGGCGCTCACCGCGCTCGTCATGTCGCGCTCGCCGTGCACCAGGTCGTCGACGATCTGGTTCGCGCGCGCGAGCCGGTCGAGGTCGGAGCCGTCGGACTGCACCGTGCGGACCTTGACGAGCGGCGGGTGGTCGGCCGGGGCGTACTGGAGCGTGACCGAGCTGCCGGAGAAGTCGAGGTCGAGGGGCGCGAGGTTCCACTTCGTGGACACCGCGACGACGGCGGTCTCGACACTGCGGGTGTCCGCACCGGAGGCGAGCATGACCTCGGCCAGGTCGAGGCAGAAGTCGACGATCTGCACCGGCGAGTACTGCTCGCGCGGGCGGGTGTCCGGGGTGACGTCCTCGTAGATCGTGCCGCGCAGGCGGGCACGGGCGTCGCGGATGTCGTGCTGTGCGAGGTTGCGGACGCGCGGCCGGGGTGGGCGCCCGGGCCGCGGGACGCCGGGGAGGAACTGCTCGGCCATCAGACCATGGTGCCAGCCGCTCGCGCCCGAGTCCGGACGTCCGCTGGACGTTGCCGATGACGGGTCAGTGACGGGCCTGCGTGCTGAGTCGTCCGGCTGCGAAGGCGGTGAGGACCGCACCGACCAGCACGACGACCTGCCCGGTCAGCTGCAGTCGGGTGGTCCGGATCGGCAGCATCGTCTCGCCGGCGAGGGGCGCGTAGGCGAACCACCCGAACGACGGGTTCGGTGCTGCGAGGAGGAGGACCACGCCGGCGACGAGCAGGATGATCCCGACCAGCAGCCCCCGGAGCGTCCAGGTGCGGGCGAGGCGAGCGGCGCAGGCGGCCGCGACGATCCCACCGAGCAGGGCGAGGACCGCCCCCACGACGAGCTGCCCGGGTCGGTCCCCGCTGACGAACGCGAAGTCACCGCCCGATGCACCCGCGATCCAGCCGGACGAGTCGAGTCGCCGCACCGCCAGGAACACCACGCCGACGAGGGCGACGAGTGCGCCCACCCACGTGACGACGTGCGTGCGGGTGCGGAAGAGGCGGCGCATGCGCCCCACCGTACCGATGGACGGACGGGAGGCGCGGTGCCAGCTGGCACCGCGCCTCCCGTCCGTCCGTCCGTCGGTGACGACTACTGCTCGAAGGTCGCCTTGAGCTCGATCTCGACGCCCGTGAGCGCCTTGGAGACCGGGCAGGTCGCCTTGGCCTCGTCGGCCGCCTTCAGGAAGGCGGCCTCGTCGATGCCGGAGACCTCACCGTTGACGGTGAGGGTGATGCCGGTGAGCTTGAAGCCGCCGGCGCTGTCCGGGCCGAGCGAGACGTCGGCCTTGACGTCGAGGGCCTCGACGGTGCCGCCGGCCTCGCCGAGGATCGCGGAGAACTGCATCGCGTAGCAGGCCGAGTGGGCCGCGGCGATGAGCTCCTCGGGGCTGGTGGTGCCACCGGCCTCGTCCGCGGCGCGCTTCGGGAAGGAGACGTCGTAGGTGCCGACCTTCGAGCTCGACAGCTCGACCTGGCCGGAACCGTCGTTGAGGCCGCCCTGCCAGGCGGTGCGTGCGGTGCGCGTGGGCATAGCCGCTCCTTTCGTTGGGGGAGGCCCCGTTCAGGGCCGACGCCAGTCAATCGGAGAACGACCGTTCTCGCAACCGGCTCTCGGGGAAGACGCAGGATGTCCGGCGACCGAGATGCGCGACAGGTGTAGTTTTGACGGAGATCGAAGGAGAACCCGTGCACGCCGTCGTGTTCGAACAGTTCCGGACGTTCCCCGTCCTGACCGAGGTCGAGAAGCCCGTCCCGGGACCCGGGGAGGTGCTCCTCGAGGTCGCCGGTGCCGGGGCGTGCCACTCCGACGTCGCCGTCTACCGCGAGTTCCAGGAGGGGCAGCCGGGCGCGCAGGCCCCCGGGTTCGTCCTCGGGCACGAGACCTCCGGTTGGGTCGAGGCCGTCGGTGACGGGGTGAGCGGCTTCACCGAGGGCGACGCCTACCTCGTCTACGGGCCGGTCGGCTGCGGGCACTGCGCGTCCTGTTCGAAGGGCCAGGACACCTACTGCGAGAACGCCGCCACGAACCCGTACGCGGCCATCGGTCTCGGTCGGGACGGCGGCATGGCGGAGTACGTGACCGTCCCGGCGCGCAACCTCGTCTCGCTCGGTGACGCCGACCCGATCGCGGCGGCACCGCTCAGCGACGCCGCACTCACGCCGTACCACGCGATCAAGGCAGCGATGCCGAACCTGGCGGGCGGCGGCAGGTACGCGCTCGTGGTGGGGCTCGGCGGTCTCGGGCAGATCGCCGTGCAGATCCTCACGGCACTCACCGGCGCCACGGTCATCGCGACCGACACGAAGCAGGACGCGATGGACCGTGCCGCGGCCCGCGGTGCGGTCACCGTTCCCGCCGGGCCGGACCAGGCCACCGCGATCCGCGAGCTCACCGGCGGCAAGGGCGTCGATGCGGCGTTCGACTTCGTCGGTGCGACGCCGACGATCGCGACCGCGAAGGCCTCGATGGCGATCGGCGGACGGCTGACCGTCGTCGGGATCGCCGGCGGGACCGTCGAGTGGAACTTCTTCACGACGCCGTACGAGTCGACGATCACGAACACCTACTGGGGCACGATCGAGGACCTGCACGAGGTCGTCGCGATGTACCGAGCGGGGCAGATCGAGCCCGACGTCGAGCGGTTCGCGTTGTCCGACGCGCTCGAGGCCTACCGCAAGCTCGAGGCCGGCGAGCTGTCCGGCCGCGCGGTGGTCGTCCCGACGCTGTAGCGGCGGCCGCGGCGCGGCCGCGGCCGCCGCGGCGGCCGCGGCGGCGGCTGCGGCCGCCGCGGCGGCGGCCGCGGCTGCCCGAGGCTCGGCTGGGCGGACGGTTCCGCGGCCACTGGGCCGCGAACGTGTCCGCATGCGCGAGCCTCGGCCGCGCGGCCCGTGCGGCCCGTGCGGGCCGGGCCGGGCCGGGCCGGCGCGGGCGGTCAGACCGCGGGGCCCGCGGTCCGCAGGGCGTCGGCCTGCTCCGGGGAGGAGCGCGCCGCGTACCCGATGCGGCTCTCGCGGACGTGCCAGGCCATCCGCTCGGCGGCCTGCTCGACGTCCCCCGCGTCGATCGCGGCCAGGATGCGCCGGTGGTCGGGCCACAGCCGCTTGCCGCGCGACGAGGTGTCGAGCGCGTAGAGCCACTCGATCTTCCGCGAGAGCTGCCGGAGCAGGGTCGCGAGCGTCGTGCTGCCCGAGAGCTCGGCGACCAGCAGGTGGAAGCGCTCGTTGAGGTCGACGAGCAGGTCGAGCTCGCCCCGCTCGACGGCCGCGTCACCCTCGTCGAGGACGGCCCCGAGTTCGCGGCGCACGCGCCACCAGTCCTCCGGCGGGGCCTCCGCGTCGAAGAGCGTGCGCGCCCGGGTCGCGGCGCGGCGGGCGGTGGCGGTCTCGAGCGACTCGCGGACCGCGAACAGGTCGTCGGCCTCGTCGAACGGGATGTCGGCGATGCGCGAGCCCACGTTCGGGCGCGACACCACGAAGCCCTCGCCCTCGAGCCCGCGGAGTGCCTCGCGGACCGGCACCCGGGAGACCCCGTGCCGCTCCGCGAGGAACGCCTCGGTCACCCGGGTGCCCGGTTGCAGGGCGCCGGTCACGATGTCGTGGCGGATGGCGTCGATGACGCTCGTCCCGTTCAGCACGGTGCCGATCGTGCCACACCGTGCCGGTCGCTCACCCGGGACGCCGTCACGCAGCCGCCTCGGCGAGGGCTCTCCCCGGGATGGCGTCGAGCAGGTCCTTCGTGTACTGCTCCTGCGGGTCGTCGAACACCGCTGCGACGCTGCCCCGCTCGACGACCTCGCCCCGGCGCATCACCACGACGTCGTCGGCGATCCGCCGGACCACCCCGAGGTCGTGCGTGATGAAGAGGTAGCTCAGCCCGAGCCGGTCCTGGAGCTCCTCGAGCAGCGCCAGGATCTGCTCCTGCACCAGGACGTCGAGCGCCGAGACCGCCTCGTCGAGGATGATCAGCTCGGGTTCGAGCGCCAGCGCCCGGGCGATCGCGACGCGCTGCCGCTGCCCGCCGGACAGCTCGTTCGGCCGGAGCTGCGCGACCTCGCGGGGGAGCGCCACCTGGTCGAGGAGCGTCGCGACCCGCTCGGTGCGCGACGCCCGGTCACCGATGCCGAAGACGCGCAGGGGCTCGTCGATGATCCGCTCGATCGTCGAGGTCGGGTCGAGCGACCCGTACGGGTCCTGGAACACCGGTTGCACCCGGCGTCGGATCTCCCGCCGCTCGGCGCCACGGGCGGTCCCGATGGACTTCCCGTCGACCAGGGCGGTGCCCGACGTCGGCGTCTCGAGTCCGAGCACGATCCGCGCGACCGTCGTCTTGCCCGAGCCGGACTCACCGACGACCGCGGTGGTCGTGCCGCGACGCACCGCGAACGACACCCCGTCGGCAGCCTTCAGCGTTCCGGCACCACGACCGCGGAGCCGGTACTCCTTCACCAGGTCGGACACGACGAGGATCGGCTCGCCCGCGGCCACGGGCTCCGGCGCGACCCCGGACAGCGCGGGCGCCGCCGCGATGAGCCGCTTCGTGTACTCGTGCTGCGGGTCGCGGAGGATCGCCTCGGGCGCACCCTGCTCGACGATCTCGCCGTCGAGCATCACGACGACGCGGTCGGTCCGGTCCGCCGCGACCCCGAGGTCGTGCGTCACGAACAGCAGCGTCGTGCCGTGCTGGTCGACGAGGGTCTGCAGGTGGTCGAGGATCTGCCGCTGCACGGTCACGTCGAGCGCGCTGGTCGGCTCGTCGGCGATGAGCAGCTCGGGCTGGCGGGCGAGTGCGACGGCGATGAGGATGCGCTGCCGCATCCCGCCGGAGAACTCGTGCGGGAACTGGTCCGCCCGTCGGGAGGCCTCGGGGATCCCGGCCTCGGTCATCAGCGCCACCACCCGCTGCCGGATCGCCGCGCGTCCCCGCAGCCCACCGGCCCGCAGTGCGTCGGCGATCTGCGCGCCGACCCGCATCGACGGGTTGAGGTTCGTCGACGGGTCCTGCGGCACGAGCCCGATCCGTGCGCCACGCACGCGTCGCATGAGCGCCTCGTCGGCGTGGGCGATGTCGTCGTCGCCGAGGCGGATCCCACCACCGGTGATGCGCCCGGCCCCCGGCAGGAGCCGGAGCAGGGCCGCGATGAGCGTCGACTTGCCCGAGCCGGACTGGCCGACGATCGCGACGCGCTCGCCGCGGCGGACGTCGAGGTCGACGCCGTGCAGGACCTCGCGGTCACCGAAGGCGACCCGCAGGTCGCGGACGGACAGCAGGGTGTCGGTCTGGTCGGTCTGGAGGCGCGGTGCGGCCCCGGTGGTCGTGTCGCCGTCGTGCATGGTCCGGTCCTCAGCGTCCTGCGGCATAGCCCTGTGCTCCTCGCGGGTTGGCGGCGGCGCCCATGACGCCGGTGTCGGGGTCGCGCGTCACGCACGACAGACGGCCGAGCGACCAGTCGCCGGCGCGGGTGACGACGTGTCCGAGCTCCTCGAGCCCGGCGATGACGTCGTCACCGAGGCGGTCCTCGACGACGAGGCCGCCCGGGGTCCAGGTGCGGGGCCAGAACGACCCCGGGAACGACGTCGTGTGCAGTGCGGGTGCGTCGATCGCCTGCTGCGGGGACCACCCGCCGACGATCGTGCGGAGCAGGAAGAGCAGCTGCCACTGGTCCTGCTGGTCGCCGCCCGGGCTGCCCATCGCGACCACCGGCTCGCCGTCCCGGAGCACGAGCGTCGGGGTGAGCGTCGTGCGGGGTCGGGCGCCCGGGGTGAGCGTGGACGCGGTGCCCTCCTCGAGCCAGGTCATCTGCATGCGGGTGCCGAGGCAGAACCCGAGTTCCGGGATCGTCGGCGACGACTGCAGCCACCCGCCGGAGGGCGTCGCGCTGACGATGTTGCCCCAGCGGTCGACGACGTCGATGTGGCACGTGTCGCCGCGGGTCTCGCCCGTCTCCATCACGATCGGCTCACCGCGGTCCTCGTGCACGGGGGCGTCCTCTGCCGGTGCGGCCACCGCGTCACCGCGGGCGCCGGGGACGGTGGGCTCGCCGACACCGGCGATCGACTCGCCGCGCGGGGTGTACGTCTCACGCAGCGGGGGCATCGCACCCGCGGGCACCGAGACCGACCCCGGTCGCAGCTCGTGCGACGCACGGTCACCGATCAGGGCGCGACGCGCGTCGGAGTACGCGTCGGAGAGCAGCTCGGCCATCGGGACGTCGCCGTCGCCGTAGTACGCCTCGCGGTCGGCGAGGGCGAGCTTCTGCGCCTCGGCGATCGTGTGCGCGCCGAGGACGGTCGACGGGTCGAGCCGCTCGTCGTCCAGTGGGTCGAGCAGGCGGAGGGTCTGCAGGAGCGCCGGACCCTGGCCCCACGGCCCGGTCTTCGCGATCGTGTGGCCCCGGAACTCCGCGGTCGTCGCGGGCTCGGTCGACGCGCGGAACGCCGCGAGGTCGCTCGCGCGGACCACCCCGGCGTGGTCGGTGCCGGACGCGTGGCGGTGCGGGGCGCGGACGAAGGCGTCGACTGCCTGCGCGACGAAGCCCTCGGCCCACTCGGTGCGGGCGGCCTCGATGCGCGCGACGCGCGCGCCCTCGCCCTCCACGGTGCCGGACCCTGCCTGCACGAGCCGTTCCAGGACCGAGGCCCAGGTCTCGTTGCGCACCATCGACCCGGCGGCCGGCACCGAGCCTCCCGGCAGCCACCGCTCGGCGGAGGACGGCCAGTGGTCGCGGAACAGGTCCTGCACGGTCGCGATGGTTGCGACCACGCGGGGCGCGACCGGGTGGCCGTCACGGGCGTACCCGATCGCGGGGGCGAGGACGTCGGCGAGCTCCCACGTGCCGTGCTCGGCGAGGAGCAGCAGCCACGCGTCGACGGCACCGGGGACGGCGGCCGCCAGCGCGCCCGCCCCCGGGACCAGGTCCAGGCCCTCGGACCGGAAGTGCTCCGGCGTCGCGCCGGCCGGGGCCGGTCCCTGGCCCACGAGGACGGTCGGTGCCCTGTCGGACGCCGTCGCGAAGATCGCGGTCACGTCGCCACCGGGTCCGTTCAGGTGCGGTTCGACGACGTGCAGGACGAAGGCGCCGGCGACGGCGGCGTCGAAGGCGTTGCCGCCGCGCTCGAGGACCGACTGCGCCGTCGCGGTCGCGATCCAGTGCGTCGACGCGGCCATCCCGAAGGTGCCCTGCAGGTCCGGACGGGTGGTCTCCGTCGGCGGGGTGGTGAAGGCGGGGTTGGTGCTCATGGTGCTGGTGCTACTTCCGGTCCGAGGCGGTGGGGTCGAGGGCGTCGCGCAGGGCGTCCCCGAACAGGTTGAAGCCGAGGCAGATGACGGCGATCGCGACCCCCGGCACGACGGCGGCCCACGGCGCCTGGCCGAGGTACTGCTGCGCGTCCGAGAGCATGATGCCGAGGCTCGGCGTGGGCGGCTGGATGCCGAGCCCGAGGAAGGACAGCAGCGCCTCGCCGATCACTGCGACCGGCATGATCACGGTGGCCTGCACGATGATCGCCGAGACGCAGTTCGGCAGGACGTGCTGCGCGATGATGCGCGCGCCGCCGGCGTCCAGCGTCCTCGCGCTCGTGACGAAGTCGGCGCTCGTGATCCGCAGGGTCTCACCGCGCACGATCCGGATCATCGCCGGCACGTGCGAGATGCCGATCGCGATCACGGCGTTCGACAGGCTCGGCCCGCTGATCGCCGCGAGCCCGACCGCGATGATGAGGAACGGGAACGCGAGCGCGACGTCGGTCAGGCGGGAGATGATCGCGTCGAGCCAGCGCCAGTACCCGGCGAGCAGGCCGAGTGGGGTGCCGACCACGACGGCGAGCAGCACCGACAGCACGCCGACGACGAGCGAGACCTGGATCCCGTACAGCGTGCGGGACAGGATGTCTCGGCCGAGGTCGTCGGTGCCGAACCCGAAGCCGACGGTGAAGGGCACCTGGAACGGCAGGTCGAAGTGCGTCGCGGTCGGGTCGTGCGGTGCGACGAGCGGTGCGGTGATCCCGGCGAGCACGACGACGGCGAGCATGATGCCGCCCGTCATGCCGAGCCGGTTCGTCCGGACCTGCTTCCAGATGCGACCGCGGCTCGAGCCCAGGTCGAAGGGAGCGGTGATGGTGGTCATGCGGTGCCTCCGACGCGGATCTTCGGGTTGATGACGGAGTACAGGACGTCCACGGCGAAGTTGATGAGGACGTAGCCCAGGGTGATCACGAGCACGACGGCCTGGATGACCGGGTAGTCGCGGGTGAACACGGCGTCGAGCGTGAGCTTGCCGAACCCGGGCAGGGCGAAGATGCGCTCCGTGACGACCGCGCCCGAGATGAGGCCACCGAGCTGCAGGCCGACGATCGTGACGACGACGATCATCGAGTTGCGCAGGCCGTAGCGGAAGAGCACCCGCGGGCGGCTGAGCCCCTTGGCGCGGGCGGTCCGGACGAAGTCGGTCTTCATCGTCTCGATCATCGACGCGCGGGTCTGGCGCATGATGACGGCCGCGAGCGACGTGCCGAGGATGAGCGCCGGGAGCGTCAGGTGGTGCAGCGCGCCGAGCGGGTCCCGCGTCACCGGGACGTAGCCCGAGGCGGGGAACCAGCCGAGGCCCGCCGCGAGCCAGACGATCGCGAGGATGCCGAGCCAGAAGTTCGGCACGCTCAGGCCGACGAGCGCGGCGGCGTTCGCCATCCACTCGGGCCACCGGCCGCGGTAGCGCTCGGCGAGGGTGCCGAGGGCGACCCCCACGACGACCGCGACCACGATCGCGTAGAGCGCGAGCCACAGCGTGACGGGGAGCGTCGAGCCGAGCAGGTCCGTGACCGGGGTGCCGGTGCGGGTGGACTGTCCGAGGTCGCCCTGCAGTGCGTTGACGACGAAGCGCCAGTACTGCACGAGCAGGGAGTCGTCGAGGCCGAGGTCGGCGCGGACGGCGGCGAGCCGCTCGGGGCTCGCCTCCTCGCCGGCCAGGGCCAGGGCCGGGTCGCCCGGCAGCTGCCGGACCCCGAAGAAGACCACGATCGAGGCGAGGACGAGCGTGAGCGCCGCCTGCCAGAGCCGTGTCAGGACGTACCGGGTCACTTGTCGCTGCCTTCCACGAACGCCGCCTGGCTGAGCCGGACCACGCCGTCGGCGTAGGTGGACACCCCGGCGACGTCGGAGCTGACGCCGGTGATGCTGCGGGTCCGGTAGAGGTAGATGATCGGGTCGTCCTGCTGCACCTTCGTGACCAGCTGGCCGTACAGGTCGGCGCGTTCCTGCTGGTCGGTGGCCTGCGCCGCCCGGGCGATGAGGTCGTCGACCTCGGGGTCGCTGTAGCCCGGGTAGTTGTTGCCGCCGCCGGTGCCGAGGAACGAGCCGATGTTGCCGTGCGGGTCGACACGGCCCGACCAGCCCAGCTGCAGCGCCTGGAAGTCGCCGCGGGTCTGGTCGTCGAGCAGCGTCGTGTACTCGACCGGGGTGATCGTGATCGCGAAGCCGCCGGCGCGGGCCTGGGCCTGGAGCGCCTGGGCGAACCGGACGGTGTCGGGGGTGTTCGTCACCTCCATCTCGATCGGGAACGGTTGCTCGACCCCCGCTTCCTCGAGGAGCTCCTTCGCGCGGTCGGGGTCGTACTCGGGGCACGCCTTGCTCGCGTCGGTCGCGAAGGCGCTCGTGTCCGGGATCGGGGAGCACGCGACGTCCGCCCACCCGCGGAACACGCTCTGCACGAGCTCGCCGCGGTTGATCGACATGGACAGGGCCTGCCGGACCTTCCGCTCGGTGGCGAGCGGGGTGTCGAGCGGCTCCGGGTCGGTGCCGACGCCGTCCTGGTTGGCGAGGTTGATCGTGATGCCCTGGTAGCCGAGGGAGCCGGTGCGGAGGACCTCCAGGTCCTTCCGCTCCATCAGGTCGTCGACGTCCTGCGTGGAGATCGTGTCGGCGACCTGGACGTCCCCGGACTTCAGGTTCTGTGCGCGGATGCTGGCGTCGGTGATGATCCGGTAGGTGATCCGGTCGAAGTGGGCGCTCGCCGGGTCGTGGTACATCGGGTCGCGCTCGACGGTGATCGAGGTCTGCGGCACGCGCTCGACGAACTTGTAGGGGCCGATGCAGACCGGGGCGTCCCCGAACCCGTCGCCCTCCTGCTCCAGTGCCGTCGGCGACATGACCATGCCCGCACGGTCGGCGAGCGCCGCGGTGATCGGGGCGAACGGGGTCGAGTAGCGGATGCGGACGGTGTGGTCGTCCACCGCGTCGATGCTCGAGACCGGACCCATCTCGCTCTTCCGGCTCGAGTCGTCCTTCGTCAGGTTCCGCTCGAGCGTCGTCACGACGGCGTCCGCGTCGAACGGGGTGCCGTCGGCGAAGCGGTAGCCGGTGTGCACCGGGAACGTGACGGTCTTCCCGCCGTCCGACACCGTCGGCAGCTCGGTCGCGAGCATCGGGATGATCGCACCCTCGGCGTCGATGTCGAAGAGCTTCTGGCACATCGTCTCCATGACGTACCGGGTGTACAGCGACGACGAGGTGGTCGGGTCGAGCCGGTCCGGTTCGGCGGAGAGCGCCATGACGAGGTCACCGCCTTCGCGGACCTGCTGGTCGCCGATCGCGACGGTCGTGACGGTACCGGCGGTGGCGCCACCGGCCTTCGAGCGTTGGACCGGCACGCACGCGGTGAGCGCGAGCGAGGCGGCCAGGGCGACTGCGGGCACGGCGAGGAGTGTCCGGCGGCGTCGAGCGGGAGTCTGGGACATCGTGTTCCTGGAGCTGCTGGCGTGCGTGGTGACCCTTGTGGGGTCACGCTCAGGAGTGCGGTGATTGCATACAATCACGACTGACAGCGCTCGTTTGTACACAGTGTGTTTCCGGTGTGTAACAGTTCCGCCGACCGCCGGCGCTCGTCTGCACGATTCCCGCCCGGTGTCATGCCCCCGGTCCGGGGGCTGTCCCGACCGAGGGCCTCCTGCGAACATCGACCCTCGGTGGGTTTCAGGGGCCCGCCGTTCCGAGACACGCACCGCGCCGGCGTCCGACGCCCGCGGCACCACGAGCAGGGGTTCCACCACATGATCAGGGCACGGGCGAAGTTCGCTGCGGCCGTCACCGCCGTCGTCATCGCGGCCGCGGGACTCGTCGCCACCGCGTCGCCGGCGCAGGCCGCGACCACCTACAAGGGGACGGTCAAGGCCGGCACCACGCTGCAGCCGGGCGACACCGTCACGTCCACGAACGGGCAGTTCCGGCTCGTCATGCAGGGCGACGGCAACCTCGTCGAGTACGGCATCGGGAACGTCGTGCTCTGGGCGTCGAACACGGCGAACCAGCCCGGAGCCGCCGCCGTCGTGCAGAAGGACGGGTACCTCGCACTCGTCCGGAGCGGTCGGCTCGTCGCCCGGTGGGGCACCGCCGGGACGGCGAAGGACTTCGGTGTCCGGCTGGACGGCGAGCTGCGGATGCGGACGCCGACGAACGGTCCGCTCTGGCGCACCAAGGTCGCACAGTCGCGGGTCGTCTCGGGCAACGTCCTCCTGCCGGGGACGGTCCTGCGCGCGGGCGCGGGCTCGACCACGACCTTCACCATGCAGGCGGACGGCAACCTCGTCCAGTACGTCAGCAGCAAGCCCGTCTGGTCGTCGCAGACCTTCGGCAACCCCGGGGCGACCGCAGCGGTGCAGACGGACGGCAACCTCGTGGTCTACAGCCCCGACGGCGGCCGCGCACTGTGGTCGTCCGGGACGTTCGGCCGCGGCGCCGGTCAGCTGCTCGTGCAGGTGGACCAGAACGTCGTGCTCTACGGCAGCTCCGGCACCCGCACCTGGTCGTCACGACCGGTGACCGGGCTGCTCTGGCCCGTGACCGGCACGACCATCTCCGGACGGTACGGCGACGACCGCGGGGCCGGGCACGTCCCGCGCTACCACCAGGGCACCGACGCACCGGTGAAGGTGGGGACCCCCGTGTACTCGTCCGGCCCGGGAACGGTGACGACGGTCGTGCGGGACAACGCCAGCTACGGCAACTACGTCGTGGTCACCTACGGGCTGACCACCGTCCTGACGGCGCACCTCAGCGAGATCTCGGTCACCAAGGGGCAGGTGGTCGGGAACGGCAAGCAGATCGGGAAGTCCGGCAACACCGGCCAGTCGACCGGCCCGCACGTGCACGTCGAGACCCGCGTGAACGGCACGCTGAAGGACCCGCTGTCGTTGCTGTCGTTCCGCTGATCCCCGCTCTGCGCGGACCTAGGCTGGGCGGATGCAGCGCCACGACGCCGAGTCGGTCCTCGCCGCCCTCGCCAGGACCCCGGGCGACGTCGCGGGTGCCCGGCGCGTCGCCCGACGGTTCGCCGACGTCGACGCCGGGGAGCGCTCGGCGCTGCTGTGGAGCGAGGACGCGGGAGCGCGGCTGGTCGCCGTGCTGCTGCTGGTGCAGGCGATGCGCGCGCGCCCCGACCCCGAGCTGACCGACGAGTACCTCGCCGCGGCGAAGGCCGAGCGGTTCGAGGACACGGTCCTGGTGGACGTCGCGGCCGAGGAGCTCGTCGGTGTCCCGCTCGTCGGCACCTCGACCGGCCCGCTGTTCGCGCTCGCGAAGTCCGACGTGGCGACGGTCCGCCGGATCGCCGTCGTCGCGACGCTCGCCTTCGTCAAGCAGGGGGACGCCGAGGTGCCGCTCGCGATCGCCGGTCGGCTGGTCCGGGAGCGCAGCGACACCGTGCAGTCCGCGCTCGGGTGGGTCCTCCGCGAGACGGGGAAGCGCGCCTCGGAGTCGGCGCTCGTGGCCTTCCTCGAGCGGAACGGCCGCTTCCTGTCGACGGCGGCCCGGGCGACCGCGACCGAGCACCTGCCGCCGGCCGAACGGGACCGCCTGCGCGGCTGACGACGCACCCTCGCGAGACGCAACGACGGCGACTGCTCGCAGCGCTGTACCGTTGCGAGCAGCCGCCGACGTTGCGTCTTGCGGAACCGGCGGAACCCGGCCGGACGGCCGGGTCGCCGGGCGTCAGTGCGAGAAGACGTCGTCCAGCGTCCAGGTCGCCAGACCGCGCTCCTCGAGCAGGGCGTGCAGCCTCGGGAGCGCCCCGATCGTGCCGGGGAAGTTCGCGTGTCCGATGACGATGTGTGCCGGCTGGAACCACTGCTCCGCGAAGCCGACGATCTGCTCCGCCGTGATGTCGCCCGAGTCCGCGAGCGTCCCGTACCAGAGCAGCGGGGTCGAGTAGCCGACGGCCGCCGCGGCACGGTCCACCCGGGCGTCGTGGTAGCCGAAGGGCGGTCGGAAGTACGGGCGGGCGTCGACCCCGAACGTCCGCTCGAGGAACGCGTGGTTCCGCATCAGTTCGTCCTGGATCGCCTGGTCGCCGAGCTTCGTCAGCGCGGGGTGGCTCCACGTGTGGTTGCCGAGCTGCACCTGCCCGGAGTCGACGAGCGGCCGCAGCAGGTCGGCGTGCTCGGTCCACGACGGTCGGTCCCCGTTCACGAAGAACGTCAGGCGCGTCCCGGTCTCGGCGGCGAAGCGGGCGTAGGCCTCGACGACCTCGGGTGATGCCCCGTCGTCCACGGTCCACGCGATCCCCGGCGTGCCCTCCGGCAGGCCCGTGACCGTGCCGCCGGGCAGGGGGACCCGCGTCAGTGCCGGCCTCGTCGGGGTCGGGGTCGGGATCGGGGTCGGCGTGGGTGTCGGCGTTGCCGTCGAGCGCGTGGGGGCGGAGAGCGTCGGCGCCGCGGGCCGGTCACCACCGGAACAGGCAGCGAGGACCGCGGCCGCCAGGGTGCCGGTCGCCCCGGCGAGGATCGTCCGGCGGGTGGTGCTGTGGTCCATCGGCTCCAGCCTGCCGACCGGGCGGGCGCCGGCGCATCCGCACGCCGGAGGAGTCGCGGTGGCCGACCGGCCACCGGTGCGGACGACAGGCCCGCCCACCGCCGCCCGCAGCGCGCGTGGAGGACGGGGCTGGGAGGGCACCACGGGGCGGGCGCGTACCGAGGAGGTCACGTGAGCCGTGCCTCCCGGCCGGCCCGAAGCAACGACGAGAGGAACGCGACGTGCGCGCACTCACCTGGCAGGGCACCGAGAAGGTGTCCGTCGAGACCGTCCCCGACCCGACGATCCAGGAGCCGACCGACGCGATCGTGCGGATCACCTCGACGGCGATCTGCGGCTCCGACCTGCACCTGTACCGGGTCCTCGGCCCGTACATCGACAAGGGCGACGTCCTCGGCCACGAGCCCATGGGCATCGTCGAGGAGGTCGGCTCCGCCGTCACGAACCTCAAGGTCGGCGACCGCGTCGTCGTGCCGTTCAACATCTCCTGCGGCCACTGCTGGATGTGCCAGCACGGCTTCCAGTCGCAGTGCGAGACCACCCAGGTCAAGGAGTACGGCACCGGCGCCTCGCTCTTCGGGTACACGAAGATGTACGGCCAGGTCCCCGGCGGCCAGGCCGAGTACCTCCGCGTGCCGCACGCCGACTACGGGCCCATCAAGGTGCCGGACACCGGCGCCGACGACCAGTGGCTCTTCATGAGCGACATCATCCCGACCGCGTGGCAGGCCGTGCAGTACGCCGAGGTCCCCGAGGGCGGCACGCTCGCGGTGCTCGGTCTCGGTCCGGTCGGCCAGTTCGCCGCACGCATCGGCAAGCACCTCGGGTACCGGGTCCTCGCCGTCGACCCCGAGCAGGTCCGCCGCGACCTCGGTGCGAAGCACGGCATCGAGGTGTTCGACCTCGACGACGACATGGTGTCGAAGCTGATCGACCTCACCGACGGGCGCGGCCCGGACGGTGTCGTCGACGCGGTCGGCATGGAGGCGCACGGCAACCCCGTCGCCGGGTTCGCGCAGCGCGCGGCCGGGTTGCTGCCCGACAAGCTCGCGCAGAAGGCGATCGAGACCGCCGGCGTCGACCGGCTCGCAGCCGTGCAGGCGGCGATCGACCTCGTGCGCCGCGGCGGCACGGTGTCGCTGTCCGGTGTCTACGGCGGCATGGCCGACCCGATGCCGATGATGACCCTCTTCGACAAGCAGATCACGATCCGCGAGGGGCAGTGCAACGTCCGCCGCTGGGTCGACGACCTCATGCCGCTCGTGTCCGACCCCTCGGACCCGCTCGGCACGCTCGACCTCACCACGCACCGGGTCTCGCTCGAGGACGCCCCTCAGATGTACTCGGTCTTCCAGAAGAAGGAGGACGGCTGCATCAAGGTCGTGCTCGACCCGTCGATGGCCGCGGCCTGATGACCGCCCGTCCGCTGCGGGTGCGCTGATGCGCGTCGTCGTGGTCGGGGCGACCGGCAACGTCGGGACCGCGGTGCTCCGACGGCTCGCGGCTGCGCGGCTCACCGGTGACGGCCGCGCGGGCGACGAGGACGGCCTGCAGGTCGTCGGCGTCGCCCGCCGGGTGCCGGACGCCCGGGTCGCGCCGTACGACGTCGCCGTGTGGCACGCGGTCGACGTCGGTGGTCCGCGCGCCGTGGACGAGCTGACGGCGGTGTTCCAGGGCGCCGACGCCGTGGTGCACCTGGCGTGGGCACTCCAGCCGACGCACGACATCCCGGCGCAGCACCGGACGAACGTCACCGGGACGGCGAACGTGCTCGCGGCGGTCGCCCGGGCCGGCGTCGGGCAGGTCGTCGTGTCCTCGTCGGTCGGCGCTTACCGCGGCGTCGACGTCGAGGGCAAGCGGACCCCGGTGGACGAGTCGTTCCCCGCCACCGGCATCCAGACCGCCACCTACTCGATCCACAAGGCCGAGAACGAAGCCGCTCTCGACGTGTTCGCGTCGCAGCACCCCGGGGTCGTCGTCACGCGGCTCCGACCCGGACTGGTGTTCCAGCGCGGGGTCGCGGCCGAGCTCCGGGGGCTGTTCCTCGGGCACCTCGTGCCGATGTCGATCGTCCGGGCGGCTCGGTTCGCGGTGCTGCCGCTGCCGCTGCCGTTCGTGTTCCAGGCCGTGCACGCCGACGACCTGGCGGACGCGTTCTGGCGGACGATCGACCGACGTGCGGCCGGGGCGTTCAACATCGCGGCGACGCCGGTGCTCACCCCGCCACGCATGGCCCGGGCAGCGGGGATGCTCGGGGCGGTGCGGGTACCGCTCCGGCTGCTGCGCGGGATCGTCACGCTGACCTGGCGGCTCCGGCTCCAACCGACGGACGCCGGGTGGCTCGACATCGCCGCCGGCGTGCCGATCATGCGGACCGACCGGGCTCGGCGCGAGCTCGGGTGGGTGCCGCAGCACACGGCGGAGGACGCGCTGCGCGAGCTCGTCGGCGGGTTCGCGGACGGGGCGAACGTCGAGGCGTCCGGGCCCCTGCGCGGCTGAGGGACGCGGGCGTCCCTGGTGGGACCGGGCGTCCCTGGTGGAATCGGGCGTACCTGGTGGGACGGTTCCACCAGGTACGCCCGGAAGCCCCTGCCATGGCACCTGTTCCGGGGAGCACCGGGCGCGCTACGCTCCAGCCCAGGGCGCGACCGTGCCCGGCGGGGGAGGAGCTGACATGGCGATCGACGACTTCGGGGCCCCGGGCGGGGAGACCCACAACCCGCTGATCCCGCCCGTGTACGACCTGGTCTGGACCCTCGTGGCCGTCGGCGGCATCGTCACGCTCCTCGGCGTCGTCGCGGTGATCGTCCTCGTCGTGCACCGGTCCCGACGGATGGCCGCTCGTGGACAGGACCCCCTGACCCTGCAGGAGGACCTGGCGTACCGCGCGGCGCAGAGCGCAGCGTTCGCTCCGGCGGTCTCCCGAGAGCACCGGCTCGCCGAGCTCGACGACCTGCACCGCCGCGGCCTCATCACCGACGACGAGCGCCGGGACGCCCGGGCCGAGGCGCTCCGCGCGTAACCTGGCCGGGTGCTGCCGAGGAGCCCGCTGCTGCCGACGGACCTGCTGGGCGACTGGACGCTCCGCCGGACGGTCGACGACCGCCTCGCGGGTGTGACCGGCACCGTCACCGGGTCGACGACCCTGACGCTGACGACCCCGGACGAGGTGCGCTGGGACGAGTCCGGCACGATGACCTTCGACGGCCGCGTGGTGCCGGTCTCCCGGACCCTCGTCGTGCGCCGGGGCCCTGACGGCCGGTGGACGGTGCACTTCGCCGACGGCCGGGTCTTCCACGAATGGGTGTGGGGCACCACGGTCGAGCACGCGTGCGCGCCCGACGACTACACGGGCGTGCTCGACGGGGACGCCGAGTGCTGGACCGTCCGGTGGCGGGCACGCGGCCCGGCGAAGGACCACCGGCTCGACAGCGTCCTGCAGCGTCGGTCCACCACGGCAGACTGAGCGCATGGCACGCTCCTCCACCGGTACCGCCGCCCCACGGATCACCCCGATCGACCCGCGGGATCTCGACGACTGGGCACCGGCGCCCGGTGACGTCCTGACCGGGGACCGGATCGACGGCAGGCGCATCGACGTGCTCGACCTCGCGGGCGAGCGCCTGCCCGACCTCGAGCTCGAGGAGTGCGTGGTCGACACGCTCCGGGCGGACGGCACCGACCTGCGCGGACTGCGCATCCGCGACTCGGTGGTCGAGACGCTCGACGCGCCGGTGTTCCGCGCCTCGAGCAGCGCCTGGCGCGAGGTCCGGGTCGCCGGTGGCCGGGTCGGCTCCGCCGAGCTGTACGACGCGACGCTGAACGGGGTCGAGTTCGTCGGCATGAAGCTCGGGTTCGTCAACCTGCGCGGCTCGACGCTCACCGACGTCGTGTTCCGCGACTGCGTGGTCGACGAGCTCGACGTCGCCGACGCCCGGCTGCTGCGCGTGGCCTTCCCCGGCACCCGGATCCGCTCCGTGGAGGGCTCGGGCACCCGCATCGAGCACGTGGACCTGCGCGACGCCGACCTCGACCGGGTGGAGCGGCTCGAGGGCCTCCGCGGGGCGACGATCGGCACCGACCAGCTGTTCGCCCTCGCGCCGCTCCTGGCAGCGCAGGCCGGCTACCGCGTGGAGTGACCGGCGGGCTCCGCGTCGGCGGCCAGCGCCGCCGCGATGTCGGCCTGGACGAGGTCGCCGTGCACCGCGGCACCGGCCTGGGTCCCCGCAGCCGCCGACGCGATGACGGTGGCCATCGGTGACGTGACGTTGCCCGCGGCGTACACCCCGCGGACGCCCGTCTGGCCGACCGCGTCGACGGTGAGCCCACCGCCGAACCGGAAGCCGTTCACGACGACGTCCTCCGCGTGCAGCCCGAGCCCCTCGAGGAACCCGACGCGTGGCTCCGCCGTGCTCGACGCCGCGAGCGCGTCGAGCGCGACGACCTCCCCGGAGTCGAGCTCGACACCGGTCAGGACGCCGTCCGAGGAGCGGACCCGCGTGACCGACGCCTCGACCACCTCGACGCCGCGGGCCCGGAGACCGGCGAGCGCGGTGTCGTCGACCAGTGCGGGGTCCGTGACGAACGCCGTGACCCGGTCGCTCAGCGCGCGGAACATCTGGGCGTGGTGCGCACCGTTCGGTGTGGTGACGAGGACACCGATGCGGCCGTCGCGGACCTCCCACCCGTGGCAGAACGGGCAGTGCACGACGCCGCGTCCCCACTGCTCGGCGAGGCCGGGGACGTCCGGCAGCACGTCGACGGCGCCGGAGGCGACGACCAACCGGCGCGACGTGACGACCGCTCCGGAGTCGAGGGTGACCGAGAAGCCGACGGGGTCGACACCGGTGCCCTCGGTGGCGGACGTGGCCACGACCCTCCCGGCCGCGACCTCGACGCCGTACGCGGCGACCTCCTCACGGCCGATCCGGGTCAGCTCCGCGGGTGCGACGCCCTCGCGCCCGAGGTAGTTGTGGGCGCCCTCGGCGGGCGCGTTCCGGGGCTCACCCGCGTCGACGACGAGGACGGAACGGCGCGACCGCCCCGTGATGAGTGCGGCGGACAGGCCGGCGGCCGAGCCGCCGATGACGATGACGTCGTAGTGATCACGCATGACCGCATCATGGACAGTGGTCGGCGACAACGGCAACGAATCTTGCCGGTGTGGCAACATGGCGGCATGGTGCACGGCCGGGAGGAACGGATCACCCCACCGACGACGGCGCAGGTCGTCGACGCGGTCGGCCCGCGGCTGCGGTCGCTGCGGGAGCGACGACAGGTCACGCTCGCGGCGCTCGCCGCGGAGACCGGCATCTCGGTGTCGACGCTCTCGCGGCTCGAGTCGGGGCAGCGTCGACCGACCCTCGAGCTGCTGCTGCCCCTCGCCCGGGCGTACCAGGTGCCGCTCGACGACCTCGTCGGCGCACCGCAGACCGGCGACCCACGCGTCCACCTGCAGCCCGAGCGGCACGGCGGTCGCGTGGTGATCCCGCTGACGAAGCGCACCGGGGGCGTGCGGTCGTTCAAGCAGCTCATCCCGCCGATGCCGGCGAACGGCGACCGGAGCCTGAAGACGCACGAGGGCTACGAGTGGCTCTACGTGCTGTCGGGACGTCTGCGCCTGCTGCTCGGCGACCGCGACTTCGACCTCGGGCCGGGCGAGGTCGTCGAGTTCGACACGCACACCCCGCACTGGGTCGGCAACACCACGGACGAGGTCACCGAGGTGCTCTGCCTGTACGGGCCGCAGGGGGAGCGGGCCCACGTGCGGTCACGGCCGGCGGGCTGAGGCTCAGCCGAACACGTGCCCGACGACGTCCTCGAGGAGCCCGTCCGTCGGCACGTTCGACTGGGCGATGCGGATGCCGATGTCGCCGCGGGTGAAGTAGGTGTCGCCGTCGGTCACGGGGTACTGCGGGTTCTGCGTGACCTTCTGGCACCGGAGCCCGTCGTCGACGGACGCGCAGTCGAAGCCGGACAGTCCGCGGAGCGCCTCCGTGGCACGCGACGGGACGACGTTCTCGACCTGGATGGTGAGGTTCGTGAGGTCGGCCTCGGGGTCACGCCAGACGCAGTACAACCGTTGCCCGCTCGACTGCCGTGCCGGGGTCAGTGCGGTGCGGGGGACCTCGAGGTCACCGACGACGGCGGGGTCGTTCAGGGCTGCCTCGTCGGTGTACTCGAACGCGCCCGGTGTCACGAGGTCGTCGCACGTCTCCGGCACCGTGCCCGTCGCGGAGGCCGGTGCGGTGCTCGACGGCGGTGACGACGTGTGCGTCGCCCCGGAGCCGGGCGTCCGTGCCGGGGTGGCGCCGTCGGTCGGGGTCGGCGCACCCGACGTCGTCGACGACGAGGACGTGCTCGCGGTCGGGGTGGCGCCGTCACCGCCGGCGCCGGTGCACCCTGACAGGGTGAGCGCGAGGCCCACCCCGAGTCCGATCGTGGCGAGCAGCGTCGTGGTGCGTGTGTGCCGCATCGTTCCGCCCCCGGGTGCGTCGTCAGGTGTCCACCCGACCTCGTGCTGCCGACGGTAGTCGTCGACGCCGCTCGGTGCGCCGGTCAGCGCCGGAGGGTCCAGCGAGCGGGGACGCGTGCCCGGAGCGCCACGCGGCCCCGTCGCGCCCACCGCCGCACCGGGTTCGCCCGCCGGCCGTTGACCCGGAAGGTGTGGAACGCGCGCCGGGTCCGCCGCGCGACGGAGGCCGCACCGGACAACGGCCGCGCCGACACCTCGACGGTGAGCGACCGGGCGGCCACCACGTGCCACGCGGGGTCGAGCTGCATCGAGAGGTCGACGTCGTCGTGCACCTCCGGGTCGTCACGGTGTGCCCGGCAACGAGCCGCGAGCCACGTGGCACGATGCATCGCCATCGCCGAGCCGAACAGCGGAGGACGTCCGAGCGCCGACCACATCAGCACGAAGTACGGACCCATGTAGAGCCCGTCCCACAGGCGGCGCAGGACCCGGCCGCCCTCGCGCGGTCGACCGGGGCCGGTGACCGCCACGACGCCCGGCCGTTCGAGCAGGCGCACCGACTCGGCAATCCATCCCGGCGGCGGCACCGAGTCGGCGTCGAGCCGCGCGATGACGTCCCCCGAGGCGCGGTCGTACCCACGGGCCGAGGCCGAGGCGATGCCTCGTACGGGTTCGTGCAACACGGTCGCGCCCGCGGCCCGGGCGACCTCGACGCTGTCGTCGGTGCTGCCGTTGTCGACGACGAGGACCTCGTGCACGGGGTGCGTCTGCGCGGCCAGTGCGTCCAGGCAGCGTGCGAGGTGCTCGGCATCGTCGAGCACGGGGACGACGACGGAGACCTGCGGCACCCTGCCGATCCTGCCGGAGGCGCGCTGGGCGGACCGTCGGCCCCGCTGCCGCGGTCGACCACGGCAGCCCCTCCGCGTTCCGTGGACGGACCGACCGCGCAGATCGACGTTCCTGTGCTGCAACGCAGCGCCGGTCGCGCACGGTCGGGGCCAGCGCGACGGGTGCCGTACCCGCCGCGACCGAACCGGAAGGCCGACCATGACCACGAACCCACCCGGGAACGACTCCGGGACGCCCATCCACGACCGCACCGCGGCTGCCGAGGGACACGAGGTGCACCCGGGCGTGACGGTGCCCTCCTTCGGCACCGGCGTCCCCGCGCCGCGCGACACCGACCGCGACTTCGACGACGTCCTCCGGCCCGACGGCTTCGACGACGTCGAGCCGCTCGACGCGCTGCCCGCCGACGAGCAGCTCCCGGCGACGCCGTCCGCCGCCGGCGCGTCGGCACCGCTGCACGACTCCACGACGACGAGCACGGGCACCGGCACCTCCACCGGCTCCGTCCCGCCCGTCGGCGGGGCCACCGCCACGAGCACCGGTGCCGGCGCCGGCGGCGGCAGCAGCAGCGACGGCGGCAAGGCCGACGCAGCCAAGGGTGCCGCGCAGGACGTCGCCGGTGACGCGAAGGACAAGGCCGCGGACGTGGCCGGCACCGCGAAGGAGCAGGCGTCGAACGTCGCCTCCGAGGCGACCGACCACGCCAAGCAGCTCTACTCCCAGGCCTCCGACACGCTCAAGGAGCAGGCGGCCGGGCAGCAGGAGCGCGCCGCCGGAGGGCTCCGCAGCCTCGGCGAGCAGCTCGGCCGCATGGCCGACAAGGACGACGAGCAGGGCATCGCCGCGAAGGTCGTCCGCGACCTGTCGAACCGCGCGGGCTCCGCAGCCGGGTACCTCGAGAACCGCGACCCCGGCTCGCTCCTCGACGAGGTGAAGTCCTTCGCCGCGAAGCGTCCCGGCACGTTCATCGCGCTCGCCGCGGGCGCCGGCATCCTCGCCGGACGCCTGACGAAGGCCCTCGCCACCGAGGTCAAGCACGAGAAGGAGGCCGGCGAGACCTCGACCGGCACGGGGAGCGGCGTATGAGCCACACGGTCCCGGGCGCGACCCCGCTCGGTGAGCCGACGCCCGAGGAACGCGCCGCCACGACGCCCCTGGGCGAACTGCTGACCGACGTGTCCAAGGACCTGTCGTCGCTGTTCCGCCAGGAGGTCGCCCTCGCCAAGGCGGAGCTCACCGAGTCCGCCAAGAAGGCGGGCAAGGCCGGCGGCATGTTCGGCGGCGCCGGGCTCACCGCCCTGTTCGCCCTGTTGTTCCTGTCGATCGCCGCGTGGTGGGGTCTCGGGTACCTCATCGGCAACGCGTGGTCCGCCGTCGTGATCGCCGTGGTCTACGCGATCGTCGCCGCGATCCTCGCCGTCCGGGGGCGCAAGGAGATCAAGGAGATCCAGGGCGCCCCGCAGACGGTCGAGACCGTCAAGGAAGTCCCCGAAGCACTGAAGCCGAACACCGGGAGGAAGCCATGAGCACCCCAGAAGAGATCCGTGCCGACATCGAGCGCACCCGCGGTGCCCTCGGGTCCGACGTCGACGCCATGGCCGACAAGGTCAACCCGTCGTCGATCGCGCACCGCCAGACCGACCGGGTGAAGAACCGTTTCCAGGGCGTCCGCGACTCGGTGATGGGCTCGGCGCACTCCGCCGGCTCGAGCGTCTCGGGGTCGGCGTCCGGGACGGCCGACCAGGCGAAGGACGTTGCGCACAAGGGTGTCGAGAAGGCCAAGGGCAACCCGCTCGCGGTCGGGCTCATCGCGTTCGGCGCCGGGTGGCTCGCCTCGTCGCTCATCCCGACGTCCGACAAGGAGGAGCAGCTCGCCGGTGAGCTCAAGGACAAGGCGGCGCCCCTCGTCGAGGACGTCAAGTCCCAGGCGAAGGACGTCGGTTCGCAGCTGGGCGACGTGGCGAAGGAGCACGCGCAGGACCTCAAGGGGACCGCGCAGGATGCCGCGCAGACCGTCAAGGACGAGGCGCAGGGCGCCGCGTCCGACGTCCAGGAGCACGCGAAGGGTGCTGCGGACGACGTGCGCAGCAGCTGACGTCACCCCGTGACGGACGGGAGGCCCGTGGCGACGCCGCCACGGGCCTCCCGTCCGTTCCGCGGTAGCGTCGGGGCCCATGGACCCGATCGACGAACTCGCCGCCGAGTTGCGCCAGTCGATCGGCCGCGTCGTGCGGGCGGCCCGGCGCGAGGGCGACAGCCTGCCGCCGGCGCACTCGACGACGCTGGGGTTCCTCGGACGCGAGGGGCCGATGACGATCGCGGAGCTCGCCCGGCGACGCGGCGTGAAGCACCAGGGACAGTCCCGGACCGTTGCGGAGCTGACGAGCCAGGAGTACGTCGAGCGGACCGTGTCCGAGACGGACCGACGGGCGTCGGTGATCCGCATCACCGATGCCGGCCGCGCCGCGCTGCAGCGGGACATGGACGGGCGCGCGGACTGGCTCGCGACGGCCGTGCGTGCGGAGCTCGACGACGACGAGCGCGCGCTCCTCGCCCGGTTGCCCGACATCCTCGAGCGTCTGGCGCGCCGGGCTGACTGAGGGTCCCTCCGACAACCGGTCCCATTTGTACAACAGTGTTGTACAGTTAGCGACATGCAGCTGACGAAGTACAACCACGCCACCGTCGTCCTCGAGCAGGACGGCGCCTCGCTCGTCATCGACCCGGGCTCGTTCACGCCCGAGTCCGCCGACCTCGTCGCCGGGGCCACGGTCGTCCTCGTCACGCACGAGCACGCCGACCACTTCGCCGTCGACGCGATCCGTGCGGGTCTGGAGCGCAGCGCCGACGTCGTCGTCCACGGTCCGGCGTCGGTCGTCGAGCAGCTCGGCGACCACGACGGCCGCGTCCGCGCGGTCGCCGCGGGCGACACGGTCGAGGTCGGGCCCTTCCGTGCCCGGGTCTTCGGGGAGGAGCACGCGGTCATCCACCGCGACATCCCCACCATCGCGAACGTGGGCTACCTGGTGAACGACGCCGTCTTCCACCCGGGCGACGCCTACCTCGTGCCGGACGTCCCGGTCCGGACCCTGCTCGTCCCGACGAGCGGGCCGTGGGCGAAGACCGGCGAGGGTGTCGACTACGTCCGCGCGGTCGCACCGGAGCGCGTGGTGCAGATCCACGAGCTGCTCCTCAGCGAGGGCGGTCAGGAGATGAACGTCCGGATGTTCGGCACCGAGGGCCTCGGTGGCGTCCCGGCGTCGATCCTGCCCGTCGGTTCGTCGATCGAGGTCTGATCGCGCGACCCTGGGTCGAACCGGTGGTCGTGGGAGCAGGCTGGGCGGATGCCTGATGCTCCCTCGACCGCCGTCCTCTTCGACATCGACGGCACCCTCGCCGACTCGAACTACGCGCACGTCGACGCATGGTGGCGAGCGTTCCGAGCCGCCGGCGAGTCCGTCGACGCGTGGCGGATCCACCGGGCGATCGGCATGGACTCCCGGCGCCTGCTCGAGGAGCTGCTGCCCGACGCCTCCGACGAGGTCCGCGACACCGCCAAGCAGTTCCACACCGCCTACTACTCGGAGCACATGCCGCAGCTGCGGCTGCTGCCCGGGGCGCGTGAACTGCTCGAGGCGGTCGCCGACGCCGGCCACGCGGTCGTGCTGGCGACGAGTGCGCCCGAGTCGGAGCTGTCGGTGCTGCGCGAGCTGCTCGACGCGTCCGCGTGGGTGACGGCCGAGACGAGCTCGGAGGACGTGGAGCAGGCGAAGCCGGACCCCGGGATCATCCAGGTCGCGCTCGACAAGGTCGGCGTCGCTGCGGATCGCGCGGTGATGGTCGGTGACGCCATGTGGGACGTCGAGTCGTCGGGGAAGGTCGGGCTGCCCTGCGTCGGTGTGATGACCGGCGGGATCGGCGGCGACGAACTCCGCGGGGCCGGTGCCGCGGCCGTGTACGACGACGCAGCCGCCGTGCTCGCCGCGTTCCGGGCGGGCGAGGGGCCGATCGCCGCGCTGGCCTGAGTCCCGCCCCGGTGCGTGCGAGGATGGACGATCGTGATCACGATCGAGCGCGTTGCCTGGGACGACCCTCGTGGAGTTGCCCTCCGCGCCACCATGGACGACGAGATGCACGAGCGCTACGGTGACGGGCACGCGGACGAGGACCCGGCCGTCACCGCCGAGCGGAACCGTGTGCTGGCCGTCGACCCGGCGACCGTGATCACCTCGTTGCTCGCGATCGACGAGGACGGTTCCGCCCTCGGGCACATCGCCGTCCGGCACCTCGGCGACGAGGTCGAGCTGAAGCGCCTGATCGTCCTCGCCGCCGCCCGCGGCAAGGGCGCCGCCACCGCGCTGCTCACCGAGGGCGAGCAGGTCGCACGCGAGCAGGGCGTGTCCCGCGTGATCCTGCAGACCGGCGACAAGCAGCCCGAGGCCGTCGCGCTGTACCGCAAGACGGGGTGGCAGCAGATCGACGTCTACGAGCCGTACGCCGCGACCATGCCCTGGTCGTTCTGCTTCGCGAAGGCGCTGTAACTCGTCCTCCTGTTGCACTCTCAGCATCAGAGTGCAATTCTTGCTCGGTGAGCCCCACCGAACGCACCCGCACGCTGCGCCGACGCATGGTCGTCGAGGCACGCCGGGCCACGATCGAGCACGGTCTGCACGGCTTCACCATCGAGCAGCTCTGCGAGACGGTCGGCGTCTCCCGGCGCACGTTCTTCAACCACTTCGCGTCGAAGGACGACGCCGTGCTCGGCATCGAGCAGGGCGCCATGTCGGAACTGCTCGCGGCGTACGCCGACGGCTCGCTCGTGCCGACGGACCTCGACCCGCTCGGGTCGATCGTCGCGCTCGCGATCGAGCAGATGCACGTCGTCGGGCTCGACCGCGCCGACGAGGCCCTGGTCCGTCGGGTGTTCGACGCCGAGCCGCTGATGGTCGCGAAGTTCCTGGCGGCCGCGGACGTCCAGCTCGCCGCGGTCGGACAGGCCGTGCGGGAGCGCTTCGGGTGGACCGACCCGGACGATCGACGGGCCCAGCTGGTCGCCGAGGCGGCCGCGGGCCTGCTCAAGGTCACCGCCGGCACCTACTTCGACGACGCCTTCGACGAGTCGACCGGGCCGTCGTTCGACGCGCTGCTCACCGACAACCTCCGCCAGCTCAGGGCGGCCATCACCACCACCGGACAGGACCACACCGCATGAGCGCCACCGCGCAGGGCACGAAGCGTGCCCGACCCGGATCCGACGGACCGCTGCTGCTGACGCAGCGACGCATCTGGATCATCTTCTCCGCCCTCATCGCCGGGATGCTCCTGTCGAGCCTCGACCAGACGATCGTGTCGACGGCGATGCCCACCATCGTGGGCGAACTCGGCGGCGTCGCGCACCAGGCCTGGCTCACGACCGGGTACCTGCTCGCATCGACCATCGTGATGCCGATCTACGGCAAGTTCGGCGACGTCCTCGGGCGCCGCAACCTGTTCCTCGTCGCGATCGCCCTGTTCACGATCGCGTCCGCCGGCTGCGCCTTCGCCGGCGACTTCACGCAGCTCGTCGTCTTCCGCGCGATGCAGGGCCTGGGCGGCGGTGGCCTGATGATCCTGTCGCAGGCGATCATCGCCGACATCGTCCCCGCCTCGGAGCGCGGCAAGTACCTCGGCCCGCTCGGCGCGATCTTCGGCCTGTCGGCGATCGGCGGCCCGCTGCTCGGCGGGTTCTTCGTCGACCACCTCACCTGGAACTGGGCGTTCTACATCAACATCCCGGTCGGCATCGCGGCGTTCTTCGTCGCCTGGTTCGCGCTGACCCTGCCGACGAAGAAGGCCGAGAAGCGGATCGACGTGCTCGGCGTCGTGCTCATGTCCGCCGCGACCACCTGCCTCGTGTTCTTCTCCGAGTTCGGCGGCAGCAGGGACCACGGCTGGGACGCCCCCGAGACGTGGGCCTGGTTCGCCGGACTCGTCGTCTCGGCCGCGCTGCTCGTGCTCGTCGAGTCGCGCGTCGAGGACCCGGTGCTGCCGATGTCCTTCTTCCGCAACCGCACGTTCCTGCTCGCGACGGGCATCGGCCTCGTGCTCGGCATCGGCATGTTCGCCGCGATCGGGTTCGTCCCGACGTTCCTGCAGATGGCGTCGGGTACCTCGGCCGCGGTGTCCGGCCTGCTCATGCTGCCGATGATGGTCGGCCTCATCGGTACGTCGATCGCGTCCGGCAACCTCATCACCAAGACCGGCCGCTACCGGGCGTTCCCGATCGTCGGCACGGTGCTCGTGGCGCTGGCCATGCTCGCCATGACGCAGCTCGCCGCGGACACCCCGATCTGGCTCATCTGCGCCTACCTGTTCGTGTTCGGCGCGGGGCTCGGGCTCATCATGCAGGTGGTCGTCCTCGTCGCGCAGAACGCCGTGCCCGCGGAGCAGGTGGGCACCGCCACGTCGACGAACAACTACTTCCGCGAGGTCGGCGCATCACTGGGCACCGCCGTCTTCGGCGCGCTGTTCACGGCACGGCTGACGAGCGCGCTGACCGACGTCTTCACCTCGGCCGGCGGGTCCGCCACCGACGCGGCGTCCTCGGCGGGCAGCATCGACCCGGCCACCGTCGCGAAGCTGCCCGAGGCGGTGCAGGACGGCATCGTGAACGCGTACGCCGACTCCCTCGCGCCGGTGTTCTGGTACCTGCTGCCGTTCATCGCGATCGCGTTCCTGCTCGCACTGTTCCTGCCGCAGATCCGCCTGTCGGACACGGCCGGCATGGTCGCCCGTGGCGAGGCGGTCGGCGGCGCCGAGGCGGACGAGCTCGAGCGTGCGCAGCGGGCCGGGACGGCCGGGTCGGCCGCGGCCCCGTCGCCCGGCCAGGCGTCGGAGCGCGGCGAGACGCCGGTGTCGGGGCGGGACGCCTCCGCTTGACGCGGGCGCTCCGTGCGCTGAGACGCCGGCGTCGGCGCGAGACGCCCCGTCCGTCACGGGGGCTCCGTGCGCCGAGACGGCGGCGTCGGGGCGGGACACCTCCGCCTGCCGCTGGCGCTCCCCGCGCCGAGACGCCGGCGTCGGTCTGAGACGCCCCCGCGCGTGCGAGACGCCTCCGGAACCGGGGGCGTCTCGCGTGTTCCGGTGCGTCCCGGACAGACGCCGGCGTCTCGCGGTCCGACACCGCGTCTCGCCGCCGGAACGGGGCCGTGTCGCCGGAACGGGGCCGCGTCGCCGGACGTGCGCTGTGTCGGACGGGAGGCGCGGTGCCGGCCGGTCCCCGCGCCTCCCGTCCGGTGGATCGTGCGGAGGCGCCGTCAGGCGCCGGTGCTGGCGCGGGGGACCAGGCGGGCCGGCAGGTCGACGGGCTCCACCGCGGTGCCGTCGATCGTCGCGAGCAGGCGCAGGGCGGCGGTGCGGCCGAGGTCGGCTCCCGGGAGGGCGACGCTCGTCAGGGCCGGCGCCGTGACCGACGACGAGGGCAGGTCGTCGAAGCCCGCGACCGCCAGGTCCTCGGGGACCCGGAGCCCCATCGCGCCCGCGACCCGGAGCACGCCGTACGCCAGGGTGTCCGCGGCCGCCACGACCGCGGTGACGCCGTCCTCGTGCCACGCCTCGACCACGTGCTCGGTCGCCAGTGCGGCGGCGTCCACCGTCAGGTCCGCGCGGGCACCGATCTCCGAGACCGTGATCCCGGCGGCGGCGCAGGCCTCGTCGAACATCCGGTGGCGGATGCCGAACGTGGCGACCCGAGCGGTGCCGTCGAGGTACGCCACGTGGTCGTGTCCGCGGTCCCGCAGGTGAGCGACGAGCGCGTCGATGCCCGGAGCGAGGTCGTAGTCGACGGCGGTGGTGCCCTCGGCGGCGTCGGGGGCGTCGAGCAGCACGACGGGCACGCTCGCGTCCATCGACTCGCCGGCTGCCGGGGCGTCGACCAGGATCCCCGCAGGCCGCAGCCGCTCGAAGCGGCGGAGGTCGGCGGCGGTGGGCTGCGCGCCGCGCTCGGTGACCGAGAGCACGAGCTGGTACCGGTCGCCCAGGGTGTCGCGCACGCCGCGGATCACCTCGGCGAAGAACGGGTTCGACAGGTCGGGTGCGATGAGCACGACCAGGTCGCCGGTGCCGCGGGCGAGGGTGCTCGCCGCGTGGTCGACGACGTACCCGAGGGCCTCCACCGCGTCGCGCACCCGCTCCGCCATCGGCGGGGACACCCGCCCGCGCTCCTTGCCGTTGACGACCAGGGAGACCGTCGCGATGCTCGTCCCCGCGCGTTCGGCCACCATCGCCGCGGTCACGCGACGGCCGTGAGCGGCGGGGGAGGGCACCCGACGAGCCTACCGACCGGCGAGGGCAGGCGGTCGGACGAGGATCGCTCGGAGTTGACGTCAAGCGTTTGACGTGTTCGAATGTCAAACGCTTGACGCGCCGCGCTGGAGTTGGTTCCTCCACAGTGCGGACCCCACCGCGTCGAGCACATACCTCCGTCCGGCGCTGCCGGACACGACGGGCTGCGAGCGGCCCGCCGACGCCGATCCCCGACGAAGTGGAGCGCCCAAGGTGCCCGATGCAACGACGCAGAAGATCATCCTCGACTGCGACCCCGGCCACGACGACGCCGTCGCCATCCTGCTGGCACACGGCAACCCGACGATCGAGCTCCTCGCCGTCACCACCGTCGTCGGCAACCAGACCCTGCCGAAGGTCACCCGCAACGCCCTCGCCGTGGCGCGCATCGCCGGCATCACGGGCGTGCCGTTCGCTGCGGGCGCCGACCGGCCGCTGCTGCGCGAGATCGAGGTCGCCCCGGAGATCCACGGCGAGAGCGGCCTGGACGGGCCGATGCTCCCCGAGCCGTCGTTCGGCCTGGACGAGCGGCACGCGGTCGACCTCATCATCGACACCGTGATGGCGCACGAGCCCGGCACCGTGACGATCGTCCCGACCGCCGGCCTGACGAACATCGCCCTCGCCGTCCGCAAGGAACCGCGCATCGTCGAGCGCGTCAAGCAGGTCGTCCTGATGGGCGGCGGCGTGCACGTCGGCAACTGGAGCCCGGTCGCCGAGTTCAACATCGTCATCGACCCCGAGGCAGCGGACATCGTGTTCCGCGCCGGGTGGGACGTCGTCATGGTCGGGCTCGACCTGACCCACCAGGCACTCGCCACCCCCGAGGTGGCCGCGCGCATCGCCGCCGTCGGCACCGGGCCCGCAGCGTTCGTCGGCGAGCTGCTCGAGTTCTTCGGCAAGGCCTACGAGGACGCCCAGGGGTTCGACGCCCCGCCCGTGCACGACCCCTGCGCCGTCGCGTACGTCATCGACCCGACGATCGTCCGCGCGGTGCGGATGCCGATCGCGATCGAGACGACGGGCACCCACACGCTCGGCATGACCGTCGCCGACCTCCGCGGTCCCGCGCCCGAGGACTGCCGCACGTCCGCGGCGATGGAGCTCGACCACGGGCGCTTCTGGGACCTGGTGGTCGACGCCCTCGAGCGGATCGGCGAGACGCCCGACACCGGGTGGTCCCCGCGCGCCGCAGCCCGGGCCGTCGAGTCCGCCGACACCACCGTCACCCCGGAGGCCTGAGCACCGTGACCACCACCTCGACGAAGAAGTCGATCGGCGCCCTCACCGCCGCCCTGCTCGCCGCGTGCGTCGCGTTCCAGCTCAACGCGAGCATGCTCAGCCCGGCGCTCGCGACGATGGCGGACGAACTCCGCACCGACGACGCGACCATCGGGCTCTCGCAGACGCTGTTCTTCACGATCGCCGCCCTGTTCTCACTGTTCCTGCCCCGGCTGTCCGACATCGTCGGCCGCAAGCGGGTCCTGCTCGGCATGCTCCTCGTGATGCTCGTCGGCAGCGTGGTCGCCGCCCTCGCCGTGAACGTGCCGATGCTCTTCGCCGGCCGCATGATCCAGGGCGTCACCGGGCCGGTCGTCCCGATCGGCCTGCTCATCCTGCGCAACGAGATCGCCGACCCCAAGCGCTACGGCGCAGCCCTCGGCCTGCTCACCGCCGTGAACGGTGGCATCGCCGGTGTCGACGCGCTGGCCGGCGGCTGGATCGCCACCCACTTCGGCTTCCGCGGCATCTTCTGGGTCATCGCGGTCGTCACGGTCCTCGCCGCGCTCATGGTGGCGGTGTGGGGCGTCGAGTCGAAGCCGTCCGCCGGCACCCGGATGGACTGGTGGGGCGTGCTGCCGCTGGTCGTCAGCGTCGGCGCGCTGCTCACGGCGTTCAACGAGGCCGGCAAGCTCGCCGCCGCGGACTGGGCGGTCGTGGTCGGCGGGATCGTCGTCGCCCTCGTGGCGTTCGCGGTCTTCTGGGCGGTCGAGTCCCGGGTCCGCGAGCCGCTCGTCGAGACGACGTACCTCAGGAGGCGCGGCACGTGGGCGCTCCTCGTCACCACGCTCCTGACGATGACCGGGGTGTTCGCGGTCGTGAACGGCCTCGTGACGAGTCTCGCCCAGAACCCCGAGGTCGGCTTCGGGATGGAGCCGGACCTCGCCTCGCTCGCGTTCCTCGTGCCGTACGCGCTGGTCGGCTGGGTCGTCGGACCGTTCGCCGGTCGCCTCGCGCCCACCCTCGGGTACCGTGCGGTGCTGCGCGTGGGCCTGGTCGGCAGCATCGTCGCGACGCTCGTCATGGCGATCGTCGGCGTCCACTCGCTGCCGGTGCTCGTCGCCGCGACGGTCCTGATCGGCATCACCTACGCCGGCATCGCGAACATCGTCCTGAACGGGCTCGGCATCGTGCTCTCGCCGGAGTCCAACCCCGGCTTCCTGCCGGGCCTCAACGCCGGCGCGTTCAACCTCGGTGCGGGCATCAGCTTCGCGGTGCTGCCGGCACTGCAGACGGCGCTCGGCACCGGCGGGTCCGCGGGCACCGCCGGCTACTCCGGTGGGATGCTGCTCGGTGCCGTGATCACCTGCGCGGCCCTCGCCACGTCCTTCCTCATCCCGCGCCCGGCCTCGGCCGAGACAGGAGCCACCGCATGAGCGGCATCGTCGTCGTGGGCAGCCTCAACGCGGACCTGGTGGTCCGCACGGAGCGCTTCCCGAAGCCCGGGGAGACCCTGCAGGGGTCGGACCTCGCGATCCTGCCCGGCGGCAAGTCCGCCAACCAGGCGGTGGCAGCCGGGAGGCTCGGGGGCACCGTCCGCATGATCGGTGCGGTCGGCGACGACGGGAACGGTACGCTGCTGCGCGAGTCCGTCGCATCGGCCCACGTCGACACGACCCACGTCGCGGTCCGGCAGGGCGTCGCCACCGGGACCGCCGTCATCACGGTCGACGCCGCGGGCGAGAACACCATCGTGATCTCCGGCGGCGCGAACGCGACGCTCACGCCCGAGGACCTGCCCGCCTCGGCGTTCGACGGCGCAGGCGTGCTCGGGCTCTGCCTCGAGGTCTCGATCGACGTCGTGCTCGCCGCCGCGCGGGCCGGGCGTGCCGCGGGTGCGACGGTGCTGACGAACCTGTCGCCGTTCGGCGCCGTGCCGCAGGAGCTCCTCGACCTGACCGACGTGCTGCTGGTGAACGAGCACGAGGCGGCCGAGCTCGGTGACCACGGGGTCCCACGCTCGATCGTGACCCGGGGCGGCGCGGGCTGCACGGTGCACGACGGGGACGCCGCGCCGGTCGACGTCGACGCCGTCCGGGTCGAGCCCGTCGACACCACGGGTTGCGGTGACGCGTTCATGGGTGCGGTGGCGGTCCGGCTCGACGCCGGCGACTCCCTGCTCGAGGCCGCGCGCTTCGCCGTCGGGGTCGGTGCGTACGCCGCGACGAAGCCGGGCGCCCAGGCGTCCTACCCGACCCCGTCGGAACTGGCGTCGTTCCTGCGGACCTGACGCCCGCCTCCCGGCCGCCCCGTCCCGCAGAACGCAACCGTGGCGGGTGCTCGCAGCGATGTCCCGCGGCGAGCAGCCGCCGACGTTGCGTGTTGCGGGGGTGGTCGGCCGCTAGCGTTGTGGCATGCGCGTCGGAGTCCTCGACATCGGGTCCAACACCGGCCACCTGCTCGTGGTGGACGCCCACGGCGGAGCCGCGCCGCTGCCGGCGTCGTCCTTCAAGCAGCCGTTGCGGCTCGCGGAGCACCTCGACGATGCCGGGGCCGTCACGCCCGCGGGCGTCGACGCGCTGACGACCTTCGTGGCCGACGCCGTCCGTGTCGCCGAGGACCGCGGGTGCGAGGACATGCTCGGCTTCGCGACCTCGGCCGTCCGCGATGCGGTGAACTCCGACGCGGTGCTCGCCCACGTCGAGGAGCGCACGGGTGTCGAGCTCGCGGTGCTGTCCGGCGAGGACGAGGCACGCCTGACGTTCCTGGCCGTGCGGCGGTGGTCCGGGTGGTCCGCCGGACGCCTCGCCGTGTTCGACATCGGCGGCGGCTCGCTCGAGATCGCGGGCGGGGCGGACGAGGCACCGGACGTCGCCTGGTCGATGCCGATCGGTGCCGCACGGCTCGCACGGACGTACTTCGCCGCGGGCACGCCCTCCGAGGACGACGTCCGCCGCATCCGCCACGAGATCCGCGTCGCGATCGCCCGCGACGCCGGACTGCTGCTCCGTGCGGGCAGGCCCGACCGTGCCGTGGCGACCTCGAAGACCTTCCGGTCGATCGCCCGCATCTGCGGAGCAGCACCGTCGGCCGCCGGACCGCTCGTGCCGCGGTCGCTCGACGGCGCCGAGCTGCGCCGCCTGCTGCCCTCGCTGCTGACGAAGTCCGTCGACGAGCTGGCCGCGCTGCCCGGCGTCTCACCGAGCCGCGCCCATCAGGTGGTGCCCGGCGCGCTCGTCGCCGAGGCGTGCCTGGACATCTTCGACCTGCCGGCGCTCGAGATCTGCCCGTGGGCGCTCCGCGAGGGTGTGATCCTCGAGCGGCTCGACCAGCTCTCGGTGCTCGGCTGAGACCCGGCCGAGGCCTAGCGTTGCCGGGCTGCTCGCGGAGGTGCGAGGAGCCACGGTCGGATCAGTGTCGTGACGAACGGCAGCACCCAGAAGGTCATGATCGGCGTCAGCACGAGCGTCGTGATCAGCACGCGCGGCAGCACGGCCAGGTGCCCGAACGCGGGGACGAGCCAGCCGACCAAGTACGTGAACGCCAGGTTGACCGGGAAGAACCCGAGCCAGATGCTCACCGCCTGCTTCCAGCGGGGCGGGGCACTCGACGCGGGGGCGTCCTGCGGGGCGTCGAACCACCCCTCGATGCCGGTGCGCTTCTCGACGCGGGACTCCACCACGAGGTCGCGGCCCTGGTCGAGCCAGCGGAGCCGGTCGTCGGAGTTCTCCCACGTGGCGAGCTGCTCGTGGTCGGCGAAGCGGTACAGCATGTGCCACTCGCGGCTGGTGGCGTGCGACCGGACCCACCCGGAGCCGAGGAACCCCGGGTAGCGGTTCGCCAGGTTGACGCCGGACTGCACCCAGGCGGTGGCGTCGGGGATGCGGTCGGGTTCGACCAGGCGGGTGATGGACACGGTGACGGGCGGGCCTGCGGTCACGGATGACGACTGCAGACTCCCTGGCTCTTGTGGAGTCATGCGGACAGTCTCGCGGAGTCGTGTTTCCGGCTCGTGACGGCGCAGTAGGTTCAGCACATGAGCGACGTCAGCGGTGCAGCACAGGACACCGAGCGTGGTCGGCACGAGACCCCGACCGAGCGGTGGGACCGGAACTGGTCGGACATCCAGCAGGAGCTCCGGATCGTGCAGACCGGGACGCAGATCCTGGCCGGGTTCCTGCTGACGCTCCCGTTCCAGCAGCGCTTCACGATGCTCACCCCGGGCGAGGAGGTCGTCTACCTCGTGCTGGTGGTCCTCGCGGTCGTGATCACGGTCGTCGCGCTGTCGGCCGTCTCCGCCCACCGGCTGGTGTTCCGGCAGCGCCAGAAGCACGACCTGGTGCGGGCCGGCAACGCGCTGCTCATCGCGGCGCTCGCGGCGAGTGCGCTGCTGTTCTCGGGCACGGTGCTGTTCGTGTTCGACGTGGTGATCGGGGACGTCGGCGGGATCGTCGGCGGCGTGGTCGTCTTCGTGGCGACCGCGGTGCTCTGGGTGTCGATCCCGCTGGCGCTCCGCCGGACCCGACGGGACGGCTAGCTCGCCTGCTTCTTCGCGGGCGTCTTCTTCGCGGGCGTCTTCTTCGCGGGGGCCTTCTTCGCGGGCGTCTTCTTCGCTGCGGTCTTCTTCGCCGGAGCCTGCTCCGTCTCCGCCTCGGCGTCACCGGTGTCGTCCGCACCAGCGGAAGCGGAGGACGACCGTGAGCCGGACGACGAACGCGACCCCGAGCCTCCCGACCGGGACGATCCCGACACCCCCGAGCGCTTCTTGTCGACGGACGCCCGGAGTGCTGCCATCAGGTCGATGACGTCGCCGCCCTCGCCGTCGTCCTCGTCGTCGGAGCGCTCGCCGAACGTCTCGGCGGTGTCGACGTCGTCACCGGCCTCGAGTTTCGCGTCGATGAGCTGCTGGAGCTCCTCCTGGTAGGAGTCGGTGTAGCGGTCCGGGTCGAAGTCGGCGGACATGCTCTCCACGAGCGACGACGACATCTTCAGCTCGTTCGCACTGACCTTCACCGACGTGTCGAGGCTCTTGAAGTCGGCGGCCCGGACCTCGTCGCCCCACAGCAGCCCCTGCAGCAGGATGACGTCGTCGTTGACGCGGAGCACCCCGAGCCGGGTCTTCTGCCGCAGGGTGAACTGCACGATCGCGAGCCGGTCGGTCTTCGACAGCGTCTCGCGGAGCAGCACGTAGGCCTTCGGCGAGCGGGAGTCCGGCTCGAGGTAGTACGACTTCTCGAACATCATCGGGTCGACCTGGTCGACGGGCACGAACTCGAGCACCTCGATCTCGTGCGACTGCTCCTCGGGGAGCTGCTTGAAGTCGTCGGACGTCAGCACGACGGTCTTGTCGCCGTCGTCGTAGGCGCGCTGGATGTCTGCGTACTCGACCTCGTGGCCGAACTCGCACACGCGCTTGTACCGGATGCGGCCCTTGTCCTCGTCGTGCACCTGGTGCAGGGAGACGTCGTGGGTCTCGGTCGCCGCGTACACCTTGATGGGCACGTTGACGAGCCCGAACGCGATGGAGCCCTTCCAGATCGACCTCATGGGCACATGATGCCCGCGAGTGCGGCGACGGGCCCTCAGTTCCGGGCGGATCGCCAGCCGCGCACGACACCGGAGGGCGTATGGTGCCGCACATGACGGGGGACCACGAGACGACGACGGCCAGCGAGGCGGCGGCGACGGCGACGACGGACGACGATCGGATCGGCGCGTCGGGGTGGTGGCAGCTCGTCGCCCTGACGGTCGGCGGGGCGGTCGCACCGGCGGTGTTCTTCGCGCTGCAACCGCGACCGGTCCCCTGGGTCGCGGTCGTCGTGCTCGGCCTCGCGCTGGCGGTCGTGCTCCCCGCGCTGCAGGTCTGGTCCTGGGCGCGACGGGGCGGTCGTGCCGCCGTCGTCGCGACGCGACGGTGGGTGGACGACGGACGCGTCCCCGCCGAGGTCCCGGACGCGGTCTGGCGTCCGCGGGTGCAACGGTGGCTGGCGGAGGCCCGGCAGCGACGCACCAGCGGGTGCGTGTTCGTCGGGCTGGCCGCGCTGTGGGCGATCCTCGCGGCGTCCGGGACCGCGGGCGACTGGGGTGTCGCGGTCGTCTGGGCCGTACTCGGGGTCGGCACCCTCGTGCAGGGACGCGGCGACCGGGTCGGCGCGGAGCAGCTGCTCGCCGCCCCGGTGCGGACGACGGCCTGACGGCCGCCGGTCCCTGCACAGCTCCTGTGTCAGGACGACCCGTCCACGGAACAGCCCGGTCCTGAACCGTCGTGCCGCCACGGCGAGCACCATGGGCCCATGAGCCAGCTCGACAAGCAGGACCCGCGTTCGCAGTACGCCCGGCCGCCGTTCCCGCCGCAGACCCAGCAGGGGTCCGGGCTGGCCAGCGCGATGGACCCGGCGCCCGACCACGGCGAGACGACCTACCTCGGGACGGGGCGGATGCCCCGGTACCGGGTGCTCGTGACCGGGGCGGACTCCGGCATCGGGCGAGCTGCCGCGATCGCGATGGCGAAGGAAGGGGCCGACGTCGCGTTGAACGCCCTGCCCGAGGAACGCGAGGACCTGGAACAGGTGCGCGACGTCGTCGGCGACCTCGGGCGCAGGGCCGTGCTGCTGCCGGGCGACCTGACCGACGAGGCGTTCTGCGACACCCTCGTACGCGACGCCGTCAGCGAGCTCGGCGGCCTCGACGCGCTCGTGCTCGTCGCCGGACACCAGCAGGTGCACGAGGACGTGACCGAGCAGTCGACCGAGGACTTCGACCGCACCATGAAGGTGAACCTCTACTCGATGTTCTGGCTGGTGCGAGCGGCCGTCCCGCACATGGCTCCTGGCAGCGCGATCGTCACCACGAGCTCCGTCTCGGCGTACCAACCGCAGGACCGGATGATCGACTACGCCGCCACGAAGTCCGCCATCATCACCTACACGAACGGTCTCGCCCGCCAGCTCGCGGCGAGGGGCATCCGGGCGAACTGCGTCGTGCCGGGGCCGGTGTGGACGCCGCTGCAGCCGATCAGCTACCCCGGTGACGAGATCGCCGACTACGGTCAGGACACCCCCTTCGGCCGTCCGGCGCAGCCCGTCGAGCTCGGCAGCGCCTACGTCCACCTCGCCGGCCCGGAGTCCTCGTACACGTCCGGCAGCACCCTGACCGTGGCGGGAGCGACCGGGGTCGCGCTGTGAGCCCGGTCGCCCGGAAGACCACCGTCACGGTCGGCGACCGTCGGATCGCCCTGACGAACACCGACAAGGTGCTCTACCCGACGACCGGGACGACCAAGGGCCAGGTCATCGCGTACTACGAGCGGGTGGCCCCGTGGATGATCCCGCACGTCAAGGACCGCCCCGTGACGCGGAAGCGCTGGGCGAACGGCGTGGACGGCGGGGTCTTCTTCGAGAAGAACCTGCCCGACTCGGCGCCCGACTGGGTCCGTCACCACACGATCGCGCACAAGGAGCACGACACCGAGTACCCGATCGTCGACGACCTGCCGACGCTCGTCTGGACGGCGCAGCAGGCGGCGCTCGAACTGCACGTCCCGCAGTGGCGGTTCGGTCCCCGCGGCGCGCAGCAACGTCCGGACCGGCTCGTGCTCGACCTCGACCCCGGCGAGGGTGTCGGGCTGCCGGAGTGCGTCGAGGTGGCGCTCGCCGCACGCGAGATCCTGCACGGCATGGGGCTCGACCCGTACCCGGTGACGAGCGGCTCGAAGGGCATCCACCTGTACGCGGCGCTCGACGGGCGCGCCACGACCGCACAGGTGTCCGACGTCGCGCACGAGCTCGCCCGGGCGTTGGAGCAGGACCTGCCCGACCTGGTGCTGTCCTCGATGAGCCGCGCCGAGCGACGGGGCAAGGTCTTCGTCGACTGGTCGCAGAACAACGGCAACAAGACGACGATCGCGCCGTATTCCCTGCGCGGCCGTGACCGGCCGACCGTCGCCGCGCCGCGGACCTGGCGGGAGCTCGAGGAGCGCGGGTTCGCCCAGCTGGAGTTCGAGGAGGTCCTCGACCGCCTGGAGGCCCACGGCGACCTCCTGCACCCGGTCGCCTCCGCCTCGCTGGCGGTGGGCAGGACCGACCACGGCCACTGGGACGGCGACCGGACCCAGCGTGCGAACGAGGCAGAGCAACCGGCTCGCGACCGCCTCGCGGCCTACCGCGCGAAGCGCGATGCGTCGCGGACGCCGGAGCCGGTGCCCGAGGGCGCACCGACCGTGCGGAAGGACGGCACGCCGACGTTCGTCATCCAGGAGCACCACGCGACCCGGGACCACTACGACTTCCGGCTCGAGCACGAGGGTGTGCTCGTGAGCTGGGCGCTGCCGAAGGGCGAGCCGACCGACCCCGGGAAGAACCACCTGGCGGTGCAGACCGAGGACCACCCGCTCGAGTACGGCTCGTTCGAGGGGACGATCCCGCAGGCCGAGTACGGCGGGGGGACCGTCACGATCTGGGACGACGGCACCTACGAGCTCGAGAAGTGGCGCGACGGCGAAGAGGTGATCGTCACGCTGCACGGCCGCACGAACGGCGTCCGTCGGCTGGCGCTCCTGCACACCCGAGGGCGGGGCCGCGGGAAGGACGGCGACGAGCAGAACTGGCTCATCCACCGCACGAAGGACCAACCGGACCGTCTCGCCGACGGGGGTGGCGAGGCGGATGCGGGTCGAGCCTCCCGGACACCGACGCCGAGCGCTGCGGAGCGGCAGCGGATCGGACGTGCCGCGCCCGCGAGGACGTCGCCCGCCGAGCGTCGGGCCATGCTCGCGAGCCCCGTGCAGGGGGAGCCGCGTCTCGACCCGGCGGCCTGGGCGTTCGAGATGAAGTGGGACGGCGTCCGTGCCCTGGCGACCGTGCGCGACGGACGGGTCACCCTGCGCAGCCGCAACGACAACGACCTGACCGCGCAGTACCCGGAGCTGCAGGAGCTGGGTGAGCGGGCCGGGGTCGACGGGGTCTTCGACGGCGAGGTCGTGGCGCTGGACGAGCGCGGGCGTCCGTCGTTCGGCCTGCTGCAGGACCGCATGGGACTGACCGGGGCTCGTGACGTCGAGGCTGCTCGGCGCCGGACACCCGTGCGCCTGCTGCTCTTCGACGTGCTCGAGGCCGACGGACACGACCTGACCCGGCTCGGCTACGACGCCCGGCGCGAGGCGCTCCTGACCGTCGTCGAGCCGGGTGGGGTGATCGACGTGCCCCAGGCGGTCGACGGTGACCTGGACCATGCCGTGGCGGCGTCGCGTGAGCGGGGGCTCGAGGGCGTCGTCGCGAAGAAACGGTCGTCGCGGTACGCCGAGGGCCGCCGCTCCGAGGCCTGGGTGAAGATCAAGCACCACGCCACGCAGGAGGTCGTCGTCGGTGGGTGGCGGCCCGGCAGGGGGCGCCGGGACGGTGGCGTCGGATCGCTGCTGTTGGGCGTACCCGGCCCGGACGGACTCGAGTACGTCGGCAGGGTCGGGACGGGGTTCAGCGACCGCGACCTGGACGAGATCGGGGAGGCCCTCGGGAAGACGGAGCGGAAGACCTCGCCGTTCGTCGAGGTCCCTCGCCCGGATGCCCGCGACGCCCACTGGGTCACACCTCGTCGGGTCGGTGAGGTCGAGTTCGCCGAGTGGACGGCGGACGGTCGGCTCCGACAGCCGTCCTGGCGCGGGTGGCGGCCGGACAAGGGGCCCGCGGACGTCGTCCGCGAGTCCTGACCGGTCGGCCTCGGCGATCGCGGGCGAAGGCGGTCCGTGCGCCGGATCAGGGGACGCACGGACCGCCGCCGGTGCACCGCGGTCGGCGATCAGGGGTGGCCGACCACGGCGCGTCCGCGGCCCGGGATCACCAGAACCCGGGCGTCCGGAACCCCCACGGTTCCGGGGCCCACTGGTGTGACGGGTCGACTCCGGGGTTCGTCACGCTGTTCGTCGGATTTCTTCCTGCAGAGCCGCTGCGGACACGAGGAGACCGTCCGGGAGCTCGGCTCCCGGACGGTCTCCGGTGTTCCTCGGTCGGCCCGTTCAGGCGGCCGGCGCGGGACCGTCGGCGGGCTTCGCGGTGTCCGCGGCGGGCAGGTCCTCGTCGATCAGGTCCTCCTGCTCGGGCAGGTCGACCTCGGCGGCTGCCGCCTTGGCCTCGTCGATGGACTCCTGCGAGCGCCGGAGGAGGTCGTCGTCTGCTGCGTGATCCGTCATGCGCCCGACGCTACGCGGGTGCGCCTGTACCCGCGTCGGTCCGGGGCACCGGTCGATCGAGCGGAGGTGGGGCGGCGTCGAAGTCGACGGCGGAGGTCGGGGCAGGCGTGGTCGGCATCGCCGGGGCAGCGGGCTCGTCCGCGGCGTCCGCGGCGTCGAGCACGGCCCGGGTCGCGGCCACTGCGGTCCGGAGCGCGTCGGCCAGGGGCATCGCCCGGTGCGCGGCCGTCCGGACCTCGACACCCCAGGGCTCCTCGTGTCCGAGCCCCCGGAGCACGCGGACGAGCCCGGGCAGGTCCCATGCGCCCGATCCCGGCAGGTGTCGGGCACTGCGGGACTCCTCGGCGAGGGTGAGTCCGGACGGGGTGTGCAGCAGGCCGTCGCTGAGCTCCACCGCGGCGAGCACCTCCGGCGCGACGCCCTGGGCGATCGAGGCGAGTGTGGAGCCGCCGCGCAGCGTGTGCATGGCGTCCAGGAGCAGCCCGGCGTTCGGGTGGCCGGCCGCGGCAACGAAGCGCGATGCCCGCTCGACGGTGGGCAGGTTCGACCAGGGCTCCGGTTCGAGGACCAGGCGGGCACCGACCTTCTCGGCCTGCGCGGCGAGGTCGACGAAGTCCGCGGTCATCGCCGCTGGCGTGACCGGGTGGACACCGGTGTCGGCACGCACGACGACCTGCCAGGCGCCGAGGGTCGCTGCCGCTTCGAGCACGACCCCACGGTCGGCCTCGTCGTCCGTCGAGCGTCCGCCGTGGCTCCACCAGCGGTCGAGGGGGCCGAGCTGCACCCAGACGATCCCGGCTCGGTCGAGGGCACGTCGCAGTGCCGTGAACCCGGTCGTCGCCCGCACCTCGTGGAGGTCGTCGAGCGACAGTGACAGGCCGGAGAACCCGGCATCCCCGACGGCTCGGACCCGGTCGGCGATCGGCTCGTCGCCCGCCCAGGTCCAGGACGTCGCGAGCAGGTCGTGTTCCTGCACGGCGCACCTCCTCGGTCGGGACACGCACCCGTGCCCGGCGCGCTCGGCGTCGAGCACGCTCGCGGTGTCCCGTGGTCTGGCGCCGATGGTCCCCCGGCGTCACCGACCGGTGTACGCCCCGGGGCTGCGGACGTTCCCAGCGGTGCGTGGTCGCGCACCGTCCGACCGCGCCCGGAGGTCAGACGATGCGGGTCGTCACCGTCCCGACCTCGGCGACGAAGCCGGTGACGACCTGGCCGCGCTGCAGCGGCCCGACGCCGTCCGGGGTCCCGGTGAACAGCAGGTCACCCGGGGCGAGGGTCACCCACCGCGAGAGCTCGGCGATCGTCTCGGCGACCGACCAGACCTGGTCGGCCAGGTCGCCCGACTGTCGCAGTGCGTCGTCCACGCGGAGGCTGATCGCACCGGTGGTCGGGTCGACCCCGGCGGCCGGGACGAGCGTCCCGACCGGGGCCGAGGCGTCGAAGCCCTTCGCCAGGTCCCACGGCCGACCGAGCCGCTTGGCCTCGGCCTGCACGTCGCGACGCGTCAGGTCGATGCCCACTCCGTAGCCCCACACCAGGTCGAGGGCGTCCGTCACGGCGACGTCCGACCCGCCACGACCGAGCGCGACGACGAGTTCGACCTCGTGCTCGAGACGGTCCGTACCCGGCGGGTAGGGGGTGTCGGCGCCGTCGGTGACCAGGGCGCTGGCCGGCTTCGTGAAGAAGAACGGCGGCTCGCGGTCAGGGTCATGGCCCATCTCCCGGGCGTGGGCTGCGTAGTTGCGACCGACGCAGTACACCCGACGGACGGGGAACCGACCGCCGGCCGTGGTCGGCAGCGTGGGCTGGTCCGGAGCGGGGATGACGAGGTCCTGCACGTGCCCAGCCTGGCACGTCGACTCTCGGCGAGCGAGGCGTCCTCGTGGAGATCGTGCCGCTCCCGCGCGCGTGCCCGCTCCTGGCGCTCCCGCGACTCCTGCCGGAGGTCCTCGAGCAACTCCAGCCGCCCCTCCGGCTCCACGAGGGGGCCGTAGTGCGGGTCCGCGAGCAGGATCTCGACAGCGCGCTCGACCCTGGCGAGCCGTCACTTGAACAGGTCGTCGGGCTCATCGGTGACACCGCGCTGACCCATCCGACGTCCGTGCCCCGAGCCTCACGGCACAGGACCGGCCACGCGACGGGCGTGACCGGTCCTGTGGACGGTTCGCAGCGCCTCCAGGCTGTGCAGGAGGAGCGTGCAGGAGACGCGGGACGTCAGTTGCCGGGCGCGGCGCCCTCCGTCTCGCCAGCGCCCGGGTCGCCCCCGGTCCCGCCGTCGGTCGGCTCGTCCTGCGGCCACCCTCGGAACTCCCAGCCCGACAGCGACGGGTGGTCCTCGCCCTTCGAGTAGGCGAAGGTCCGCGCGGCGTCCCGCGCCTCGGTGAGCTTCGCGAGCAGGTCAGCGTGCGCGTCGGCGTCGACCCGCGACAGGGCGTCGTAGGCCAGCGAGAAGCGGTCCATCTCGTTCAGCATGAGCATGTCGAACGGCGACGTGGTGGTGCCCTGCTCGAGGAAGCCGTGCACGTGCAGGTCGTCGTGGCCGTTCCGGCGGTACGTCAGCTGGTGCACGAGCGACGGGTAGCCGTGGAAGGCGAACACCGTCGGCGTGCCGGGCAGGAAGACCTCGTCGTAGCGCTCGTCGCTGACCGGGTGCTCGTGCTTCCGCGGGTCGCCGAGGGACAGCAGGTCCACGACGTTCACGAAGCGGACCCCGACCTCGGGCGCGTGCTTCCGGATGATGTCCGCTGCGGCGACGGCCTCGACCGTCGGCACGTCACCGGCGCTCGCGAGGAGCACGTCGGCGCGTCCGACCGTCTGCTCGGTGCCGGCCCAGTCCCAGACGCCGAGCCCGGCAGCCGCGTGCGCGACGGCGTCCTCGAGGGACAGGAAGACCGGCTCGGGGTGCTTCCCGGCGACGATCACCTCGATGCGGTCCGTGGTCTCGAACGCGTGCGATGCCACGGCGAGCAGGGTGTTCGCGTCCGCCGGGAGCTTGATGCGCACGAGGTCCTGCTGCTTCGAGGCGACGACGTCGAGGAAGCCCGGGTCCTGGTGCGAGAAGCCGTTGTGGTCCTGCCGCCACACGTGCGACGACAGCAGGATCGACAGGTTCGACACGGGCGCGCGCCAGTCGATGTCGGTCGACGACTCGAGCCACTTCGCGTACTGCCCGACCATCGAGTCGATGATGTGCGCGAACGCCTCGTAGGTGTTGAGCAGTCCGTGGCGGCCGGTGAGCACGTAGCCCTCGAGCATCCCCTCGAGCAGGTGCTCCGACAGGACCTCGATGACCCGGCCACGAGCGCCGAGGTGCTCGTCACCGGCCGCGCGACGGGCACGCCACACCCGGGAGGTCACGTCGAACACGGCGTCGAGCTTGTTCGACACCGTCTCGTCGGGACCGAACAGGCGGAAGGACGACCCGTTCCGCGAGGTCAGCTCAGCGAGCCACGGCCCGAGGGTCGCGGTCGAGCTGGCGTCCTCGCCGACGGGGACCGCGTACGGCTCGAGCGGCGGACGGTCGAGCGCGGTGCGGATGCGCCCGCCGTTGGCGTGCGGCGTGGCGCTCATGCGGAGGTCGCCCTGCGGCCGGATGGTCGTGAGGATCCCGGTCGGCTGGCCGTCGGCGTCGAACAGCTCGTCCGGGCGGTAGCTCCGCATCCACTCCTCGAGCTGCTCGCGGTGTCCGGCGTCCTCGCGCACGGCCGGCAGCGGGACCTGGTGGGCGCGGAAGGTGCCCTCGACGCGCTCGCCGTCGACCTCCTGCGGGCCGGTCCAGCCCTTCGGGGTACGGAGCACGATCATCGGCCAGCGTGGACGCAGGTCGGCTGCGCCTGCCGGCTGTCCGGCTGCGGCCCGTTCGGCCTGGGCCCGAGCGGCGGCCTGGATGTCGTCGATGCTCGCGAGCGCGCGGCGGAGGGCACCGTCGAACAGCGCGTGCACCGCGAACGGGTCGTGGTCCACGCGTGCGGAGTCGACGACGATCGGCTCGTACCCGAGGCCACGGAAGTACGCGGTGAGGTCCTCGTCGGGGATGCGCGCGAGGACGGTCGGGTTCGCGATCTTCCAGCCGTTGAGGTTGAGGATCGGCAGCACGGCTCCGTCGGACACCGGGTCGAGGAAGGTGTGCGCCTGCCAGGAGCCGGACAGGGGACCGGTCTCGGCCTCGCCGTCACCGACGACGCACGCCACGACGAGGTCCGGGTTGTCGAGCGCCGCGCCGTACGCGTGCGCGAGCGAGTAGCCGAGCTCGCCGCCCTCGTGGATGGATCCGGGCGTCTCCGGGGCGGCGTGGGACGGGATGCCGCCCGGGAACGAGAACTGCTTGAAGAACTTCCGGAGCCCCTCGGGGTCCGGCGTGATGTCCGGGTACAGCTCGCCCCAGGTCCCCTCGAGCCAGGCGTTCGCGTTCATCGCGGGGCCACCGTGCCCGGGCCCGCACACGTAGAGGAGGTCGCGGTCGGTCTCGGCGATGAGCGCGTTGCAGTGCGCGTAGACGAGGTTCAGCGCGGGGGAGGTGCCCCAGTGCCCGAGCAGGCGCGGCTTCACGTCGTCCGGGTCGATGGGACGGGTGAGCAGTGGGTTGTCGAGGAGGTAGATCTGCCCGACGGTGAGGTAGTTCGCGGCGCGCCACCAGGCGTCGATCGCCCGGATCCGGTCGGTGCTCGGGATGTGTACGGGGGCCATGTCTCCACGCTACGGAGCAGAGGGCCGGAGTTCCCCAGGAACTTCGTCCAATCCGATCGGGCGAGGGCCCCGAATCCCTTGCATCAGCCGGGAAACACCCGGAGCGCTCACCAGCCGCAAGTAGCTGGTTCTCCACCCCTCTTCGGGGTGTGTTCGGCGCGCACACAGGGAATCGCGCCGAGCGCGACAACGGAAGGAACCCACTCATGCGCAAGTCCATGAAGACCTCGATCACCCTCGCCACCACCGGCGCCCTCGTCCTCGGTGGTGCCGCGTTCGGCATCAGCACGGCGAACGCCGCGACCCCGAACGTGCAGACGGTCTCGTCCTCGTCCGAGGCCTCGAAGATCCCGGCCCCGGTCGCATCGGTCCCCGAGGTCAAGGGTGGCAACACCGCCGTCGCACTCGACAAGGGCTTCACCGACGCCCTCACCTCCCTCGGGCTGACCCCGGGCGTCTCCGGCGACGCGAAGCTCGAGGACGGCTCCGTGTCGTTCCCGATCACCGCTGGCTCGGTCACCTACTGGAGCCCGGACGGCAACTACCGCCCCTACGTGCAGGGCCTGCTGGACCACAACGGTTCCGGTCTGACCCTCAAGGCCGGCGACACCACGGTCACGCTCGAGAACTTCGTCGTGAACCCGGGCTCGTCGAAGCTCTACGGTGACGTCCTCGTCAACGGCGAGGTCGCCGCTTCGAACGCCTACCTGTTCTCGCTGCACGGTGGCACGCTCAAGCCGCTGCAGCTCGAGGGTGACAACGCCATCCTGACCGGCACCACCGTCCACGTCTCCGACGACGCCGCGAAGCTGCTCAACAGCACCTTCAAGACCGACGCCGTCAAGGGCGGGCTGCTCGTCGGCACCGCGACCATCACCGCGCAGATCAAGTAACACCCCGCGGCACACCACCGCACCGGCACCACCACGAGAAGGCGCCGCTCCCCACCACGGGAGCGGCGCCTTCTGCACGTCCGGGCCGGCAGCGCAGGCGGGTGCGGTCGATCGGGTCGGCCTGGAGGCACGGCCCAGCGCCGCGACACCGGCCGCGGTCCGGCACGGCGGACGAGGACACGGTGCGCGCCTCGTGCTACCCAGGTCACGCCCGACGCCACCACCGACGCGGCCGTGCCGCCTGCTCCGCAGCCGCACGGTCGGCGGCCGCCCGCTCGTCCGCGGCGCGGCGGGCGTCCCGCCGCTCGCGCCACCGCTCCACCTCGACGTCGACGTCGCGCATCGGCGTGACGACCGGCGGTCCGCCGAGCAGCTGCCGTCGGGCCTCCTTGACGCGGGCGTTGAAGTCGACGAGGACCGCGCGGACGTCGTCCTCGGTCGTGAGCGCGTCGAGGTGGTCGTCGAGCTCGGCGTCCTCGGTCCGCAGCGCCAGCGCCGGCGGGGCGATGCCGCGGATGTCCTCACGCTCGATCTTCGCCTTGATCCACCAGTCGGGGTCGTGCCGTCCGTCGTTCCCCGGCAGCGGTTTGCCGTGGTACGGGTTCCCCTCGAAGACCCCGCGGCGCTCGGCCTCCTCGATGCGGGCACGAGCGTGCCGTTCGACGTCCTGCAGCCGGAGCAGGCGTCGTTCCTCGCGGACCTCGTCCGGGTCGAGGGAGCCGCGTTCGATCTCGCTGTCCACGAGCTGCTGGTACCGGTACCGGGCGGCTCGCCGCAGCCGGTCCATCCGTGCATCGACGTCGTTCATCGCCCGTCCATCATGCGCCGCACCGCCGACGGTGTGCTCAGCGGCCGTCCGGGTCCGGCCGGTCGCCGTCGAGCCGTTCGGCGCACACCTCGGAGCGGTCGCGGCCGTCGGGGGCCACGGTGAGGGCATGGGATCCCTGCCGCTCTGGATGCTCGTCGTGATCTTCGTGGCCGGTGCCGCGGTGATCTGGGTCGCAGGCATCCAGCTCTCGAAGACCACCGACGTCCTCGACGACCGACTGCACCTCGGGAGCGCGCTCGGCGGGCTCATAGTCCTGGCCGTCGCGACGAACCTGCCCGAGATCGCCATCACGGTCAGCGCGGGCCTGTCCGGCAACATCGAGGTCGCTGCCGGCAACATCCTCGGTGGCATCGCCCTGCAGACCGTCGTGATCGCGATCCTCGACGCCTTCGGCCGACGGGGCAAGGGGGTGCGGCCGCTCACCCACCGTGCTGCGTCGCTGACCCTCGTGCTCGAGGCGGTCGTCGTCGTCGCGGTGCTCGCCGTCGTCGTGGCCGGCAGTCAGCTCCCGCCCGACCTCGTGGTCGCACGACTCACACCGGACGTGGTGCTCATCGCAGCCATCTGGGTCGTCGGGCTCCTGCTCGTGCAGCGCGCCGGCAAGGGGTTGCCGTGGCACCAGGACGGCCGGGCGCCCGACGCGTCACCGCACGCGTCGGGACACCGGACACGGAAGCAGGACCCACCGCGGATGAGCACACGGAAGGCGGCGGTCGTCTTCACGGTGTCGGCCCTCGCGACGCTGGTCGCCGGTGTCGTCCTCGAACGTGCGGGTGATGCGGCGTCGGAGCAGATCGGGTTGTCCGGGGTGCTCTTCGGCGCCACGGTGCTGGCCCTCGCCACGAGCCTGCCGGAGATCTCCACCGGCATCCAGGCCGTCCGGCAAGGCGACGACAACCTCGCGATGTCGGACATCTTCGGCGGCAACGCGTTCCTGCCGGTGCTGTTCCTGGTCGCCACGGTGCTGTCCGGCAAGGCGGTGCTGCCGCAGGCGAACGCGAGTGACGTGTACCTGACGGCCCTCGCCGCGCTGCTGACGCTGGTCTACGCGGTCGGCCTGGTGTTCCGGCCGGGGCGGCGGATCATCGGCATGGGCGTCGACTCGTTCGTCGTGGTCGTGCTCTACCTGGTCGGGGTCGCCGGCCTCGTGGCGATCACCCTGGGCTGAGCAGCGTACGACCGTCGCGGTCGGGCGGGCACCACCGACCCGCCCGACCGGGTCCGCGCCCGGTTCACGACTCGGCGGCGACCTCCTCGATCGTCAGCGCCGCCTGGATGAGCGCGAGGTGGGACAGCCCCTGCGGGATGTTGCCCATGAACGCCCCGTCCTCGGCGCTGAGCATCTCGCTGAACAGGCCGACGTCGTTCGCCTGCGCCACCATGTCGTCCATCAGGGAACGGGCATCGTCCACCCGACCGGTGCACGCCATGGCGGCCGCGAGCCAGAACGAGCACGCGACGAAGGGCGACTCCTCCTGGTCCATGCCGGAGTACCGGTAGACCAGGGGGCCGTGCTGCAGCTGTTCCTCGATCGCGCGGATGGTCGACGCCATGCGCGGGCCGCGGTCGAACGACGACATCGCGTGCAGCAGGATCGAGGTGTCGATCGCGTCGGACCCCGGGTACATCACGTAGTACCCGCGCTCCTCGTCCCACCCGTGTTCGGCGACCCACTGCTCGATGAGCTCGCGGTTCTCGATCCACTTCTCGCGCGGTCCGTCGATCATGCCGGCGTCGTGGAGCTCCACCGCAGCGTCGAGCGCCTGCCAGCACCCGACCTTGCTCGACACGTAGTGCTGCGCCTCCTGGAGCTCCCACATACCGGAGTCCTGCTCGGGCCATCGGTGGCAGGCGTCGTCCGCGAGCCGCTCGAGCACGCTCGCGGTCTGGCGGTCGAGCACGTTGCCCGCCTTGACGTACTGACGGAGGATCTCGAAGACGTCACCCCAGACACCGAGCTGCAGCTGGTCGCCCGCACGGTTGCCGATCGTCACCGGACCGATGCCGTTCCACCCGGGGACGTCGCGCTCCTCGACGCCGTCGGTCTTCTCGCCGTTCAGGTCGTAGAAGATCGGCATGGTCTCGTCGTGCTCGGCGATGGTCCGCATCACCCAGGACACCGCCGCGTGCGTCTCCTCGCGGAGCCCGAAGCGGGTGAGGGCGTGCACGGTGTACGACAGGTCGCGGACCCAGGCGAACCGGTAGTCCCAGTTCTTGCCGCCCGTGCGGTCCTCGGGCAGGCTCGTCGTCGGCGCCGCCGCGATCGCACCCGTGGGCGAGTAGATGAGCAGCTTCAGCGCGAGCGCACTGCGCTGCACGGCGTCGGCCCACGGGCCGTCGTACGAGAAGGTCTCCGACCAGGTCGACCAGTTCTCGATCGTCCGGTCGACCGCGTCGAGCGTGCGCTCCGGCTCGGGCATGAAGATCGGCTCGTTCTCGGTACCGACGATCGTCAGGATCGACTTCGACCCCTCGTTCGTGGTGAAGCGTCCGGAGAACCGAGGCCCGTCGTCGTGCACGGGCTCGAAGCCGTGCTGCACGATGCCGATGGTCACGCCGTCGATACCGATCACCGTGCCGTTGGCCGTGTCGATGCGTCGCGGCTCCGCCGTGTTCAGCAGGGTGCCGGGCACGACCGCCCACTCCATCTCGACGGTGCCGGAGACACCCTGTACGCAGCGGCCGATCTCGGCCCACGGCAGCCGACCGGCGACGCCGGTGACCATCGCGTCCGTGACCGTGCAGGACCCGCTGTCGGTCGTCCACGTCGTGACGAGCACGTTCGTGCCCGGCAGGTACTCGCGCTCGACGCTGGCGTCGCCGGTGGGACGGAGTGCGATGTGCCCCCCGTGCTCGGCGTCGAGGATGCTCGCGAAGACCGGTGGGGAGTCCATCGAGGGGATCGGTAGCCAGTCGATCCGGCCGTCGCGTGCGACGAGCGCGACCGTGCGGCCGTCACCGATGGCTCCGTAGGAGCGGAGCGGCACGTAGCCGTCGGTGCGCTCCTCGTTGTCGTTCGCGTCGGGGGTGTCGCGGGTCCGTTCGGTCATACCACCAGCCTGCCCGGCCCGGCGGGGCGACCATCAGCCGGGCGTACCCCGCTGTGGACGGTCGTGGTGTGCCTCCCGACCGTGCAGGAACGGCTGAGAGAACCGGGGCCACCCCCGGTGAGTTGTGCGGCCCGGGCGTGTCGCACTACTGTCGGTCCTCCTGCCCGTCGGGCAGGATCGCCCGCCCCGGGCACCCACGGAGGGACCGCGATGCACGCCCAGCAGCACAGCAGCCGCCTCGAGCGCCAGCTCGATGCGCTCGTCGTGCTGCCCGCGGTGCAGTACGCGAACCCGTCCCTCCGCGAACCCACGTAGGCACGCGCCGTCCCCCGACGTCCCGTGCCCACCCGGCCCGGGGCGTCCCTCCCGTCGTTCCTCCACAGGTGCACTGCACCGAGCCGGAGGCGCAGGATCCGTCCGCCCCGGACCGTCACCACGACGGCCGCCCGGCCGTCACCACGACGGCCGCCCGGCCGTCACCACGACGGCCGCCCGGCCGTCGATGACCGTCACGACGAAGGACGAACACCGTGGAGAAGATCAACGACCGATTGCTCAGCTGGGCCTCGATGCTCGAGGAGAACACCGAGCAGCAGGCCCGCACGACGGCCCGGATGCCGTTCGTGTTCCCGCACCTCGCGCTGATGCCCGACGCGCACCTCGGTCTCGGCGCCACCGTCGGCTCCGTGATCCCGACCCTCGGCGCCGTCATGCCGGCGGCCGTCGGTGTCGACATCGGCTGCGGCATGATCGCGGTGCGCACGCAGTTCGCTGCCGCGGACCTGCCCGCCGACCTGCAGCCCCTCCGTGAGCAGATCGAGCGCGCGGTCCCGCTGTCCGCCGGGGCGTCGAACCGGAAGGTCGTCGCCACCGCCGAGCCGCGGATCGCCGAGCTCGAGGCGATGGCCGCGGCCGCCGGGTTCGACCCGGCCGGAGCACACGGCGGCTGGCGGAACCAGCTCGGCACGCTCGGTTCGGGCAACCACTTCATCGAGGTCTCGCTCGACGAGCAGGACCGGGTCTGGCTCTTCCTGCACTCCGGGTCGCGCGGCGTCGGCAACAAGATCGCCCAGCGGCACATCGCCGTCGCCAAGCGGATGATGCAGCGCTGGTGGATCGAGCTGCCGGACCCCGACCTGGCCTACCTCGTCGAGGGCACCCCGGAGTTCGACCGCTACATCGCCGAGCTCCGGTGGGCGCAGCACTTCGCGCTCCTCAACCGCGAGGAGATGATGGACCGTGTCGTCCGGCAGCTGTCCGAGGTGCTCGGTCAGCCGGCGGACGAGCAGGAGCGGATCAACTGCCACCACAACTTCACCCAGCGTGAGACGCACTGGGGCAAGAGCGTGTGGGTGTCCCGGAAGGGTGCCATCCAGGCGAAGGCGGGGCAGCCCGGTCTCATCCCGGGATCGATGGGGACCGCTTCCTACGTCGTCGAGGGGCTCGGTGACAAGCCGTCGCTCGAGTCCTCGCCGCACGGCGCCGGTCGGCTGTTCTCGCGGTCCGCTGCCCGGCGGACCTTCACCCACGAGCAGCTGCGCGAGGCGATGGCGGGGATCGAGTACCGCGACACGGACGCGTTCCTCGACGAGATCCCCGCGGCCTACAAGCCCATCGACCAGGTCATGGCGGATGCCGTCGACCTGGTGACGGTCCGGCACACGCTGCGGCAGGTCGTCAACGTGAAGGGTGACTGACACCGGACGGGGAGGCGCGTGGCCGTCCGCCACGCGCCTCCCGTCCGGCGCTCGTCCCGACACGCGGTGCGCCCCGCTGCGGACAGCGGTCCGTGCGTCGGGCACGCTCGAAGGGATGAGCGACCAGGCGGAACGAGCAGCACGCGAGACCGGACGACAGGCGAAGCGTGTCGCCGACAGCAGGTGGTTCGAGCTGACGGCGCGGGCCGGGTACGTCGGCAGCGGTGTGGTCCACCTGCTGATCGGGTACCTCGTCGTGCTCCTCGGGATCGGGAACGCGTCCGGGGGCAGCGAGACGGACCAGTCCGGAGCGCTGCGGCAGCTCGCCGAGGTCCCCGGAGGCGTGGCCCTGCTCTGGGTCGTCGCCGTCGGCACCGCAGCGCTGGCCCTGCGGCTCCTGCTCGAGGCGGTCGTCGGCGGCCGGTCCGACAGCGCCCGCGGGTGGGCGGCACGGGCGAAGGACCTCGGCAAGGCGGTCGTCTACGGCGTCGTCTCGTACTCGGCCGGGTCGTTCGCGCTCGGGGCCGGCACGAGCTCCAGCGGGTCGACCCGGAGCGCGGCGGGTCAGGCCCTCGCGACGCCCGGCGGGGTGTTCCTGCTGATCGCCGTCGGTGCCGTGGCGATCGCGATCGGTGCGGCCCTGGTCGTGCAGGGGTGCCGTCGCTCCTTCTGGAAGCAGCTCGTCCGGCCGCGCAAGCCGCTCGACCGTGCCGTGACCGTGCTCGGGACCGTCGGGTACGTCGGCAAGGGGATCGCCGTCGCGGTCGTCGGGGTGCTGATCGTCGTCGCCGGCGTCCGGAGCGACCCGGACCAGGCGACGGGGCTCGACGGGGCGTTCGACGCGCTGCGCGACCTGCCCGCCGGATCGGTGGTGCTCGTCGCGGTCGGCATCGGGTTCCTGGCGTACGGCGTCTACAGCTTCTTCCGCGCCCGGTTCGCGCGCCTCTGACCCGAGCGCACGTCGGTCGGTGCGGTTCGCGCGAGACGCCGGCGTCGGTACCGGACGCACCCGAGTCGTCGAGACGCCGCCGGATCCGACGGCGTCTCGCCGGGATGAAGGCGTCTCCGTCCGACGCCGGTGTCTCGGGCGGTCTCCGGCGCCCGCGGTCCGACCGAGTCCGCCGCGTCTCGCTGGCAGGTCGTGCACGCCGGCCCCGGTAGACGGGACGCATGCACACCGACGCCGTGACCGGGCCCGTGACCGTCTTCTGCGACGAGCAGGCGGTCCTCGCCGAGAGCATCGTCTGGGACCCGACCGCCGAACGGCTCCGCTGGACCGACATCACCCTGGGCCTGCTCACCACCGCCCGCGCGGACGGCACGGTCGAGTCGAGCGTCGCACTGCCGCCGCCCCTGGCGAGCTTCCAGCCACGCGCCGCCGGCGGGTTCGTCGCGGCGTTGGGCGACACGGTCGTGCTCACCGACGAGCGCGGCGTCGTCGAGCGCGAGCTGGTGCGGGTGCAGCACGCGACCACCGAGATGCGGTTCAACGAGGGCAAGTGCGACCCCTTCGGTCGGTTCCTCGTCGGCAGCATGGACCTCTCCGACCAGGACCCGGCGGGAGCGCTGTACTCGGTCGAGCCCGACGGTACGACGCGCGTGCTCCGCGGGGGCTTCGGCGTGACCAACGGCATCGAGTGGTCGGCGGACGGCAGCGTGATGTACGTCACGGACACGAGCACCTCGACGATCTACCGCGGCTCGTACGGCCCCGACGGCGTGCTCGGCGAACTCGAGCCCTTCGTCAGCGGCGCCGCACACGACGGGCTGGTCCGCGACGACGAGGGCTGCTTCTGGACGGCGGTCTACGGCGCCGGCCGGGTGGAGCGCTGGGACGCCGAGGGCCGACACCTCGAGACCGTCGAGGTGCCCGCGCCGAACGTGACCTCCGTGGGCTTCGGCGGACCGGACGCGTCGACGCTCTTCGTCGCCACGGCGCGCGAGAACAGCACCGAGGAACAGCTCGAGCAGTACCCGCACTCCGGGGCGGTGTTCGCGGTCCCCACCCGGGTGCACGGCGCGCCCGCTTCCGCGTTCGGCGGCTGAACGGCGGGTACCGTGGGAGGTCGCCGATCCCAGGAGGCCCCGTGACCGAACAGGACGACCAGGACGACCGGACCCCGTCGCCCGCACCCGACCCGGCCGGTGCGCTCGCGCGTGCCGAGGACGCCGACGTGCAGGTCGAGGTCGACCGGATCGCCGTCGACGGCACCTACGTCCGGGTGAGCTCGATCGGGCAGCCGGGTGACCGTGCGTTCGTCCTCGTCGCCGGTCTGGGCATCGCCGCCACCTACTACGAGCGGCTCGCGCCGCACCTCAACGAGAACGGCCCGGTGCACGCCCTCGACCTGCCGGGCTTCGCCGGGGTCCCGCGCTTCCGTGGCGCCGTGTCGATCGAGCGCTACGCCGACGCGGTCGAGCAGGTCATCCGCGAGCTGCGGCTCGAGGACCCGGTGCTCGTCGGGCACTCGATGGGCACCCAGGTCGTCACCGAGGTCGCCGCGCGCAACCCGCACATCCGCGACCTCGTGCTCATCAGTCCGGTCGTCGACAGCCGAGCCCGGAGCATCCCGATCTCGGCGCTCCGCTTCCTGCGGTCGGCGCTGCACGAGCCCGCGGCCGTCCGCTGGCACGGGGTCACCGCCTACGCGCTCTGCGGCTGGCACTGGTTCCGGAAGGTGCTGCCGGAGATGATCGCGTTCCCGATCGAGGACCGCGCCGCCGAGGTGCGGGCGCGCACCCTGATCGTCCGCGGTGAGCACGACGCGATGGTGCCCCGTGACTGGGTGCGGTCCCTCGCCCGGGTGTTCCCGCACGCGGTCCTGCGCGAGGTGGTCGGCGGCGCCCACTCGGTCATGCACGCGCAGGCGGACGCGGTGGCCCGCCTCGCGGTGGCCCTCGTCGACGGGCGGATCACCGACCGTGGCGTCGGCTCGCTGCAGCGGGTGCGCGACGACACGACCTCGTCCGACCTGGCCCGGCTGGGTCCGAAGGATGCCTGGCTGGTCGTGAAGTCGCGCTTCATCGAGCTCTTCGGCATGGCGAAGGGCGACGACGAGCAGCTGGAGCGGGCGAAGTCCGCGCACGCGGTCGCGATGGCCGACGGCGACGACATCTCCGTGGACCCGGACGACCGCCGCGAGGTGGTCGACGACGTCGCACCCGAGGTGCGCGACCGGTCCTGACCCGGGCACCGCGCACACGGCGACGGCCTGGAGGCGCGACCCGACCCCGTCAGGTCGAGCCGCGCCTCCAGGCCGCCGGCGTCAGGATCCGCGGGTCACGGCGTGATGCGGCCCGGCAGCATGTCCCGGGTGAGCCCGTTGGCGTCGGCGAGCACCCCGCGGGCCTCGTCCGTCTTGTCGGAGACGTTCCAGAGCAGGACCCCGCGGACCGTGTCGTCGTCGTCCAGGTAGTAGACGACGCCGGTGGTGAGCGGCTCCTGCCAGTCCTCGACGGTCTGCAGCTCGGTGGACACCTGGCCGACGGCCTCGTACCCCGTGTCGAAGACGTTCGAGTAGAACATCGGCGTGTGGTCGTACGTCTCGTCCGCGTCCGCGAGGTTCCGGCCTGCCTGCCGGCCCTGCTGCTTCGCGTTGTCGACGTGCTCGACCCGGCGCGTGCCGAGGATGCGGTCCGGGTACTCGGCGACGTCGCCGGCGGCGAACACCGACTCGTCGTCCGTCACCAGCGTCGACGACACCACGATGCCGTCGCGCACGGTCAGACCCGCGTCGGCGGCGAGCTGCGTCTGCGGTTCGATGCCGAGTCCGGCCACGACCGCGTCGGCCTCGAGGACCGACCCGTCGTCGAGGGTGAGGCTGACGCCGCCCTCCGACTCCGTGCCCTGGTCGACCCGTCGTCCGGTGCGGAGCTCGACGCCGTGGTCGACGAAGCGCTGCTGGAAGGCCCGGGCGAGGTCGTCCGGGAACATGTGCCCGCCGAGGACCTCGTCGGGCGTCACCAGGGTCACCCTGGCGCCGTTCTGCACGATGCCCGCGGCGATCTCGGTGCCGATGTAGCTGCCGCCGACGACGGCGACGTGCGCTCCGGCGTCCGCGAGGGCGCGGAGTCGGCGGTAGTCGTCCGCGCTGCGGAAGTCGAGGACCCGCGACGAGGGCGACAGGCCGGGCAGGCTGCGCGGTTTCCCACCGGTCGCGAGCAGCAGGCGCTCGTAGCCGTGGGTCTGGCCGTCGTCCGTCGTGACGGTCCCCGCCTCGCGGTCGATCGCCGTCACGACGGTCCCGAGCACGAACGTCGCCCCGGTCTCCTCGGTGTGCAGGTCGACCTTCTCGTCCCAGCTGAAGTCCGGGTCGGTCCAGAGCTTCTTCGACAGGGCCGGACGGGCGTACGGACGGTCGGTCTCCTCGCTGACGATGCCGATCGAGCCGTCGGCGTCGATCTCGCGGATCCCGCGGGCGGCAGCGTCGGCGACCATCCCGCCTCCGACGATCAGGTAGCGGAAGTCGCTCATGGTCCTCCTAGATGGTGGCGACCGAGCCGGAGTCGACCCGGTAGTTCGACCCGTTGACGAAGCTCGCCAGGTCGGAGCAGAGGAAGGCGACGACGTTCGCGACCTCCTCGGGCTCCCCGCGGCGGCCGAGCTCCATGTACGGACGCTGCTCGTCGAGGAAGTTCGAGATCGCCTCGTCGAACGAGGTCCCCTGCTCCTTCGCGCGCTTGTCCATCATGGCGTCGGTCATCGGGGTGTGGATGAAGGCCGGGCTCACGGTGTTCACGAGCAGGCCCTCGGACGCGTACGACCGCGACAGGCCCTTCGCGAACGACAGGACACCGGCCTTCGCGGCGCAGTAGGGGAGCTCGTCGTCGTAGGGCTGCGAGGCGTCCTCGGACACGAGGTAGACGATGCGACCCCAGCCGCCCTTGCGCAGGTCGCCGATGAACTCGCGCGTGATCCGCACCGGGCCCATCAGGTCGACGTCGATGGTGTCGAGCCAGCCCTGCTCGTCGATCTCGTGGAACATGCCCTGCGCACCGGTGATGCCCGAGGACTGCACGAGGATGTCGATCTCGCCGACGGCGTCGCGCACCTTGCCGTGCAGCGCGGCGAGGGACTCGGCCTCCGTCACGTCCGCGGCGAAGGCGAAGAGCTTGCCGTGCGGCGCCTCGAGCTGGTCGGCGCTCGTGTCGAGTCGTCCCTGGTCGAGGTCGGTGACGACCACGGTCGCACCCTCCGCCAGGAGGATGCGAGCCGTGTTCCAGCCGATGCCGGAGTCGCCACCGAAGACGAGCGCGACCTTGCCGGTGATGCCGAGGTCCACGTCGCGTCCCCTACTCGTGCTCGGAGGCCTCGGCGACGGCCGGGGTCGTGGCGGCGGCGAGCGGCGTGCGCGGCTCGCGGTTCTCGGCCGAGACCATCCAGGCGAGCTGCTCGAGGCGCTCGATGAAGCCGTGGAGCAGGTCCGCGGTCGTCGGGTCCTCGTCGTCGACCTCGTCGTGCACGTCGCGCATGGTGCCGGTGGCCTGGTAGAGCCGGAGCGTGATCGCGTCGATGGCGTCGTGCGTGTCGATCTCCCCGTCCGGGAAGGCGTCGAGGTGCGTCCCCGCGGCGACCGTGGCCGAGCGGCCGTCCGGGATCGCGTAGAGGGCGCGCATGCGCTCCGCGGTGTCGTCGGCGAACTCACGCGCGGCGTCGACGATCTCGTCGAGCTGCAGGTGCAGGTCGCGGAAGTTGTGTCCGAGGATGTTCCAGTGGGCCTGCTTGCCCTGCAGGTGCAGGTCGACGAGGTCCACCAGGACGGCCTGGAGGTTGGCGGCGAGCTTGTCCGATGCGTGCATGATCGGCTCCTTTCGCGGTCGGTGACCCTTCTGGTCTACGCGGTCGCGTGCTCGGCGTTCCCAGTGCGCGTGCACCCTGGCGTCCCCCGCGGGGTGGTCGGACGCGCGGACGGCACCGGGGTCAGTGCTCGAGCGCGGGGTCCACCTGGTCGACGGCGTCGCGCATCCGCTCGAGGAACGTCGCGACGACACGCGCGTCGGAGGCGGACAGCCCCTCGGCGATCGACATCATCCGCCGGTGCATGGTCCCGAGGGTGGCACGGACCTCGTCGTCGGTCTCGGTCGTGGGGGTGATCACCAGTGCGCGACGGTCGGTGGGGTGCGGCTCGCGGCGGACGTGGTCCGACTTCACCAGGCGGTCGATCAGGATCGTCGTCGAGGCCGACGAGATCTTCAGGTAGGCGGCCAGGTCCTTCGGCTTGACCATCCGACCCGCACGCTGTGCCTGCAGCAGGTAGCGGACGGCGAGCAGGTCGGTCTCGCCCATGCCCATCGAGTCGCGGGTCCGTCGCCGCATCGCGGTCTCGGCGGCGCGGTAGCGACGCAGGGCGTTCAGCACGGCGACGCCGCGCTGTGTGGCGTCGTCGTCGGGGAACCAGTACCCCGACGCCTCCGTGATCTCCTGCGTCGACATGCCGTTCAGGGTAACCCGTCTGGTATCTCGCCTGCCTAGCGGATCCGCGTGCTGTGGACGAGTCCTCGGCGCTGCCCCGGACGGAGGGGAGGCGCGGTGCCAGCCGGCACCGCGCCTCCAGACCGTCTCCTGGTCGCCCGACGGCGACCGGGCGGATCAGGCGGCGACGCGCTCGTCCGCCGCACCGGCCAGGGCGCGGAGCGCGCCCTGCACGAGCTCGACGACCTCGGCGTCCTCGCGCGGGTGGGTCTCCGCGAACCGGACCACCGACTGCGGGATGGCGACCTTGACGTCCTCCAGGACCTTCGCACCCGCGATCCCCGCCGACTTGCGGGCGTCGTCGTGTGCCCACACACCGCCGTACTGGCCGAACGCCGAGCCGATCACCGCGAGCGGCTTGCCGGACAGCGGCGACGAGCCGAAGGGCCGCGAGCCCCAGTCGAGCGCGTTCTTCAGCACGGCCGGCATCGTGCCGTTGTACTCGGGGGTGACGAGCAGGACCGCGTCCGCTGCGGCGACGGCGTCGCGGAAGGCGACGGCGGCGGCCGGCGGGGTGTCGCCGTCGATGTCCTCGTTGTAGAAGGGCAGGTCGACGATGCCGTCGAACGTCGTGAGGGTGATCCCCTCGGGGGCGTGCTGCTCGGCAGCCTCGGCGAGCTTCCGGTTGATCGAGCCGGCGCGCAGGCTGCCGACGAGGGCGAGGACGTTCGTCATGGTGGATCCCTTCTGTCCGTGACCGTTCGGTCACGGAATGGTGTCAGGGACAACCAATGTGCTCGCAGGGTGCGCCATTCCCGATCGGACCACCACTCGGGTCCCGATGGGTACGGTGGCCGGGTGAGCAGCCACCGGACGCCCGCCAGCAGCCCGCGCACCACCGACCCGGACTGGTGGCGTCAGGCCGTCGTCTACCAGGTGTACCCGCGGAGCTTCGCCGACACCGACGCGGACGGTCTGGGCGACATCGCGGGCATCACGAGCCGTGTGCCGTACCTGGCGTCGCTCGGCGTCGACGCGGTGTGGCTGTCGCCCTTCACTCCCTCGCCGCTCGCCGACGGCGGGTACGACGTGGCGGACTACCGCGACGTCGACCCGCGCCTCGGCACGCTCGACGACCTCGACGCGTTCGTCCGCGCCGCACACGAGCACGACGTGCGCGTCATCGTCGACGTCGTGCCGAACCACACCTCCGACCAGCACGAGTGGTTCCGCCAGGCGCTCGCCGCAGAGCCGGGGTCACCCGAGCGGGCGCGCTACGTGTTCCGTGACGGAGCGGGGGAGTCGGGCGAGCTCCCGCCGAGCGACTGGGTGTCGAACTTCGGCGGCAGCGCGTGGACGCGGGTGCCGGACGGCCAGTGGTACCTGCACCTGTTCGCGCCCGAACAGCCCGACCTCGACTGGTCGAACCCCGAGGTGCGCGCCGACTTCGAGCACACCCTGCGGTTCTGGTCCGACCGCGGCGTGGACGGCTTCCGGGTCGACGTCGCGCACGGGCTCGCGAAGGACCTGTCGACGCCGTACCGTCCTTCGAACGAGAAGGCGCTGCCGCTGGACGGCTCCGATCCGCTGTACGACCGCGACGAGGTGCACGAGATCTTCGCGACGTGGCGCTCCGTGCTCGACGAGTACGACCCGCCCCGCGCCGCGATCGCCGAGGCCTGGGCGCCGGCCCCGCGTCGCGTGCTCTACGCCCGGCCGACCGAGCTCGGGCAGGCGTTCAACTTCGACCTGCTCGAGGCACCGTACGACGCACGGGCCTTCCACGAGATCATCGAGCGGAACCTCGCCATGTCGGCCGAGTCCGGCGCTTCCTCGACCTGGGTCCTGTCGAACCACGACGTCGTGCGGCACGCCACCCGCTACGGCCTGCCCGACGGCACCGACACGGATGCCTGGCTGCTCACCGACGGCACCGAGCCCGAGCTCGACCGTGCGCGCGGTGGACGTCGGGCGCGTGCGGCGACGCTGCTGATCCTGGCGTTGCCCGGGTCCACCTACCTGTACCAGGGCGAGGAGCTCGGCCTGCACGAGGCGCCCGCGATCCCCCACGAGCGCCTGCAGGACCCGAAGTGGATCCGCAGCGGGCACACGGTGAAGGGGCGGGACGGTTGCCGGGTCCCGATCCCCTGGACCCGGACGGGGCCGTCGTTCGGCTTCGGTGACGTCGCACCGCACCTGCCGCAGCCGGAGGACTTCGGCGACTCGTCGGTCGAGGCCGAGGACGGCGACCCCGCTTCGACGCTGTCGCTCTACCGGCAGGCGACTGCGGCCCGACGACGGCTGCAGCAGGGCGAGGAACTGACGTGGCTCGACGCCGGTGACGACGTCGTGGCGTTCGCCCGGCACGAGGGCTGGCGGTCCGTGACGAACCTCGGGACGTCCCCGGTGCCGATGCCGTCGGGCACGGTGGTGCTGGCGTCCGGGCCGCTCGACGCGGGCGAGGGGATGCTCCCGGGCGAGACCACGGTGTGGCTCGGGTGAGTTCGATCTGGCCGGGGTGGCTGAGCACATCCCTGCACAGCGGCTGGTCTCGGGACTGTTCTCCCCAGAAGGGCTCGACGGCCGCTGACGGGGTGGTCCCGCTCGCGACGATCGGGGCATGACAGACACCTCGATCCCGACAACCACCCATCGCGTCGCACACCCCCGACGGTGTCGACGCCCGCGGGGTGCGATCACGGCCGGACTCGTGGCCCTTGCCGTCCTGGCGGCGCCGGCGCTCCTGCCCTCCAGCTCCTCGGCGGACGACCTCGCGTTCCCCTACCGCAACGGCTTCGACTCCGCCGCGGGCGGCACCCTGAGCGGCGACGCGCAGGTCGTCGACGGGCGGCTGCGGCTCACGGACCAGACGAAGGACCAGGCCGGAGCGTGGTCGACGGACGACACGTTCCGCTCTGACCTCGGACTCGACATCGAGTTCTCGTACGCCATGTACAACACGGTGGGCGACCAGGGTGCCGACGGGCTGCTGCTCTTCCTGGCGGACGGCAGCGCACCACAGGGCGTCGGAGCGTACGGCGCAGCGCTCGGGTACGCCTGCCGGTCGAGCGAGACCCAGGGCGGCGGGCGACCCTGCGACCTGCCCGGCGTGCCGGGTGGCTTCGCGGCGGTGGCGGTCGACCACTACGGCAACTTCTCGCAGGAGATCAACCTGTCCGGGCTCGGGCGCCGACCGGACTCGGTCGTGGTCCGGGGATCGGGTGACGGCACCACCGGCTACCGGTACGTCGACGGGGTCCAGGCTCCCGGTGGCACCCTGACCGACGGGCCGACGAAGCGGAAGGTCCGCGTCAGTCTCGTGCCGGGGGCGTCGGGGGAACTCTTCATGACCGTGCGCCTCGAGGACGGGGGGCCGCTCCGCACCGTCCTCGACCGCGTGCCGCTGCACGGCGACGCCCAGGCTCCGCTCCCGGACACGCTCCGGCTCGGCTTCTCCGCCGCGACCGGCAGCTTCGCCGACGTCCACGAGGTCGACGACCTCCGGGTCTCCCAGCCCGTCGACCTCGGCGTCACCCAGGAGCTCCCCGCGTCCGGTCGGCCCGGGCAGCCGTTCTCGTACACCGTGACCGCGTCCGACGCCGGCCCGAACCGGTCCGACCCCAGCGCGTTGCACGTCGACGTCCCCGACGGTCTGCGGGACGTGACGTGGACCTGCACCGCGACCGACGGATCCGCCTGCGGAGCGGCCACCGGGACCGGCGACGTGGACGCCGGGCTCGACCTGGTCCCGGGCGGCGCCGCGACGGTCACCGTGTCCGGGACCGTCGCGGACGACGCCTCGGGGGCGCTCGAGAGCACCGCCACCATCGCGCCTCCGGCGTCGCTGTCCGACGTCGACGAGTCCGACAACCGGTCCGTCGAGACGAGTCCGGTCGAGCCGGCGCCGGCGCCCGAGGCGCAGCTCGAGACCGACAAGTCGGTGTCCCCGTCCCTCGACGTGGCACCGGGGGACGAGGTCGAGTACCTGGTGACGGCGAAGAACCGCGGTCCGGACCCCGCGCACGACGTGGGCGTGGTCGACGACCTGCCGGCGGCGATGCGCTTCACGGGGTCCGAGGACGACTGCTCGGTCGAGGGGCAGCACGTGACGTGCCGGTCCGAGGGGGACCTGGCGGTGGGCGAGACCCGCTCCTTCCGCATCAGGGCGGTGCTCGACCCCGGCTACACCGGCGACGGGTCCGACGTCGTCAACGTGGCGACCGCGACGTCGCCCACCGATCCGGACGGGGGCGACCCGTCCCCGGAGGTGACGATCGGCGTCACGGTGCCCGGCGACGGCGACGGCGACGGCGACGGCGACGGCGACGGCGGCGGTGACGGCGACGGCGACGGCGGCGAGGGCGACGGCGACACGGGCACCCCGACGCCGGCCGGCTCCGCGAGCGCTTCGCCGACGCCGGACGCTCCGACGGCTGCGCGCGGCGGGCGGACGGGCGGCGGAGGGGCCGGCGCCGGGGCCCTCGCGTACACCGGCGCCGAGGGGCTCGGGCTCCTCGCCGCCCTGGCTGCTGCCGCCGTCGGGCTCGGGGCCGGCGGCTGGTGGGTCGCACGACGCCGGCGCGCGGCCGACGACCCCGACTGACGGGGGAGCGCGCCACCGCCGGTCGGGGCGCTCGGACCCCGGTCGGCGGTGGTGGCTCCCGTCGGCACGGGCTCCGGTCCGACGCCCGGGGCGCCGGCGGTAGACTCGGACCACGATCCGCATGCCCGAAAGAGGTCCCGTGTCCGACTCCGTGGACGACGCCGGCCAGCGCGCGCGGTACTGGCCGATCCCCGTCCTCCGGGCCGTCCCAGCCGCGGTCGTGGCCCTCGTCATCACCTTCTCGTCCAACCACGCCGCCGGCTACGGCCTGCTGCTCTTCGGCGGGTTCGTGATCGTCGACGCCCTCGTGCTCGGGTGGGCCGCCCTGCGCCTTATGCCCTCCGACGAGCGCTCGCGTCCGACCACGTTCGTGCAGGCGGTCGTCTCCCTCGTCGCCGGTGTCGCCGCCCTGGTGACCAACGGCGTCGGGCTCGGCGCGTTCATCACGGTGGTCGTCGGGTGGGCCGTGCTGACGGGAGCCCTCGAACTCGCACAGGGACTCCGAGCGCGCGGCCGGTCACCGTTCGCCCGTGACTGGACCACGGTCGGTGGACTCACCCTGCTGCTCGCCGTCGCGTTCCTGCTGACACCGCCGGACTACTCCCAGCAGCTCGGGGGCGTGGAGCAGGTCACCGGCACCCTGGACGCCGCCGTCGTCCTGGTCGGACTGCTCGGCGCCTACCTCGCCATCGCGGCGGTCTTCCACGTGATCGCCGGACTCTCGCACAAGTGGGGCACCACGGCGCCTGCCGCAGCCCCGGACGGAGCACCACACGCATGAGCACCCCCAGCCGTCGCGACCGTCTGCGCCCCGCCGAGCTCCTCGTGATCTCGGCGGTCGTCGCGGTGTTCACCGGAGCGGTCGTGCTCTTCTCGACGCGTGAGTTCGAACTCGCCCTGGTGTTCCTCGGTGTCGCGTTCATCGTCGTCGTGGTGGTCCTCGCGATGCTCCAGCTCGCGGCATCGAGCGACCAGGACGACAACGACATGCTCGGCGGCCACAGGTCGCCGGGCGAGCGGTCCGAGGGCGACGACTTCCACTGACCCCGCTCCGGCGACCGTCGTCCCCGGCGACACGCCCGGGCGGAGCGGTCCGCGCCCGCGTCGTCAGGATCGGCACCCCGTCCGACACCGCTGGGTGAAGGGGGTGAGCGATGGACGTGACCACGACGACGGACGAGACGATCGTCCGCGCACTGGCGGCCGGTGACCAGGCCGCGTTGGCGCAGGTCTTCGACCGCTACGCCGCGACGATGACCCGGTACGTGTGGGCGATCGTCGACGATCGACACGACGTCGAGGAGGTCGTGCAGGACGCGTTCCTGGTGCTGTGGCAGCGGGCGGAGACGCTGGAGCTGCCGGCGGAGAGCCTGCTGCCCTGGCTGCTCGTCGTGTGCCGGAACCTGGCGCGCAACGCCGGCCGGAAGCGCACGCGGCACCGTGCCGACGAGCTGCCGGAGACGCTCACGGCACCGGTCGACCACACCGAGGCCGCCGAGACGCTGCGCTGGGTCCGTGCCGAGATCGCGGTCCTGCCCGAACTCGACCGGCGCATCTGCGAGCTCTGCCTGCTCGAGGGGCGCTCCTACACCGAGGCCGCCGAGGCGCTCGGGCTGACGGTGGGCGCCGTGACCCAACGGGTCTCCCGCAACCGTCGACGACTCAAGAAGGTGGTGATGCACGATGGACACTGAGCCTCCCGTGGGCGACGAGCTGCAGCGCATGCTCGTCACGATGAAGCAGGGCGTGCTCGAGCGCGCCACCCCGCGTCCGAAGCGGCGTCGCGGGCACACCGGCATCGTCGTCGGTGTGGTCGCCCTGCTCGCGCTGGGCACCGCGTCGGGGGCGGTGGCGCTCACGCTGTCGCAGCAGGACCGTCCCGTGGCGGCCCCGGTGCAGACGCAGGAGCCAGCGCCGGCGCCGTCCGTCACCGCCCCGACCTCCGCGCCGATCACGGCGACGCCGACGCCGGTTCCGACGACGGGTGCCGCGCCCGACCGAGCGGATCCGACGGCTGTCGCGTCGATCCCCACGTCGTGCCGGGGCGCTGTTCCGGCGGGTGCGTACGACCGCCTGTTCGGCGGGCGTGAGGCCATCCAGGTCTTCCCGTCGCCGGGGGGAGTGGTTCCGTCGGTGTCCGGATCCGGGGTCGTCACCGGGCTGTACTGCCTCTGGGGTGGCAGCGACGGACCCGGCCCGGGCCTCGCCCTCACCGTCGGGACCGCGAACGGCGAGCAGCTCGCTTCCCGGGAGTCGAGCTTCTTCGGCGACCAGGACACCGTCTGCTCGGTCGAGGGCCCCGCCCGCGTCTGCCGAGCGTCGTCGACGGACGTCGAGACCGGTGCCGCTCAGGCACGGACCTGGTACTCCCGTGGTGACACCTGGATCGAGATCGACCAGGCCGACTTCCCGACCGACGGCCTGCTGGACGCCGTCGTCGGGGAGATCTGGGGGGACTGACGGCCGGGAGGCGCGGTGCGGGACCGTCCCGCGCCTCCCGTCCGCCGGTGGGACACGTCCCACACGGCCCTCCGGACCTCACCCCACCCGTGCGGCCACGACGTCGCGAGCGAGCGTGCGCGTGGCGCGGTTCGGTTCGGTGTCCGACCGCATCGCGAGCCCGATGCGGAGCGGCTCGACCTCGTCCTCGAGCTCGAGCACGGCGCCGTCGTACCGGACGCCCGGGTCCGGGACGACACCGACGCCGAGCCCGGCCGAGGCGAACCGGATCACCGCCGGCATGTCGTTCATCTCCGCCACGACCCGGCGTCGGAGGCCGAGGCGCTCGAACGCGGCGTCGAGGATCAGGCGGTTGCCGAAGCCGTGCGCGGTGTCGACGAAGGGCTCCCCGGCGAGTTCGGCCAGGGACACCGACTTGCGAGCAGCGAGCGGGTGGTCCGCGGCGGTGTAGACGCGGAAGGGCAGCTCGCGCAGCGGTTCGACGACGACCCCGGGCGGGACGGACGGCAGGCCCGTGTACGCCAGGTCGAGCCGCCCGGCGACCAGGTCCTGCACCAGGCCGGTGGTGCCCGAGGGCGAGGTCATCAGCTCGACGGCCACGAGCGGGTGCCGCCGCCGGAACCGCCGAAGCACCCCCGTCAGGTCGACGACGTCCATGCTCGTGAAGATGCCCAGCCGCACCCGGCCGCGGAGGTCGGCGTCGTCGACGGTCGCCAGGTCCCGCATGCGCTCCAGGGAACCGAGCACCGCGCGGGCGTGCGGGAGGAGGTCCTCGCCGGCCGCGGTCAGCACGAGTCGCCGACCGGTGCGGTCGAACAACCGCACGCCGAGCGAGCGTTCGAGGGAGGCGATCCCGGCGGAGACGGTCGACTGGGCGGCCCACAGGCGTTCCGCGGCGCGTGTCACGGTCCCCTCGGCGGCGACGGCCACGAACTGTTCGAGCAGGCGGGTCTCCATCGTCCGAGTATCGACCAGATCGATGACACTCATCAAGAACACCCGTTGAACTCGATGACGGCGCCAGGGCACCATCGGAGCATGACCTCGACCACCGACGCGGCTCCGGCCCCGACGACCGGCTCCCGTCCCGTCCCCGCTCCGCGAGGGCGGCGCACGCACTCCCGTCGCCGGCACGGCTTCGGCTTCTGGGCCGTGGCCTTCGCGTTCCTGGCGGTGATGGCGTTCGCGACCGTCCCGGCACCCCTCTACGTGATCTACCAGGCGCGCGACGGCTTCCCGACGTTCACGACCACGGTCGTCTTCGCCGCCTACGGTGTCGGGGTCGTCGCCTCGCTCTTCCTGGCGGGACACCTCAGCGACGTGCACGGACGACGCCCGTTGATCCTGGTGTCGATCGCCCTCGAGCTCGTCGCGGCCGTGCTGTTCCTGCTGTGGTCCGACGTCGCAGGTCTCGTCGTGGCGCGGTTCGTCACCGGGCTCGGCGTCGGGCTCCTCACCGCGACGGCGACCGCGCACCTCGGTGAACTGCGGGTCCGGGCGACCGGCTCGTCCGCGTCCGCCCAGGGTGCGAGCGTCGCGGCCGGCGCCGTGAACCTCGGCGGTCTGTCGCTCGGCGCCCTGGTCGGGGGCGCGCTCGCGGAGTTCGTCGGGCAGCCGCTCGTCGTGCCGTACGTCGTCTTCGTCGTCGCCCTGGCGGTCGCGTTCGTCGTCGTCCTCGCCGCGCCGGAGACCGTCGACCGTCCCGAGCAGCCGGTGCCGTACCGACCGCAGCGGATGGCCGCTCCCGAGGGGCAGGCCGGCGTGTTCTGGGCCGCCGGTGCCGCGGCCTTCGCCGCCCTGGCCGTGCAGGGACTCTTCACCTCGGTGGCCCCGACCTTCCTCGGCACCACGTTCCACGTCACCGACCGTCTCGCCGCGGGCGCCACGACGTTCGGGGTCTTCGCCGCGAGTGCGGTGTCGCAGATCGTCTTCGCAAGGCTGTCCCAGCGTCGGCAGATCCGGCTCGGCCTGGTGCTGCTCGTCGGTGGTCTCGTCGTGCTCGCGATCGCCGCCGTGCTCCTGCAGGTCGCGGGCTTCATCGGCGGCGGGGTCGTGGCGGGTGCCGGTGTCGGGCTGCTCTTCCGGGCCGCGATCGCCCGCGCGGGGTCGCTCGTCGGGCCGGAGCAGCGCGGCGGGGTGCTCGCGGCGACGTTCCTCGTCGCGTACGCGGGACTGACCGTGCCCGTCGTGGCGGTCGGCGCCGCGCTCCTCGTCGTGCCGACGCTCCCGGTGCTGCTCGCGTACGTGGCCTTCGTCGTCGCACTCGCACTGGTCGCCGGCCTGCGCCTGGCCGCCCGCGCGGCGTAGTCCGCCGCGACCAGCCGACCACCCGGCCAGCCGTTCGGCAGGTCGTCTCCCGGCATACTGGAGCGCATGCCCCAGCAGCGCCGACGTCCGGCCGTCACCGTCGTCGCCGCGGTCATCGCGGCCGGCCTGGTCGCCGGCGGTTTCGCCCTGACGGCGCAGCGCAGCGGCGAGGACCCGGTGATCGGCGGCGGAGCGTCCACCGTCACGCCCGGCGCGACCGCCGCCGACGGAGCGACGCGCGACGGCACCGTCACCATCGAGCGGTCGGGCCCCGACCTGCCCGGCGGCGACGTGCTCGACCGCTGCGACGCCGACCGCCGGGCCGTGGTCGCCCGGTACGAGACTGCCGCGCTCGGACGGGTCGAGCTGCAGTGCGGCACGTCCGGCCAGGGCTACGAGCACATCCGCGTCCGGCACACCGCCGACTGGCAGGACGTCGTCCGGGGCCACGGCTCACGGGACTGGGACGACGCGATGCTCACCGCCGTCCGGTCCGTGCTCGAGGCGCCGCCCGCCGGCTACCCGCAGGACGCCGGGGACGGCAAGGTCTGCTACGCCGCGCCGGTCCGCTTCGACGACGGCTCGCGTCCGTCGGCGGAGCCGAACGTGCGGGTGATCGTGTCGGAGACGACCGACCGGGTGATCACGGCGTTCCCCACCGACGACGGCGGCTGCTGACCGCACCGGACCGGTGCGCAGGCCCGGCCGACCAGCCCGCCCCGACGCGTGCACCTCGTGCCTACGCGTGCACCTCGTGCTCGTGCCGCCGGTGCGAGACCGGTTCGAGCTGGAAGGTCGAGTGCTCGACGGGGACGTCGAAGTGCTCCGCGACGCACTGCTGCAGCGCGTCGAGGATCCGGGGCGCGTGCGCGGTCGAGAAGCAGTGGTCGTCGACGACGACGTGCGCCGTCAGGTTCGGCACGCCGGTGGCGACGAGCGTCGCGTGCAGGTCGTGCACCTCGATCACGTGGTCGAGCTCGAGGATGTGCGCGCGCACGTCGTCGAGGTCGAGCCCGGGCGGTGTGGACTCGAGCAGCACGTTCGCGGTCTCGCGGAGCAGCCGGACGGCCCGCGGCAGGATGAGCAGCCCGATCAGGATCGCGGCGATCGAGTCGGCCCGCTCCCACCCGGTGAGCGCGAGGACGACGGCGGCGGCGATCACCGCGACGGACCCGAGGGTGTCGTTCAGCACCTCGAGTCGGGCCGCCCGTGAGGTGAAGCCGCCGCCCGAGGCCCGCGCGAGCACCGCGTAGGCGACGAGGTTGCCGACGAGCCCGACCACGCCGAACACGAGCAGCGGGCCGGCGTGGATCTCGGCGGGCACGAACAGTCGTTGGACCGCCGAGACGACGACGAAGACCCCCACGGCGAGCAGGATCGCCGCCTGCGCCGTGGCGCCCAGCACCTCCGCGCGCTGGTAGCCCCACGTCCGCTGGGCCGTCGGTGAGCGGCGCGCGAGCCGGGTGGCGACCAGGCCGATGCCGAGGCCACCGGTGTCGACGACCATGTGCCCGGCGTCGACGAGCAGTGCGAGGGAGCCGGTGACGACCGCCCCGACGACCTCGGCGAGCAGGATGCCCGCCGAGATGCAGAACGCGACGAGCAGCGCGCGCTCCGAGGCGCCGGCGTGCCCGTGCGCGTGGTCGTGTCCCATGCCTCGATCGTAGGGAACGAGGCCGACACCGTGCCAGGATCGGCGTCGTGACCCGGTCGCCCTACGAGCTGACGACACCGTCGGCCGTGCTCGCACGGTTGCACCCACGACTGCGCACGTACTTCGGTGCGGTCCCGGTGGGTCACGTCGGCCGCGGCGAGGGCGTGTTCGCGGTCGTCGGGACGCCGCGGCGCTGGATCTGGCCGCTCCTGGCCGTCCTGGCCCGGGACGCCGTGGTGTTCCCCGTGTGGGAGCGGGACGTCCCCTTCACGGTCGAGAACCGTCCGGCTCACGTCGGCCGCGGCGCCGTGGACGGTCGGGAGGCACGGGTCGCCGTCCGCGCGCACCGCACCTTCCGCTTCCGGACCGGACCCCGCACGATGGTGGACGCGATCACCGCCGAACCGCACGGGCTCGTCGACCACCTCGGTCGCCGTGGGCGCGTCAGCGCCCTGCTCCGAGCGGAGGTCGACGCGGACGGGCCGGACGCGGGCGCCCTGCGCCTGGTCTCCACCCGGGTGACGGTCCGTGTGCTGGGACGTGCCCGGAGCCTCCCGGCCGTCGCCGCTCCGCGTGTCACGCTCGTGGAACGATTCGATGACGATGCCGACGTGCAGCGCGTGTCCCTGCGGCTCTCGGCGCCGCTGATCGGCACGCTGTACCGGTACGAGGGCGCCTTCCGCTACCGGATCGAGCCCGACACCGGACAGGGGACACCATGAGCGACGACACCACCCGCGCGCCGAGGGGCCGCGCCGTGATCGCGGGAGCGGGCGGCTTCGTCGGACGGTACCTGCAGCGTGCCTTCCGCGACGAGGGGTACGAGGTCGTCACGGTCGGTCGCACGGGCGACGCGGTGTGGGGCAACACGCTCCGGATCCGTGAGCTCGTCGACGGTGCCGCGATCGTGGTGAACATGGCGGGCAAGAGCGTGAACTGCCGCTACGGCCGTCGGAACCGAGCGGAGATCATGCGCTCCCGCGTGGACACGACGCTCGAGCTGGCCGAGGCGATCCGGACCGCCGAGCACCCGCCGCCGCTGTGGTTGAACGCCTCCACCGCGACGATCTACCGGCACGCGGACGACCGACCCCAGGACGAGGCCACGGGTGAGCTCGGCGAGGGCTTCTCGGTCTCGGTCGCGACGGCGTGGGAGGACGCCCTGTTCAGCGCGGACCTGCCGTACACCCGCCGGGTCGCGCTCCGGATGGCGATCGTGTTCGGCGACGGGAGCGCCCTCGTCCCGCTGCTCCGACTGGCCCAGGCCGGTCTCGGCGGGCCGCAGTTCGACGGGGCGTGGTTCCCGACGCGTGCCCGGCTCCGAGCGGGCACGTACCACCACGACCGGCACACGCACGGGCGGCAGCGGTTCAGCTGGGTGCACATCGACGACGTCCTCGGGGTGATCCGGTTCGTGCGCGACCACGAGGACATCGACGGCCCGGTCAACGTCTCGAGCCCGGAGCCGTCGGACAACCGGACCGTGATGGCCACCATCCGCGACGCGGTCGGACGGCGCTTCGGGCTGCCGACCTGGCGGTGGATGCTCGAGATCGGGTCGTTCGCGATCCGCACGGAGACCGAGCTCGTGCTGAAGAGTCGGTGGGTCGTGCCGACGCGACTGCTCGAGGCGGGCTACGAGTTCCGGTACCCGCACCTGCGCGGCGCGCTCGCCGGCATCATCGCCGAGCGCCGGCAGCACCGGGGCTGACCGGCACCGCCACCGCCGGCACCGCCGCGGCCGGCACCACCCTCGCGGTGCGCGACGACCACAGCACGGCGACCACCACCACGGCACCGGCCACGACCTCGACCACGTCCGGCACCTCGCCGAACGCCGCCCACGAGGCGAGCACCCCGATCACGGGGACGAGCATCGAGAACGGTGCGACGGTGCTCGACGGGTACTTCCCCATCAGGCGCGACCAGATCCCGTACCCGACCAGGCTCCCCGCGACGACGATGTAGAGCAGGCCGAGGTCGGCCGGTAACGCCGACGCGGTGAACGCCGTGCCGAACGCCCGACCGACCCGTTCCGGCCCCTCGACGAGCAGCGACAGTGCGAACATCGGCACCGGCGGCACGACGGCCCACCACAGGGTCAGGTGCAGCGGGTTCACCGGACCGGTCCGCCGCGTCGCGACGTTGCCGAGCGCCCAGCCCAGCGCCCCGCACAGCACCAGCACGACCGGCAGCAGCGCCGCGGTCTGCGCCCGGTGCACCGCGATGACGCCGAGGGCCGCGACCGCGACGGACACCCCGACGACCTGACGGGCGGTGAGCTTCTCACGCAGCAGGACCCCGGCGAGCACGACCGTGAACGGCGCGGATGCCTGGATCACCAGCGACGCGAGCCCGGTCGGCATCCCGGCCGCCATGCCGAGGTACAGGAACGCGAACTGCAGGACGCCGAGCGTCGCACCGACGAGCACGATCCACCGGAACGGGACCCTCGGCCGCGGGACGAACACGATCGTCGGGACGGCCAGCAGGCTGAACCGGACGGCGGCGAGCAGGAACGGGGGCCAGTGGTCGAGGGCGATCGCGGTCGCCGGGAAGTTCAGACCCCACGCCACGGCGACGACGAGGGCCAGGATGCGGTCGCGGAAGAGCACGGATCGATCGTCCCGCACGAGAAGCGGTAGCACCAGCGCACGGTGCGACAGCATCGTTGTAGGGTCCCTGCATGGTCGGCTTCGACATCGCCCTGCTGCCGGTCCTCCGCGAGCTCGCGGAACGGGGGAGCGTCACCGCGGTCGCAGCAGCCACGCACCGCACCCCGAGCGCGGTGTCGCAACAGCTCCGCACGCTGCAGCGCCAGGCCGGCGTGCCCCTGGTCGAGCGCGTCGGACGCGGCGTGCGCCTCACCGCGGACGGCCGGGCACTCGCCGACATGGCCACCGGTGTCGCGACCGCGCTCGCCACGGTGGAGTCGGCGTGGTCGGAGCACCTCGCGGGGGTGAGCGGGACGGTCGACCTCGCGGTGTTCCCCTCGGCGGCCGAGCTGCTGCTGCCGGGGCTCCTCACCCGCATGCGCGAGCACCCGGGCATCGTCCTCGAGCTTTCGGACGTCGACGTCAGCGAGGGGGAGTTCGCGCCGCTCACCGCCGACCACGACGTCGTCATCGGGCACCGCCCGGACGGTGCCCGCCGCCCCGACGGCGCCGTCGAGACGGTCGCGCTGCTCCGGGAACCGCTCGACGTCGCCCTGCCGCTCGACCACCCGCTCGCCGACCGGGAGCGCGTCGGCATCGAGGACGTCGTCGACGAGACCTGGATCGGCGTGCCCGAGGACTACCCGATCGACCGCGTGCTGATCGCGATGGCCGCGGCGTCCGACACCCCGCCGTCGGTGGCGTTCCGCACGATCCACCTGCCCGTCATCGAGAACCTGGTGGCCGCCGGGCACGGCATCGCGCTCGTGCCCCGGTACACGTCGGGCACGCGTGCGGCGGGACGGTTCCGGTTGGCGACGCTCGCCGACGTGCGGGCGGGCCGGAGGATCGAGGCGCTCACCCGTCCGGACCGCGCGGTCCGTCCCGCGGTCCGCACCGTCCTGGAGGCGTTGGTCGCCGAGGCACGGGCCGTCACCACCTGAGGTGGTGACGTGCGCGGCGGGGCCGCCCCGCGCCTCCCGTCCGGTGCGCATGCTCGCGGTCTCGCAGAACGCAACGACGGCGGCTGCTCGCAGGGGTGTGCCGCTGCGAGGAACCGCCGTCGTTGCGTGTTGCGGAAGGGGTCGGACTAGACGTCCAGGCGGTCGACGAGCTCGTCGGCCAGGCCCGTGTAGGTGCCGGGCGTGAGGTTCGTCAGTCGTGCCTTGGCGCCCGACGAGATGTCGAGGCCGTTCACGAACGCGACGAGCTCGTCCTGGCCGATGCGCTTGCCCCGCGTGAGCTCCTTGAGCATCGCGTAGGGGTCCTCGATGTTCGACTGCCCGGCGGTGACCTCGGCGCGGATGACCGTCTGGATCGCCTCGCCGAGCACCTCCCAGTTGTGGTCGAGGTCCTCGGCCAGCCGGGTCTCGTTCACCGCGATCTCGCCGAGCCCGCGACGCAGGTTGTCGAGCGCGAGCAGCGAGTGCCCGAACGCGACGCCGATGTTGCGCTGCGTGGTCGAGTCGGTCAGGTCGCGCTGCAGGCGGCTCGTCACGAGGGTCTCGGACAGCGTCGAGAACAGCGCCGACGAGATCTCGAGGTTCGCCTCGGCGTTCTCGAACCGGATCGGGTTGATCTTGTGCGGCATCGTCGACGACCCCGTGGCACCGGCCACCGGGATCTGCGTGAAGTAGCCCATCGAGATGTAGGTCCACACATCGGTCGCCAGATTGTGCAGGATCCGGTTCGCGTGGCGCACCCGGTCGTACAGCTCGGCCTGCCAGTCGTGCGACTCGATCTGCGTCGTCAGGGGGTTCCACGTCAGGCCGAGGCCCTCGACGAACTCCTTCGACAGCGCGGGCCAGTCGGCCTCGGGGTCGGCGGCGAGGTGCGCCGAGAAGGTCCCGGTGGCGCCGGAGAACTTGCCGAGGTACTCGCCGTGCTCGATCTGCGTCAGGACGCGCTCGAGGCGGTAGACGACCACCGCGAGCTCCTTGCCGAGGGTCGTCGGCGTCGCGGGCTGCCCGTGCGTGTGCGAGAGCATCGGCACGGCGCGGAGCTGCTCCGCCATCGTGCGGAGCGTCGCCAGGACGGAGCGGTAGGCGGGCAGCCACACCTGGTCGACGGTGTCCCGCACCGTCAGTGCGTACGACAGGTTGTTGACGTCCTCGCTGGTGCAGGCGAAGTGCGTCAGCTCGGCGATGGCGTCGAGCCCGAGCTCGGACAGGCGGCGACGGACGAAGTACTCGACGGCCTTGACGTCGTGCCGCGTCGTGGCCTCGATCTCGGCGAGCTCCGCGATCTGGTCGTGGCCGAAGGTCTCGACGACCCGGCGCAGCGCTGCCTTGTCGTCGATGCTCAGCGGCGAGGTGGTGAACATCGCGTGGTCGGTCAGGAAGATGAGCCACTCGACCTCGACCACGATGCGTGCGCGGTTGAGGCCGGCCTCGGAGAGGTGCTCGCCCACCGTGTGCACGACCGGGTAGTACCGCCCGTCGAGCGGGCTGATCGGCTGCGGGGGAAGGGGGGTCATGGGGCTCCCTGACGGACTGCCGGTTCGAGTTGGCGGAAGAGCGCCCGGCAGGCACGCTCGACGGTCGAGAGCACTCGGTCGAACTCGTGCCGGTCCGCGTAGTACGGGTCCGGCACGTCGGCCTGCTGGGGCCAGGCGTCGTCGTACCGCAGCAGGAGCGTCACCTTGGCGGCGTCGTCCATGGTCGGTGCCCACGAGCGCAGGACGCGTTCGTGGGAGCGGTCGAGTGCGACCACCAGGTCGAGGTCCGGGAACCGGTCCGGGTCGAACTGGCGGGCGCGATGCCTGCTGCCATCGTATCCGCGCGCTGCGAGTGCCGCGATCGTGCGCTCGTCCGCGGGCTCGCCGACGTGCCAGTCACCGGTGCCCGCCGACTCGACGACGAAGCGGTCGGCCATGCCGGCGTCGGCGGCGACCTGTGCGAAGACGATGCCGGCCATGGGGGAGCGGCAGATGTTGCCGCTGCAGACGAACGAGACGCGGAACGGGGCGTCGGCGTCCGGGCTCATGTGCACATCATGGCGCACGGACGTGACGTCCGCGACGGCGGTCCGACCGGGAGGCACGGCGCGGCCCTCGCCGTCGGCACGCGTCGCGCGGGCGGCCGGCTCGGTGCGGCCCGCGGTCACGGACGCGGGCGGTTCAGCACCGGCCGCACGAACAGCCCGATCAGCCACGAGAACACGGCGAGCACGAAGGCACCGACGATGCCCCAGCCGAAGGACTCGACCTCGAGCCCGAAGCCGATCGCGTCCGAGATCCCGGCGACGATGAGCAGCAGCACGGCGTTCACGATCAGTGAGATCAGGCCGAGCGTCAGGACGTAGAGCGGGAACGCGACGATCCGGATGATCGTGCCGATGACCGCGTTCACGAGCCCGAACACGAACGCCACGAGCAGGAACGTGAGCACCACGGCGGTGGTGTCCCCGTCGCCGAACGGGGTGACGGTGACGCCGCTCACGATGAGCGTGGTGAGCCAGAGCGCGACGGCGTTGACGACGAGGCGGACGAGGAATCGCATGCCCTCATGATGCCCGTCGCGCCCCGGACGGTCCCCGGTAGCCTGAGCGCGTGACTGACGAGCGCGTGCACATCCGGCCCGAGGTGGCCGTCCTCCCCGCGTACAAGCAGGGGCGTCAGGCAGCGCCCGACGCCTTCAAACTGTCGAGCAACGAGAACCCGTTCCCGCCGCTGCCGGGCGTCGTCGAGGCCGTGCAGGCGCAGACGGCCTACAACCGCTACCCGGACGCCACCGCCCTGGCCGTCCGCGCCGTGCTCGCGAACCGCGCCGGACTCACCGTCGACGAGGTCCACGTCGCGCCCGGCAGCGTCGCGATCCTGCACGAGCTGGCCCGGGCGACGAGCGGCCCCGGCGACGAGGTCGTCTACGCGTGGCGCTCCTTCGAGGCCTACCCGGGTGTCGTGACGGTCGCCGGTGCCACGAGCGTGCAGGTGCCGAACCGCCCGGACGGCGGCCACGACCTCGACGCCATGGCCGACGCCGTGACCGACCGCACCCGCATGGTCATCGTCTGCTCGCCCAACAACCCGACCGGTCCCGTCGTCACGGGCGCTGAGTTCGAGACGTTCATGGCGCGCGTGCCGTCGACCGTGCTCGTCGTGCTCGACGAGGCCTACGCCGAGTTCGTCACCGAGCCCACGGCGGTCCGTGGCACGCCGCTGCTCGAGCGGTACCCGAACCTCGTCGTCCTCCGCACGTTCTCCAAGGCGTACGGACTCGCGGGCCTGCGCGTCGGGTACGCGTTCGGTCCGGCGTACGTGCTCGACGCCGTCCGTGCCTGCGCGATCCCGTTGTCGGTGACGGCACAGGGCCAGGCGGCGGCGCTCGCGAGCCTGGAGCGCGAGACGGAGCTGCTCGACCGCGTCGCCGAGCTCGCGGCGAGCCGTGACCGCATCGTCGCCGCGCTGCGCGGCCAGGGCTGGGACGTCCCGGACGCCCAGGGCAACTTCGTGTGGCTGCCGACCGGGGAGCTGACGGCCCACGCGGCCGAGCGCTTCGAGGCCGCCGGCATCATCGTGCGGGCCTTCGGGAACGAGGGCATCCGGGTGTCGATCGGGGAGCACGAGGCTGTGGAAACGCTCCTCGAAACGGCGGGGTCGCTTGTGGGGGACCTCCAGGCGGCCCGGTAGGCCCTGGCGTTACGCTGACCGACATGTCATTCCACGCCGCGGCCCCCGCGACGGCCACCGTCCGGATCCTCGACCCCGAGGGCCGGTTCGTGGAGACCGACGAGAACGCCGAGTACGCCGCCGTCGCGCGGACGATCCCGGACGAGACCCTGCTGGCGATGCACCGCCGCATGGTGCTCACGCGTCGGTTCGACCACGCGGGCCACAACCTCCAGCGCACCGGTCAGCTCGGCCTCTGGGTCCCGAGCCACGGACAGGAGGCCGCGCAGGTCGGCTCCGTCTTCGCCCTCCGCGCACAGGACCACGTCTTCCCGTCGTACCGCGAGCACGCCGTCACGATGCACCGCGGTGTCGAGCCGATGGAGATCATCGCGATGTACCGCGGCCAGACGCACGGCGGCTGGGACCCGGACGAGCGCGGCAACACGCACATCTCGACGCTGGTGATCGGGTCGCAGACGCTGCACGCGACGGGCTACGCGCTCGGTCAGCAGCTCGACGGCGACGTGGGCACCGGTGACCCCGACCGCGACGCCTGCACCATCGTCTACTTCGGCGACGGCGCGACCAGCCAGGGCGACGTGAACGAGGCGTACGTCTTCGCCGCGTCGACGAAGGCCCCCGTCGTCTTCTTCCTGCAGAACAACCACTGGGCGATCTCGGTGCCGGTGTCGGTGCAGTCGCCGACCCCGCTCGTCGACCGCCCGCGCGGCTTCGGGATCCCGAGCGTCCGCGTCGACGGCAACGACGTCCTGGCGTCGTACACGGCGTCCCTCGTCGCGACCGACCACGCCCGCTCCGGGCAGGGGCCGGCGTTCGTCGAGGCCGAGACCTACCGCATCGGTGCGCACACGAGCTCCGACGACCCGACCCGCTACCGCCTCGACGACGAGCTCACCTCGTGGGTGGAGCGCGACCCGATCGCCCGTTCGGCCGCGTACCTGCGCAGCCGCGGGGTCACCGACGAGCAGCTCGCGCGCTTCGACGAGGAGGGCGAGGACATCGCCGCCGACGTCCGACGGGCGACCGTGGCCCTGACCCCGCCGTCGGTGGACGTCATGTTCGACAACGTGTACCGCGAGCCGCACCCGGTCACCACCGCGCAGAAGGCCTGGCTCGAGCAGTACGAGGCCGGGTACGAAGGGGGCTCCCACTGATGAGCACGACCGAGCAGCTCTTCGACTACACGCTCCGCGCCCACCCCGGTGCGGGCGAGGTCCCCAGCGAGCCCGTGCAGACCCTGCCGATGGCCAAGGCGCTCAACGCCGGCCTCGCCGCCGCGATGGCCGCGGACGACAAGGTCCTGCTCATGGGCGAGGACATCGGCCAGCTGGGCGGCGTCTTCCGCATCACCGAGGGCCTGCAGGAGCGGTTCGGCGCCGAGCGCGTCCGTGACACCCCGCTCGCCGAGGCCGGCATCATCGGCACCGCGATCGGCCTGGCCCTGCGCGGCTACCGTCCGGTGGTCGAGATCCAGTTCGACGGCTTCGTCTGGCCGGGCTTCGACCAGATCACCTCGCAGCTCGCCAAGATGCAGAACCGCCTGCCGCAGCACATGTCGCTGCCGGTCGTCATCCGCATCCCCTACGGCGGGCACATCGGCGCCGTGGAGCACCACCAGGAGTCCCCCGAGGCGTACTTCGCGCACACCCCGGGCCTGCGCGTGGTCAGCCCGAGCACGCCGAACGACGCGTACTGGATGATCCAGGAGGCGATCGCCTCCAAGGACCCGGTCGTGTTCCTCGAGCCGAAGTCCCGCTACTGGCCGAAGGGCGAGGTCGACCTCGTCGACGGCCACGTCCCGATGCACACCACGCGCGTCGCCCGGACCGGCACCGAGGTCACCCTCGTCGGCCACGGCGCGATGGTGGCGACCCTCATGCAGGCTGCGGACATCGCCGAGGCCGAGGGCACCAGCTGCGAGGTCATCGACCTCCGCTCCATCTCGCCGATCGACTGGGAGCCGCTGCTGACCTCGGTCCGCAAGACCGGCCGGGTGGTCATCGCGCAGGAGGCGTCCGGCTTCGTCAGCGTCGGCAGCGAGATCGCCGCGACCGTCGCGGAGCAGTGCTTCTACACGATGCAGGCGCCGCCGATCCGGGTCTCCGGGTTCGACGTCCCCTTCCCGGTGTCGAAGCTCGAACACCTCCACCTGCCGGACGCGGACCGTGTCCTCGAGGCCGTCGACCGCGCCCTCGCATACTGACCGAGCCGACCAGAACGTTCGAAGGAGCCGCAGTGCCCGCCGCCGAATTCCCCCTGCCCGACGTGGGCGAAGGCCTGACCGAGGCCGAGATCGTGCAGTGGCGCGTCGCGATCGGGGACGAGGTCGCCGTCGACCAGGTCCTGGTCGAGATCGAGACCGCGAAGTCGCTCGTCGAGCTGCCGTCGCCGTTCGCCGGGACCGTCACCGGGCTGCTCGTCTCCGAGGGTGACACCGTCGAGGTCGGCAAGCCGATCATCCGGGTCGACTCGGACGTGCAGGTCGCGTCGACGTCCGCCCAGCCGGGAGGCCCGTCCATCGTCGCCGACAGCGCCCCGGCCTCGCCGGACGTCGCCGTCACCCCGCCTGCCGCAGCGGCCGCTCCGGCTCCCGTCGCGCCGACGCCGCCGGCGCCCGTGCAGCAGACCTCCGCGCAGCAGACCCCGCCGGCACCGGCCGCCGCCCCGGCCGCACCCGCAGCGGCCGCACCGGCAGCTGCTGCTCCGCAGCAACCGCGGCACGCGGCTCCGTCGCAGCCGGTCGCTGACCACGCGACCGTCGTCGGCTCCGACGAGTCGTCCGGCGCCGTCCTGGTCGGGTACGGCTCCGCGACCACGTCCCCGTCCCGCCGGAAGCCGGGCGCCCGCCGGGCCGCAGCGCTCGCCGCCGAGGCGAGCCGTGCCTCCAGTGCGGACGCCGTCGCCGCGGCCGAGGCCGCCTCGGACCCGGGCGAGGACAGCATCTCGCAGGCCGTCGGCGAGCAGGGCTCCCGACCGCGCAAGGCCGTCGTGTCGGGCATCGTCCTGGCGAAGCCGCCGATCCGGAAGCTCGCGAAGGACCTGGACGTCGACCTGACCGAGGTCGTGCCGACGGGTCTCGCCGGCGAGGTCACGCGCGACGACGTCATCCGGCACGCGAAGCAGGCCGGCGTCTTCCGCAACATCGAGACGCCCGAGTGGGGCGACGTCCGCCGCGAGACCATCCCGGTCAAGGGCGTGCGGAAGGCCATCGCGAAGGCGATGACCACGTCGAAGTTCACGGCGCCGCACGTGTCCCTGTTCGTCGACGTCGACGCGACCCGCACCATGGAGTTCGTCAAGCGCCTGAAGTCCTCGCCGACGTTCGCCGGTGTCAAGGTCTCGCCGCTGCTCGTCTTCGCCAAGGCGGTCATCTGGGCCGTCCGTCGGAACCGGTCGGTGAACTCGACCTGGGCCGACCAGGAGATCATCGTCCACCACTTCGTGAACCTCGGCATCGCCGCGGCGACCCCGCGTGGGCTCATCGTGCCGAACATCAAGGACGCGCAGGACATGTCCCTGTTCGAGCTCGCGAAGGCGCTCGAGGACCTGACGCTCACCGCCCGCGACGGCAAGACCACGCCGCAGCAGATGGCGGACGGCACCGTGACGATCACGAACATCGGTGTCTTCGGCATGGACACCGGGACCCCGATCCTCAACCCGGGCGAGGTCGCCATCGTCGCGATGGGCACGATCAAGCCGAAGCCGTGGGTCGTCGACGGCGAGGTCCGCTCGCGCATGGTGACCACGATCGGTGCCTCGTTCGACCACCGGGTCGTCGACGGCGACGTGGCCTCGCGCTTCGTGCACGACATCGCTTCGGTGCTCGAGGAGCCGGCGCTGCTGCTCGACTGACGCCTGGGTCCCGGCGGTGCTGTGGGGTTCCGCAGCGCCGGGCCGGCGCCGCTCAGGCGCGCGAGCGCAGCTCGTCGATGTGCCCTGCGACCGCAGCGCGGAAGGCGGAGACTGCGACGACGGCGTCGAGTGCGTGGCTCTCCGGAGGCTCCGCGCTGCCCGCGGCCGTGGAGAGTTCCGAGTACGCACGCGCGCCGGTCGCATCCGCGCTCGTGAAGAGGTCACAGACGGCGACGACCGCGTCAGCCCGGTCGCGCTCGGAGACCGGCTCGAGGACGGTGAGCACGGCGTCGGCGGCACGGGGGCTCCCGGAGCGGAGATCGGCCACGAGGACCCAGGCGAAGTCGTAGAGATCCTTGTCCGCGCGACGCCAGTAGGCGCTCGCGCCCTTCGCGGCGACGTACCCGCCGAGTCCGGTGATGGGCGCCTGTTCCCCGTCGATCTGCGTCGCGTGGACGTCGCGGAGCGCCGGCCCCGGTCCCCGGAGGTTCTTGGCGCCGAGCACCGAGCAGCCCGGCAGCGCGACCTCCTGGTCGATGTTGTCCGGGACGTCCACCAGGAACTCGACCAGGACGGGGAAGCCCCCGACGTCGAGCAGCCACCGCCAACCGGTGTTCGGGGTGGCCGTGACGAACCCGGCGGCCAGGAGTGCGTGCTCCAGCCACGCGAAGTCGAGGTCGTCCCGGTCGTACACGAGGCCGATGTCGATCAGGACGTCGACGTCGTTCGTGCCTTGGTGGGGCTCGTCCGACTCCACGAGGTGCTCCGGCACGAGGCCCCCGATGAGCAGCAGATCGCGTCGGCGGTCGCCCACCGCGCGCAGCAACGACGCGTACGCCGTCTCGGCGAGCGCTCGGGCGCCCCGGCTCCGCGTCGATGGGTCCGAGCTCACGAGAGCACCTGGAGCATCGTGGCGCGGAAGGACTCTGCTGCCTCACGCTCGCGGTCCGTGCCCGCGGCGAGGTCAGCGTAGACACGAGCGGGCGCGGCGACTCGGCGACCATCGACGATGCTGGCGGTCCTCTCGATGACGGGCGTGGTCGGTGCGAGTCTGATCCGCGGCACGGAAGCGGGAATCAGTCGGGCGCGTCGGGTCGCTTCGTCGATCCCGCGCCAGGCGTCCGGACTCGCGACGTAGGCGGTCACGACCCATCCGCCCGTCAGCGTGGGGCGGGACAGCTCGCTCGCTGCGGCTCCGGTCAGGACGAGCTCGTCGCCGAACGCCTCGCCGAGCTGCTCCACGATGCGAGCGGGGTCCCGGTGGACCGAGTGGAAGCCGTCGAAGCGTCGGCGTTGCTCGCCCGCCCACCGTGACCACGAGTCGAACATCGCCGGCCCGTTCGCGACGACTCGGCTCCGGGGTCGGAAGCCCGGAGCCGTCCACTGCTGCGCGTCGAGGAGCGCGTAGGTGCCGGCGACGGTCCCGAGGGATCGACCGCTCAGACGGGCAACCATCTCGACGTCCGGTACGTCGCTCGCTCCCGCCGTTGCGGGGTCCCGCTCCGTCAGGACGGCGAGCAGTGCTTCCGTGACGTCAGCCCGGGCAGGGCTCCATGTCAGCGGACGATCAGCAGGGCGGGACGGCGAAGCGCGGTCTCGGTCGATCCACACGGTACCGAGACGGAGCTCCGCGGATCCGTCGCGCCCGACCCACGACGCGCCCTCGGAGCGGAGCAGCTGTCGTGCTCCTGGTGACACGGTGTGGGCAGCGATCACGATGAGGTCGCCGTGCTCTCGTGCTGCGCGCACTTCCGGGTCGATCAGTGCTCGTTGCACGTCCCTCGGGTAGCCGTAGCCGGCCCAGGAGACGACGAGGCGGCGACGGGATCCGTCGGGCAGTGTTGCCGTCCAGCTCCCGTCGCGTCTCGGTGAGAGGACGACCGAGCCGTTCGGGAGCGCTTCCGCCAGTGCGGTGATCGCGAACTCTTCAGTGTTCGGCACGTTTTCACTGTACAGTGAAAACGTCCTTCATGCTGAAAAATCGGTGATTGTGTACTCGTTGGGCGGCCCCGGGCTGCGCGAAGCCGCAGTCCGGGGCCGGATCGCGCGGACGTCGCGTGGTGTCCACCCAGTTGTCGGGGGTCGGGGTGATGATCGGACCATGGCCCACCAGCTCCTGACCCCACAGCAGGAGATCCGGACGGATCGCCTGGTGCTGACACCGCTCACGCCCGCCGACATCGACGACGTGCACACGGTGTTCTCCGACGCGCGGACCTGGGAGCACCTGCCCTCCGGGCGGCACGCCGACCGTGCGACGACGATCGACATGGTGCAGCGCAAGATCGGCGGTCGGGCCCGGTACGGCCTCGGCTCGTGGACGGTCCGCACGACGGACGGAGCGTTCGTCGGGGTCGGCGGCGTCGACATGACGACGGCGGGGGTCTGGAACCTCGGCTACCGGTTGGCTCCCGCAGCCTGGGGGAACGGGTACGCCGGCGAGCTCGCGCGCGCAGCCGTGGCCGAAGCGCACCGCGCAGCTCCCTGCGCGCCGGTGACGGGCCGGGTGCTGACCAACAACCCGGCGTCGGCCGCTGTGCTGCGGAAGGTGGGGCTGTCGCTCGTCTGGCAGGGGCCGGCGTCGGTCGCTGCTCCGGACGGCGTGCTCGGTCAGGTGTGGACCGACCGCGAACTCACCGACGACCAGTTCGCCTGGCTCGTCCGCAACGCCTGAGGGGCGGACGACGCCGAGGAGCGGGCCTGCTCAGGGGCCGCCTCGATGGTCCCGTGCATCCCGGAGGGCGATCACGCGTGCCGCGCGCCGTGTGACCGACGGAGCGTGCGTCGCGATGAGGACCGCGGCGCCTGCGGCCGCGAACGACTCGAGCCGGTCGAGCACCAGCGCAGCGTTGTCGGCATCCAGCGCGCTGGTCGGCTCGTCGGCGAGGATGACGGACGGCTGCTTGACGAGGAGCCTCGCGAGCGCGACGCGCTGTTGCTCGCCGCCGCTCAACTCATGGGCGCGCGCCGTCGAGCGGCCGCCGAGTCCGACCTGTTCGAGCGCCGCGGCGGTCGAGAGGCCCCGACGACGGCCGCGTCCGGTCGGTCGGGCGAGGTCGACGTTCGCCCCCACGGTTGCATCGTGGACCAGCCCGAAGTCCTGGAACAGGTAGCCGATGTGGTCCCGTCGGAGCAGGCGCGCGCGGCGTGCACTCCGTCCCGCGTCCACACCGCCGATGCTGATCGTCCCGGAGTCGACCCGGTCGATGTGGCCGACGCAGTCGAGCAGCGTCGACTTGCCGCAGCCGCTGGGGCCCGTGAGCGCCACGACCTCGCCGGCGGCGACCGAGAAGGTGAGGTCCTCCCAGAGCGTGTGACCGCCCCGCTGCTTGCTGACCCCTCGTGCCTCGATCATCGCGCCTCGTCTCCTCGTGATCGGTCGGTCTCGCGCGCCGTGCCGAGGACGATGGAGGTGCTCAGGATCGACACGACCACCGCGGCCGTGACCGCGAGCAGGGCCGACGGGCTCGCGGCCTGCGTCAGTGGGTCCAGCACCGAGATCTGCCCCGCATCGCCCAGCCGGAGCCGGGACCACGCCACTCCGGCTGCCAGTGCTGCGAGGACGACCGACACGACCTCGACGGTCAGCAGGTCGCCGTCGGCACGGACGGGGTGGACGCCCGCGACGGTCTTGGCGAACCGGGCACGGCCGTGCCGTCGACGATGGGCCGACGTGGCGAGCGCGGCGAGTACGACCGCCACGACGGCAGCGCTGACGACCGCAGCAGCCTGGGCGACGACCGTCCGTCGGGCACCGCGTGCGGTCTCCGCTGCCGCCTGTCCGACGTCCACCACGGCACTGATCTCCGAGCCGACCCCGGCAGCGTGGATCGCCCGCTCCGCGCGCGCACGGTCGCGGAACGCGACGTCGCCGGTCGACAGCCACGAGCCGAGCTGGTCCGCCGAGAACATCGTGGCCGGCGTCGGGACGACCACCAGGACGGCGTCGTCGAGCCAGCCCCGCACCGAGCCGCCGTCCGGGTAGGTCCAGAGCTCCGGCGTACCGAGGCGCCCGACGGTGATGTCCCTGCGGGCCGCATCGGGCGCATCGCGGAGGTCCCAGTCGGTGAGCGACCGGACCAGTGCGTCCGGATCGAGCCAGCTGTGCTCGGGGATCCAGACGGTCGGTCTCGACCCGGCGCGGATGCGGGTGCCGTCTGCCGCGCGGACGTCCTGGAGCCGGAGGTACTCGGCGTCGACGAAGAGCGCGGGCACCCCGGCGTTGCCCAAACCGGTCGAGACCTCCTTGACCGCGCTGAGCAGAGCGTCGTGGTCCTGCAGCGCCCCACCGGCGAACCGGCCGAGCCGGTCCCAGTACGCCTGCGACTCGATCGGTCGGGGGTCCGGCGTGATCCACAGCTGCACGGCCGTCCCCGCCGCTCGGAGGTCCCGTTCGGTGCCGGACGTCCTCGCCACGATCTCGGCGCCGACGAGACCGCTCACTGCGGAGACGAGCAGCAGGGTCGCCACGAGACGGGCGGCGTGGGCGAGGCCGACGACACCGCCCGGCGGCCGTGCCCCACGCAGCGCGTCGACCAGGGGCCGTCGGCAGGCGAGGAGGACGCCCGTCGCGTGCGCGAGCACCACCGGCGTGAGCAGCGCGGCGCCGAGCACCGCGGTCGCAGCGACGAGTGCCGGCCACTGCGCTGCGCCGTTCATGATCCAGATGCCGACGCCGGCGAGTGGCGCGCCGACGAGCGCGACCGTCGCGCTCGTCCGCAGTGCACCGAGCTCCTGCCGCAGGATCCGCGCCGTGCTGTGTCCGTGCAGTCGCCGGACCGCGCAGCGCCGTGGGGAGCCGACCGTCGCGACCAGGCACGCGGTCGTCGCTCCGAGCACCAGGACGCCGACCAGGCCCGGGACGCCGTCGACCGTCGCGCCGATCCCGAGCCGGCCCAGGAGCGGGGTCGACTCGGTCCGGGCTCCGTACCCGGCCGAGGCGAAGGCGCGGACCAGGTCGCGCCGGGCGGCCTCGTCCCCGAACAGTTCGTACGTCCCTGCCGGGTCCACGCGATCGAGGTCGGACATCGGCCGGACCCGGGACGACATCGTGCGGGAGAAGTCCGGGTAGCCGTCACGGAGCCACTGCTCGCCGATCGTCCCCGGAGCATCGGTCACGAGTGCTGTCCTGCGTCCGATCGGGTCAGCGCGGTCGGCGACCATCCGGACGACGGTCGCGTGGTGTTCTCGGGCGACGCGGGCGATCGCTCCGGCGATGACCCGGTTCGACTGCGCCGCGCCGTCCAGGGAGACGGTGACCGACGACGTCGAGCCGACCACGCCGGACTCGTCCGTCACGGCCAGTCCGACGAAGGCGAGCACGAAGGCGAGCACCGGCGGGATCGCGTAGGCGAGCCGCAGCACGCGGGATCGCATGCCGTCCTCTCGAGCCTGACCGGATCAGCAGTTGTGGTAGTACGCCTGGTTCCCGCTGGGCTTCTTCGGCGTCGCCGCGTAGGCGTACCGACCACCTGCGACACCGGTGACGCGCTTCGTCTTCTTGCCGACCGCCGTGGCGCCGTGGCACCGCTTCTCACGGAAGTAGTTCGACCACACGTCCCCGCCGCTGACGCCCCACTGCCAGAAGCTCCCGCCCCCGCCGTCACTCCGCTGCTGGCCCGAGGTCCGGTGCTCGCCCGTCGTCCCGATGCCGGAGTCCGGGAGGACGACCCCACCCGCCTCGGGACCGTGCCCCAGGACCTCGGTCGGGCTGGCGACCGCCGCTGTCGCCGTCCCGCCGAGGACCAGACCGATTGTCACGGCGAGCCCGAGCAGGACCTGCTTCCCCGTGTTCTGTGTCGCCCTGTGGTCCATCTCGTCGTCCTTCCGTTCGTCTGACGTGTCCCCACAGCGTTGCGCGGGGGCGGTACTGACGTCAAACATCGGATGTACGATATTCAGTTTTGTGATCGAAGTTCCGCCACGGACAACGCATCCGCGAACGGCCCGACGTACGTCCGGAACGACCACTGCACGGTGTTCCAGTCGTGACCGCTGCCCGGCGCTGATCCGACCTCGACCCGGGCCCCTGCCTCCCGCGCGGCCGCACCGAGCTCCCGTGCGTTCTCGCTGAACTTCCGGTCGGACGACCCGGCGGTCAGCCAGAGGGCGTGGCCGTCCAGCCCGTGCTCCCGCATCTGTGCGATCGGTGCCGCCGCCTGCCAGGCCGCCACGGATCCGCCGAACGCCTGGTCGGCGCTGTGCTGCGGGCCCTGGTCGATCGGCTGGAGCTCGCTCGACACCGCCAGCGCCGCACCGAAGGCGGACGGGTGCCCGGTGAGGAACTGCATCGTGCACGTGCCGCCCTGCGAGAACCCGGTCAGCCCCCAGGCCTTCCGGTCGGTCGTCGCGGGCAGGTTCGCGTGGATCCAGGTCGGCACGTCCTGCGTCACGTAGGTCGCGACGTTCCCGAGCCGGGAGTCGACGCACATCGTGTTCCTCCCCGGCGCGGAGAGCTGGTCGACGCTCACGACGATGGGCGCCCGACCGTCGTGCGCGCGGGCGTAGGCGTCCAGGGACTCCGCCAGACGACCGGCGGTGAACAGGTCCCCGGGCGCACCCGGCTGCCCCGAGAAGGCGATGACGACGGGCAGTGGTCGCGGGTCCCGCACCAGGGCCGCCGGCGGCAGCCAGACGACGGCCGGCCGCGCGTCGAAGTGCGAGCGCGTGCCGGGGATGGTCGCGGTCCGGACGATCCCGGCGGTGGGCATCGTGTCGAGGGGAGCGGCGTCACGGTCGTAGGCGGGCCACGGGTCGCTCTGCACGACGGTGCCGAGCGTCGGGTACTTGGCGAACTCGACGTTGATGCCGAGCGCGGGCACGACGAGCGCCGCCGGCACCAGGACGATCGCGAGCGCGCGACGCCATCCGCCGCCCTGCACCAGACCGGTGACCGCGAGGGCGAGTGCCGCGCCGGCGAAGGCGCTCCACATCTGCGTGATCGGGCTCAGCGCGACGCCGAACAGGTCGACGACCTGCGTGGTGAACCAGCAGGCGGCGAGCACGACGAGCGCGGCAGCGGCAGCGATGCCGGCGCGGAGGGCCGCTCGGCGCCAGGCCTGCCGCGACCGCCACTGCCGCACGGCGGGCAGCAGGACGGCGGTCGCGAGCACGGCGAACGCCAGGTCGGCCGGCACGAGCTTGTTCGGTGCCTGCAGCTGCGTCGCGAGCAGCCACTCGACGGGGCTCACGAGCGGGCGGCCGGCTGCTCAGCCGCCGGGGCGACGTGCGCCTGGCGGAGCGCCCACAGGTGCTTGGGACGGAGCCCGGGCACGTACGCGCTGGTGAGCGCTCGCGCCACCCGGGGCGCCTGCAGCGCGCTCGGGACGACGAGCCAGAGCGGCTCGTGGCGCGCGCCGAACTTCTCCTTGAAGCGCTGCAGCGACCGGAAGCCGTAGACGGGCTCGAGCGCCCGGGCGAGGAGCGCCGACCCGCGGGCCACCCAGGACCCGGCGTCGGTGTGCGGTGCGAGCGGCGTGCCGGAGAGGCTGATCGTGGTGAGGCCGGCCTCGCGGGCGCGCAGGGCGGTCCGGGCGATCAGGAACTCCATCACCCCGGGCATCCCGTCCTCGCCGCGTCGCATGACGTCGAGCGTGTACCCGGTCAGGGCACCGTGCTCGTACACGGGCAGCCAGCTCGTCACCGCGGTCACCCGACCCTCGGCGGTCACGGCGAGCAGCAGTCGGACGTCCGGGTCCTCGAGCTCGCGGAACCCACCGAGCGTGAAGCCCATCTCCGGCAGCCGACGGTCGGCTGCCCAGCGGGTGCAGATCGTCTCGACCTGCGCGCGCTGGTCGGCGTCGAGGGCGGCGAGCGTGGTCCACTCGTCGCGGAGCCCTTCGCGGTCGGCACGGTTGGACGCGGTGCGCAGGTCCTGGCGCTTCTTGCCGCGCAGGTCGAACGTCGTCACGTCGAGCACGGACTCCACGCCCACGGGGAAGGACGCCCACCCCTCGGCCGCGAGGATCGCCCGCACCGGCTCGTGCACGCTCGTGAACGCGGGGGTCCAGCCGTTCCGCTCGCAGGCGCGGGCGAACGCGGCGACCACCTCGGCCCGGTCCGCAGCGGCGCACGCCGGGTCCGACACGGTCAGGGCGACGTCGCCGTGCACGCGGTAGGCGACGGCACCGAGTCCGTCCGGGTGCGTCCAGGTCGCGTTGCCCCGCCAGGTGCCCATGTGCCCGAGCGTGCCCGCGTCCCCCTCGCGGAGCATGCCGAGGTAGTCCTCGCCGCAGGTCGGCGTCGCACGGAAGCGAGCGCGCACCAGCTGGCCGCGGAGCACCACGATCGCCAGGAGCACGGCGGCGGGGACGGCCCAGGCCCCGAGCAGCGTGACCTGCCACTCGACCTCGTCGGTCGTCAGACCCTGCCACTGCACGAAGCCGTCCTGCAGTGGTTCGATGAGGAACACGTCGGCGAGCACGGCGGACAGCGTCACCAGCAGGCCCGCCGCCAGGACGAGCCCGGTGCGACGGCCGCGCTGGACGAGCCAGGCGGCCCCGACCAGGAGCACCCCGACGAGCACGGTCGCCCGGTCGCTCATGGCATCGGCGAACGGCGACAGGACGCCGTCCGGCTCCGGCACGACGAGCGTCACCAGGGTGCCCGCGCCGAGGGCGACGAGCGTCGCGACGACGACCGAGCGCGGGTGGGTGACGACGGTCCGGTCGGTGCGCGGCGCGGTCGGTGCCGGCCGGGAGGCGCGGCGCACCACGAGCGCTCCGGCGGCGGTCCCGAACAGGGTCGCCAGGGCACGCGCGGTGTCGGAGCCGTGGCCGGCGAACAGCACCAGGGTGAGCACGACCGTCCACAGGACGGCCCGGACACGACGTCGGCGGGCCGGCGGCATCGTGGCGGAGGCCGCGGCGAGCAGGGCGGTCGCGACGGCGGACGGGGCGAACAGCGGCTCACCCGCGGCGGCCTCCGCGTGGGCCTCGCCCATCGCCGACCCGACCGTCACCGCCAGGAAGGTGACGCCGACGGCCGCGAGCGGGGCGCCCACGCCGACGAGGACGGTGCGCAGCGACCCGAGCGTGCGTTCCGCGAGCACCGTGACGGCCACGACGACCGCGAGGGCTGCCCAGGCGACCGGCGGGTGGTGCGGGAAGTCCGGCTCGGCGTGCGCGACGCGTGCCGTGACGGCGAGCAGGACGGAGGCGACGCCGACGCCCACGGAGACGGGGTGTCGACGGATGCTGACGACGAGCGCTGACTGGACCACGCTGCCATCACAGCCGACCCTGCCGGGTCGGTGCATCGGGCGGTGGCGTGAACACGGGTGGCCGATCGGCCACCGACCGTCCCTCGGAGGGCTGGTCACCCGTCGTCCGCCGCTCGCTCGCCCGGCCGTCAGGGGGTGGGGACGCTCGGTCGGTGCTCGACGGGCAGGCGCAGGTGCAGCGCGAACCCGTCGCCGGGCTGCGGTCCCGAGTCGAGGCGGCCGCCGAGGAGCGACGCGCGTTCGCCGAGCCCGATGAGCCCCAGGCCGGACCCGGGCAGTTCGAGCCGGTCGGCACGTGCGGGCCCGTTCACGAGGTCGACGAGCACCTGGTCGCCGTGCAGCCGACCGCTGATCCGGACCACGGCGCCGGGGGCGTGCTTCCGGACGTTCGTCAGGCCCTCCTGCACGAAGCGGTAGACCGCGCGCTGCACGGGCAGGGGCAGGGTCTCGGGCAGGTCGACGGCCGCGTCGGTCTCGAGCCCGCTCGCGGCGACGAGCCGGGGCAGGTCGGCGAGCACGGGCTGCGGGGCGATCTCCCGGTCGGTGCCGCCGGACGCCCGGAGCACCTGGACCATCTCGCGCAGCTCCTGCAGGGTCACGACGCACAGCTGCCGGATCGTCCGCGCGAACGCCCGCTCCTGCTCGTCGCGCCCGGCCATCTGCACGCCGCCGGCCTGCACCGCGATGAGGGTCACCTGGTGCGAGACGACGTCGTGCATCTCGCGCGCGAGCAGGGCGCGTTCGCGGGAGAGGGCGACCTCGGCGGCGCGACGCCGTTCCTCGGCACGGGAGGCCCCGAGCTCGGCGATGCGGTCGACCAGGTCCGCGCGGGTCCGCACGAGCAGGCCGATCGAGAGCGGGCCGAGCGCGAAGATGAGCGCGTACACGATCGACACCACGATCTCGTCGAGCTGCTGCGGCGGGCCGACGACGAAGCCGCTGAACCCGACGAACTGCACGACGGCGGCGAGCAGCATGAGCCACCGGCGGTCCGTCCGCTCACCGAGCGTGAAGAGGGCGATGCTCGCCGCGACGACACCGGAGCCGATGAAGAGCCCGGGCATCGTGAGCGCGAAGGCCAGGACGGGGAGCCGCCGACGGAGGACGAGTGCACCCGCCGCGACGAGCGACAGGGTGATCTCGGTCGTCGTGGCGCCCGCGATGTCGAGCACGGCGTCGACGACGGCGGCCGCGAGGAAGAGCGCGTCGACCAGCCACCACGGGGCCGGGTGGGCACGCGCACGACGGAGGCCGACGTCGACGAGTGCGTCGAGCCTCCCGTCCGTCCGCGCCAGCAGTCGTCGGACGCGACCGGACGGAGCGGGCTCAGCCATCGAGCAGCCCGGCCTCAGCCGCGCGCAGCGCGAGCTGGACGCGCGTGGTGACGCCGAACGCGGCGAGGAGGGCGCGGACGTCCTCCTTCACGGTGCCCGTGCTGACGCCGATGCGCTGACCGATCTCGGGGTTGCTGGCACCCTCGGCGACGAGCCGCACCACGGCGTGCTCGCGGTCGGAGAGCTCCGGCGCCGGCGTCGACGGCCGGTGCGCGAACAGGCGGGTGCGGTCCACGCCCGGTGCCAGGACGATGCCGCCGCGGGCGAGCGCCCGGACGTACTCGGCGAGCGACTCCGGGTCGGTGTCCTTGAGCAGGAACCCGGCGGCGCCGGACTCCATCGCCCGGGTGACCACCTGCGTGTCGGTGTCGAACGTGGTGAGCATCGCCACGGCGGGCGGCTCGGGCAGCTGCCGGAGTGCAGCGAGCACCTCGAGCCCGTTCACCCGGGGCATGCGCACGTCGAGCAGGACCACGTCGGGGGCGTGCCGGCGCACGGTCTCGACCGCGTCGACGTCACCGCTCGTGGCGACGACGTCGATGTCCGCCGCTGCGCCGAGGATGAGTTCGAAGCCGTACCGGACGAGCGTCTCGTCGTCCACGATCACCACCGAGGTCACGGGCGTCATCTTGTCACGGCGTTGGCTTCTCGCATCCTGATCGCTACTGTGAGGACAACTGGTCATGTCCGCACAGGACCAGCTGGGCGAGGACCGCCCGGAGTCGACGAGCACCGGAGCACGAGGACCGCATGACGAGCCGCATCACCGAGGGGGCCGAGCCGAAGCACCAGCAGCTGCGGCGGATCCTGCTCGACCTCGCGACCGCCCGACTCGCGCCCGGCGCGGCGATCCCCTCGGAGCGGCAGCTCATCGCGGAGTACGGGGTGTCCCGGATCACGGTGCGCGAGGCCCTCGGACAGCTCGTCAACGAGGGCTACCTGGAGCGCGTGCGCGGCAAGGGCACCTTCGTGGCGCACCGTCCCGTGCAGTCGACACTGCACCTGGCGTCCTTCACCGAGGAGATGCGCGCGCTCGGCCACGTCCCGACGACCGTCGTGCTGGTGCGCGAGGAGCGGGTCCCGCCGGCCGACACCGCGGCCGCGCTGCGCCTCGACGAGGGCGACACGGCCCACCACCTGAAGCGCCTGCGGATGGCGGACGGCGCACCGGTGTCCGTCGACGACGCCTGGCTCTCGGCGACGGCGTACCCGGGCCTGCTCGACCAGGACCTGTCCGGGTCGGTGTACTCACTCGCGGCGGACACGTACGGCGTGCCGATCGACCGGGCGCAGCAGACGGTGGCGGCGAAGCCCGCGGCCGACGACGTCGCGACGCTGCTCGGGACCAGGACCGGGGCACCCCTGCTCGAGTTCGACCGGGTGTCGTACTCGGGGGACCGACCCGTCGAGCACGCCCGGTCCTGGTACCGGTCCGACCGCTACCGGGTGCAGATGGAGGTCACCGCCCGACGGCCGGGGGCGTAGCGCGCGCTGCCACGCCCCCGCCCCCGCGGCCGGAGCCGAGTCTCGGCTCCGCGGACAGGTTCGCGGTCGTGCTCCTGCGAAGACGTCCGCGGGGCCGAGACTCGGCGGGGTTCCCCCGCGGTCAGACCGTGTAGAGCGTGGCACCCTCGGGCACCGTGGTGCCGACCGAGCGCTGCTCGACCGAGTCCGGCGCACTGCCGAGCACCACGACCGGGCAGACCGGGGAGTAGCCGGCGGCCTCGATCACGCTCGGGGTGAACCGCACGACCGGGTCCCCGGCGTGCACGGTGTCACCCTCGGCCGCGAGCAGTTCGAAGCCCTCGCCCCGCAGCTGCACGGTGTCGATGCCGACGTGCACCAGGACGTCCGTCCCGGCGGAGCCCTGCAGGGCGAAGGCGTGCGGGTGGAGCTTGACGATCGTGCCGTCCACCGGGGCGACCGCGGTCACCGGACCCGCGACACCCGTCGGGTCGACGGCGACCCCCGCGCCGACCAGCTGCCCGGCGAACACCGGGTCGGGCACGTCGGCGAGTGCGACGACCGGGCCCGCGAACGGGGTCCGGACCGCGGTCACAGTTCGTCCTGGATGTCCTGCGCCAGGTTGTCCGCGATCGGACCGACGATGACCTGCCACCCGGTGCCGCCGCCGACGACGGCCTGCGCGCCCGCTGCCTGCAGGGCGGCCTTGTCCACGAGGTCGCCGTCCTCGACCTCGACGCGGAGGCGCGTGATGCAGCCCTCGACCTCGTCGATGTTGTCCGCGCCACCCAGTGCGGCGATGATGTCGGCTGCCTTGATGTCGGCCATCGTTTCCTCCTCGTTGCGGATTCCGTGCCGGGTTGACACGCATCTGGTCACCGGTTCAGACTACGGAACTGGTCATGACCGGACAGGACCGGGCCCGGCGGTACCGCCGAGGCTACCCGGGGTCCTCGCATGACTCAACTCACCCCTGCGCCCAGCTCCACCCGATGACGAGAGGAACGCCGATGAGCACCGCTGCTGCAACGGACGTGCCGGACAAGAAGACCCCGAAGAAGCAGTCCAGGCTGTTCGCGAACGCCCAGCGCCTCGGTCGGAGCCTGCTCCTGCCGATCGCGGTCATGCCGGCCGCGGGCATCCTCAACCGCCTCGGCCAGAGCGACATGCTCGGCGCGATCCCCGGCTTCGAGCAGGGTGCGTCGGTCATCGGCGCGGCCGGCAGTGCGATCTTCACGTGGCTGCCCCTGCTCTTCGCGGTGGGCATCGCGATCGGCTGGGCGAAGAAGTCCGACGGGACGACGGCGCTCGCCGCGGTCGTCGGCTACATGGTCGTGTACGAGGTCTGGAAGGTCATGTCGCCGATCGTCCTCGCCGGGGTGAAGGACGCCAACGGCGGACAGAAGATGATCGACTACGGCGTCCTCGGCGGCATCGTGATGGGTCTGGTCGCCGCCGTGCTGTGGCAGAAGTTCCACCGCACGAAGATGCCGGACTTCCTCGGCTTCTTCTCGGGTCGACGGCTCGTGCCGATCATCACCGCCGCCGCCGGCCTCGTCATCGCGGTGCTCATGTCGTTCGTCTTCCGCTACTTCGACATCGCGCTGACCGCAGCGGGCCAGGCCGTCGCGGACAACGCGGTCATCGGTGGTGGCGTCTTCGGGTTCGTCAACCGCATGCTCATCCCGATCGGCCTGCACCAGCTGCTCAACTTCTTCCCGTGGTTCCAGCTCGGCAGCTTCAACGACGGCACCACGATCTGGCACGGCGACATCGCGCGCTTCCTGCACGGCGACCCGACCGCCGGCATCTTCCAGACCGGCTTCTTCCCGATCATGATGTTCGCGCTGCCCGCCGGTGCGCTCGCGATCTGGCGGAACGCCAAGCCGCAGAACCGCAAGGTCGTCGGCGGCATCATGATCTCGGCCGCGCTCACGTCGTTCGTGACGGGCATCACCGAGCCGCTCGAGTACTCGTTCATGTTCGTGGCGTTCCCGCTCTACGTCATCCACGCGGTCCTCACCGGGACCTCGCTGGCGCTGGTCAACGCGCTCGGGATCCGGGACGGCTTCTCGTTCTCGGCCGGCGCGATCGACTACGTGCTGAACTTCGGCAAGGCCGACGGGGCGATCTGGCTCATCCCGATCGGTCTGGCGTACGCGGTCGTCTACTACTTCCTGTTCTCGTTCGTGATCAAGAAGTGGAACCTGCGGACACCGGGCCGCGAGGACGACACGATCGCCGAGAACACGATCGACGCGGCCACCAAGCCCTGATCGCTCGCTGATCCTGCTCCGGACGGGAGGCGCGGTACCGGCTGGCACCGCGCCTTCCGTCCGTCGGTCGGCTGATTTTGACAACCGTTATCAGCAAGCCGTACGCTCGCACCATGCAGAACCGTCGCCTCCTCGCCCTGCCACTCGTCGCCGGCGCCGCAGCCCTCGCGCTGAGCGGCTGCGCCACGTCCTCCGCCTCCGGTGACGCCTCGGGTGACGGCACCGTCCGGATCGTCGCCTCGACGAACGTCTACGGCTCGATCGCGCAGGAGATCGGCGGCGACGACGTCGAGGTCACGAGCATCCTCGACGACCCGTCGCAGGACCCGCACTCGTTCGAGTCGAGCGCGAAGACGCAGCTCGCCGTGTCGAAGGCCGACCTGCTCATCGAGAACGGCGGCGGGTACGACGACTTCATGACCACCCTGGCGAAGGCCTCGAACACGACGGCCGACACGATCAACGTCGTGGAGCTCTCCGGGCTCGACCAGGGCGGCGACGCGGAGTTCAACGAGCACGTGTTCTACGACTACCCGACGATGGTGAAGCTCGTGGCCGACCTCGAACAGCGTCTGACGAAGCTCGACTCCGCGCACGCCGACACCTTCGAGCGCAACGCGAAGACCCTCACCACGAAGCTCGACGACCTCGAGTCGCAGACCGCAGCGGCCAAGGAGAAGGCCGACGGTGAGGAGGTGTCGTACACCGAGCCCGTCCCCGGGTACCTCTTCGACGCGATGGGGCTCGACAACGTGACGCCCGAAGCCTTCGCCGAGGCCATCGAGGAGGGCGACGACGTCCCGCCGGCCGCGCTCAACGACACCCTCAAGCTGTTCACCGGCAAGCAGGTGCGGCTCCTCGCCGTGAACGAGCAGACCTCCAGCCCCGAGACCGAGCAGGTCCAGAAGGCCGCCGAGCAGGCGGACATCCCGGTCGTCGGTGTCACGGAGACGCTCCCGAAGGGGGAGGATTACGTCTCGTGGCAGCAGGCGAACATCGACGAGATCACGGGGGCGCTCGCGAAGTGACCGCGGTCCAGACCCCCTCGCGAACCGCTGCGGCCCCCGGCCGTGGCGGTTCCGCCGTGCTCGCCCTCCGTGACGCGGCGCTCTCGTACGGATCGCGGGCCCTCTGGTCGCACCTCGACCTCGACCTGGTGCCGGGCGAGTTCGTCGCGGTGCTCGGGCCGAACGGCGCCGGCAAGACCTCGCTCCTGCGCACCGTGCTCGGCCAGCAGCGCCTGACGGGCGGGACGATGTCGTTCCTCGGGCAGCCCGTCCGTCGCGGGCACCGGAGGATCGGGTACATCCCGCAGCAGCGCCTCATGGAGTCCGGCACGCCCCTGCGCGCACGGGACATGATCGCCCAGGGGGTGACCGGCTCCCGGTGGGGTGTCCTGCCCGCCAGCCGGGCCGAGCGCGCTCGGGTCGACCGCATCCTCGACGAGGTCGGTGCGACCGCGTTCGCCGACGCCCCGGTGGCCGAGCTGTCCGGCGGTGAGCAGCAGCGCACCCGCGTCGGACAGGCCATCGCCGCGGACCCCGCACTGCTCCTCTGCGACGAGCCGCTCATCTCGCTCGACCTCCGCCACCAGCGGGGCGTCACCGAGCTCATCGACCGGCAGCGTCGGCAGCAGGACGCCGCCGTGCTCTTCGTCACCCACGACGTCAACCCGATCCTCGACGTCGTCGACCGGGTCCTCTACATCGCCGGCGGGCGCTTCCGCGTCGGCGCCCCCGACGAGGTCCTGCGTGCCGACGTGCTGAGCGACCTCTACGGCACCCCGGTCGACGTCGTCCGCACCATGGGACGGATCGTCATCGTCGGCGCGAACGAGGCCCACGACCAGACCGGGGCGCACCACCACTGCGATGCCGACCCGCACACCACCACCCCGGACGAAGGACGCATCTGATGGACGTGCTGTCGACCGTCTTCTCGTTCCAGGACTACGGCGAGCTCCTGGTCCTCGTCCAGAACTCGATCTGGGCCGGCGCCGTGCTCGGCATCGTCGGCGGGCTCATCGGCCCGTTCGTCGTCGCGCGGAACATGCCCTTCGCGGTGCACGGCATCTCGGAACTGTCCTTCGCCGGGGCCAGCGCCGCCCTGCTGTTCGGCGTCAACGTCGTCACCGGGTCGCTCGTCGGCTCCGTCGTCGCGGCGCTGCTCATCGGGCTGCTCGGCTCGCGGGCCCGCGACCGCAACTCGATCATCGCCGTGCTCATGCCGTTCGGTCTCGGGCTCGGCATCCTCTGCCTCGCGCTGTACAAGGGCCGGGCGGCGAACAAGTTCGGGCTGCTGACCGGGCAGATCGTCTCGGTCGACAACCCGCAGCTGACCTCGCTGGTCGTCGTCTCCGCGATCGTCGTCGTGACGCTCCTGGTGATCTGGCGCCCGCTGATGTTCTCGTCGGTCGATCCCGACGTCGCGGCCGCTGCCGGGGTGCCCGTGCGGACCCTCGCGATCGTGTTCATGCTCGCGCTCGGGCTCGCGACCGCGGTGTCGGTGCAGATCGTCGGCGCGCTGCTGGTGCTCTCGCTGCTCGTCACCCCCGCTGCCGCCGCGCTCCGCCTGACCTCGCACCCCGTGGTCGTCCCGGTGCTCTCGACGGTGTTCGCGGTCGTGTCGGTCGTCGGTGGCATCCTGCTCGCACTCGGCGGCGGACTGCCGATCAGCCCCTACGTCACGACGATCTCGTTCGTGATCTGGGTGGTCTGCCGGATCGTCGGCAGCCGCAGGGACAGACGCGGACGCGACCGCATCGCGGACCGTGAGCAGACCGACGGAGGCGTGCCGCGCCTCCCGACCGGGACCGACGCGTCGACCGACGCGACCCGCAGGGAAGGAGTCACCGCGTGAACGCCGTGCAGAAGCCGAAGCGGAACACCTGGCAGCGGGAGGCCGTGCGCAGCGCGCTCTCCGGCACCGAGGGGTTCGTCAGTGCGCAGGCACTCCACCAGCACCTCCGGGACGGTGGTTCCACGATCGGACTGGCGACCGTGTACCGGGCGCTCGCCGACCTGGCGACCGAGGGCGACGCCGACTCGCTGCAGCAGGACGGCGAGTCGCTGTACCGCGCGTGCACGACCGACGCGCACCACCACCACCTGATCTGCCGGAACTGCGGCCGCACGGTCGAGATCGAGGCGGACCCGGTCGAACGGTGGGCGCAGGAGGTCGCGGCGGCGAACGGCTTCACGAACGCCAGCCACGTCGTCGACATCTTCGGCGAGTGCGCGGTCTGCACCGCGGCGCGCACCGGCGAGTAACCTCCCGCGCATGCACGTCATCCTGGTGCCCGGGTTCTGGCTCGACGCGAGCGCGTGGGACGAGGTGGCGCCCGTGCTGCAGGAGGCCGGGCACTCCGTCCAGGCGATCACGCGGACGGGCGACACGCTCGACGAGCAGGTCGCCGGGATCGTGGCGGTCCTCGACGCCGTGGCCACGCCGGACGAGCCCGTCGCGCTCGCCGGGCACTCGGGTGCGGGTCCGATGGTGCTCATGGCCGCCGATCGACGACCGTCGCTCGTGGCGCACCTGCTCTACGTCGACACGTTCCCCGGGCCGGACGGCGCCGTCGTCAACGACGAACTGCCCGTGGTCGACGGGGTCGTACCGCTGCCGTCGTGGGACGTCTGGGAGCCCACGACCGTGCGTGACGTGACGCCCGCGGTGCGGGAGGACCTCGAGCGCCGGGCGGTCCCGGAGCCCGCGGCCGTGGCGTCCGACCCCTTCCTCTACACCGACCCCGCGCGGCACGCGATACCGGCGACGGTGGTGTCGTGCGAGGTCCCGGCGACGGACCTCGCGGCGATGGTGGCGGAGCACCATGCGTGGACGACGGAGCTCGTCGCCGTCGAGGACCTGACGATCGTGGGGCTCGAGACCGGGCACTGGCCGATGGTCACGGCTCCGCGGGAGCTCGGCGCGCTGCTGGTGCAGGCGCTGGCGCCGCGGCCGACCGCGGGACCGTAGGCCGCGGGCGCGTCCAGGCGCGTCCGGGCCTCCTGGCCGTCCTCGTCGCACGACTTGCCGCGCGCATCCGTCCTGGTCGCACGACATGCCGTCTGCCGAGCCGCCCGACGGCACGTCATGCGACCGGGAGTGCCGAGACAGGCCGGACCGGAACCGGCGTGACGGGGCCGAGCCGCGCCTCCAGGCCGGTACCGGTGCGACCCGGACGGGAGGCCCGGCTTGCGACACGCGCGGCCGTCCCGTAACGTTGACCCCTGGTCCGCCGCGTCCGCGTGGCAGACCCAGTTGTTCCAAGCCCTCCGACCGTCGCGTACGCCGCGGTCGCGCGGTGTCTGCGGGTCCTTCGACAGGGTCAGCGGGCCTGGGCGGCGCGCACAACCCCCTCGCTGCGGTCACCTCACGGTGACGAGCGCGTGCGTGCCAGGCAAGTGACCTTGGGAGCGGCCGTCCGGTCGCTCGGTACCTCAGGAGGAAACCATGGCAGCAGTGTGCCAGGTGACCGGAGCCACCCCCGGCTTCGGACACAACATCTCGCACTCGCACCGCCGGACGAAGCGTCGCTTCGACCCGAACGTGCAGAAGAAGACGTACTACGTGCCCTCGCTTCGTCGTAACGTCACGCTCACGCTCAGCGCTAAGGGCATCAAGGTGATCGACGCACGCGGCATCGAGTCCGTCGTCAAGGATCTCCTCGCCCGTGGGGAGAAGATCTGATGGCCAAGAAGGGTCAGGACGTCCGTCCGATCATCAAGCTCCGCTCCACCGCGGGGACCGGGTTCACCTACGTGACCAAGAAGAACCGTCGCAACAACCCGGACCGCCTCGTGCTCAAGAAGTACGACCCGGTGATCCGCAAGCACGTCGACTTCCGTGAGGAGCGCTAAGCATGGCGAAGAAGAGCAAGATCGCGAAGAACAACCAGCGCGCCGAGGTCATCGCGCGCTACGCCGAGCGTCGTCTCGAGCTGAAGAAGGCCCTCGTGGACCCGAACGGCACCGACGAGTCGCGTGAGGCCGCCCGCGTCGGCCTGCAGAAGCTCCCGCGCGACGCGTCGCCGGTCCGCTACCGCAACCGCGACGCCATCGACGGTCGCCCCCGTGGCCACCTCGGTGAGTACGGCATCAGCCGTGTCCGCTTCCGCGACATGGCCCACCGTGGCGAGCTGCCGGGCATCACGAAGAGCTCCTGGTAAGCACCAGCACCACCGAACGCCCCGTCCCTGCAGAGGGACGGGGCGTTCGTCGTTCCCGGCCTGTGCGGGGTACACGGTCGCCACATCCGTCACTCGGACCCCTCCAGACCCTCCACAACCCCGGAAATCCGGGCGAGTCGGTCGTCCGGACCCCGCTCGGCTGGTAGGTTCGCTGACGGTTCCGCCGGGCGTGCTCGTCCGCGGGGCCACCACGTCCAGGGCACCCCGCTCCGGGCGGGCGGGCGTCCCGGACGTCCCACCGACACTGCAAGAAGTCCGAGGAGGACATCCATGGCTGACAAGTCACTGAACCGCACCGAGCTCGTCGCTGCCGTCGCGCAGGAGTCCGGCCAGAGCCAGGCCACCGTCAACGGCGTCGTCGACGCGCTGTTCAGCGTCGTCTCGTCGTCGGTCGCCGACGGCACCAAGGTCACGATCCCGGGCTGGATCGCCTTCGAGAAGACCCACCGCGCCGCGCGCACCGGCCGCAACCCGCAGACGGGTGACGCCATCGAGATCGCCGCGAGCGACTCGGTCAAGGTCAGCGCCGGCTCGAAGCTCAAGGCTGCCGTCAAGTAGGACCGCTCAGCACCACCGGGAAGGGACGGCTCCGGCCGTCCCTTCCGTCGTTCCCGGGCGGCTCCCGTGTCCGCGGCGCCCAGGCCTGTCCTGCACGGCCTGGAGGCGCGGCCCAACGCCCACAGGTCGGCCCGCCCGGCGTGCCGTGGTCGGTCGGGCACCGCCTAGGCTTGTCGGGTGGACCGGATCGCACGCATCGCCGGCCCCGCCGTGCTGCTGCTCGTCGGGTTCGTCTCCCTCCTCGTCGCCCTCGTGATCGGCGGCGGGGCGGATCGCGCACTCATCGCCGACCCGGGCGCGGTCGTGCGCTTCGGGCTGCCGATCGCCCGGCTCGTCGTCGACCTGTCCGCGGCAGCGACCATCGGCGGGCTCGCGCTCACCGTCGTCGGACTCTCCCGCACCCGCCCCGAGTGGAACCGCGCGATCGACGTCGCCGCCGGTGCCGCCGGGGTCTGGACCGTCGCCGCCGCCGCCACGACCTTCTTCACGTTCCTGTCCGTCGCCGGGTCGGCCCTCAGCCTCGACGAGCAGTTCGGCCAGTCGATGGGGGTCTTCCTCACCGGCACCGACCTCGGCACCGCGTGGCTGGTCTCCGTGCTCATCGCCGCCGCCGTGACGGTGCTCTGCTTCGCCGTCCGCGGGCGGGGCATGGTCGCGCTCACCGCCGGCGTCGCGATGGTCGGGCTCGTGCCGCTCGCGCAGCAGGGGCACGCCGCGGGCACCGCGAGCCACGACTCGGCGGTGACCGCGCTCGGACTGCACCTGGTCGGCGCGGCCCTGTGGGTCGGTGGCCTGCTGCTCGTCGTGCTCCTGCGGAACGTGCTGCCCGGTGACCGGTTGCCGCTCGTCGTCGCGCGGTACTCGAGCATCGCGCTCGGCTGCTTCGTGCTCGTCGCGGTGTCGGGGACGGCGTCGGCGATCATCCGGATCGGCTCCCCGGCGAACCTCGCCAGCCCGTACGGCGTGCTCGTGCTCGTGAAGACCGCCGCGCTCGTCGGCATCGGCGTGCTCGGCGCGGTGCAACGTCGTCGTGCGATCCGGTCGCTCACCGACGCCCCGGAGCGCCGCGGTGCGTTCTGGACCCTCGTGCTCGTCGAACTCGCCGTGATGGGCATCGCGAGCGGGTTCGCCGCAGCGCTCGGACGGACCGCGACACCGGCCGGCGAGGTCGCCCTCAGCAAGACGACGAACCCGACCCCGGCCGAGCTGCTGACCGACGACCCGCTCCCCGCGGCGCCGGGGTCGTGGGGTTGGCTCACCGCCTGGAACATCGACCTGTTCTGGCTGCTGGCCGCCGTGCTCGCCGCTGCCGCGTACACCGCCGGCGTGGTCCGACTGCGGCGTCGTGGTGTCTCCTGGCCGGTGCGCCGCTCCGTCGCCGCCGCGATCGCGGTCGTCACGCTGGTCCTGGCGACGTCGGGATCGCTGCACACCTACGACCGCTTCCTGGTGTCCGCCAACGTCGGCGCGCACGTGCTGCTCGGCCTGGTCGTCCCCGCACTCCTCTGGGCGGCCGCTCCCGTGCAGCTCATCCGGTCCGCCGTGCACCCGCGCGACGACGGCTCGACGGGCGTCCGCGAGTGGACGGGCCTGCTCGTCGACAACGGCGTGGTGCGGTACCTGGCGCAGCCGTTCCCGTCCTTCGTGCTCCTGGCCGCGGTCTGGTGGGGGCTCTACGCCACCCAGGTCCTGCGCTGGTCGGTGAGCGACCCGTCCGGCCGCACCCTGGTCGACGTCGGGCTGCTGCTCGTCGGGCTGTCCGCCGTGCCAACGCTCCTCACCCCGGTGGCCGCTGGTGCCCGGGCGGCGAGCACCGGCGCGGCGCTCGTGCGGATCGCGGGCGCGGTCGTCGTGGCGGCGGGCACCGTCTCGCTCGGCATCGCGATGCAGGGGCCCCTCGGCCTGCTCCAGGCGTCGTGGTTCGGCGCGATGGGCCGCGAGTGGGGACCGACCCCGATCGACGACCAGGCCCGGGCCGGAGTCGTGCTCGTCGTCGCGGGGATCGCGCTGCTCGTGACGGTCGTCGTCGTCACGGTGCTCCGACTGCGCGGCGACCGATCCGCGCCCGACCGTGCGCCCGCCACCGGGTCGGCGAGCACGGCACCGGACCCGGCACCGGCGTCCGGGACGGCCGAGCGGTGAGCGTCGAGCTCAGCGCCGAACAGCGGGCGGTGTTCGAGTACATCGAGCACACCCGCGACCACGTCTTCATCACCGGACGCGCGGGCACGGGCAAGTCGACGCTCCTCAACCACCTGTCGTGGAACACCGAGAAGCAGGTCGTCATCTGTGCTCCGACCGGCGTCGCCGCGCTCAACGTCGGCGGGCAGACGATCCACTCGCTGTTCCGGCTGCCGATCGGGCTCATCGCCGACGCCGAGCTCCGTCAGGGGCCGGAGACCCGGAAGCTCCTCAACACGATCGACACCCTCGTCATCGACGAGGTCTCGATGGTGAACGCCGACCTGCTCGACGCGATGGACCGGTCGCTCCGCAAGGCCCGCGGACGGCAGTTCGAGGCGTTCGGCGGCGTGCAGGTCGTCATGTTCGGCGACCCGTACCAGCTGCCGCCGGTCCCGGGCGACGGCGACGAGCGGGCGTACTTCACGGACCACTACCGGTCGATGTGGTTCTTCGACGCGAAGGTCTGGCTCGAGGCCGAGCTGCACATCGTCGAGCTCGCGACCGTGCACCGGCAGCGTGACGACGCCTTCGCGGCGATGCTCACCGCGGTGCGGCACGGTCGGGTCACGGCCGACATCGCCGGACAGCTCAACACGGCCGGAGCCCGGCCGGCGCCCGACGACGCCATCACCCTGGCGACCCGGAACGACACGGTCGCGCGGATCAACAAGGCGGCCCTCGACCGGCTGCCGGGCACGGTGAAGACCGCCAGGGCCGACGTCAACGGCGACTTCGGCGGGCGGAACTTCCCGGCGGACGAGGCGCTCGAGCTGAAGCCCGGCGCGCACGTCATGTTCCTCCGCAACGACCCCGACCAGCGCTGGGTGAACGGCACGCTCGGCGTCGTGACCACCATCCGGGACACCGTGTGGGTCGACGTCGACGGGGAGTCCTTCGAGGTCCAGCCGTCCGTGTGGGAGAAGTTCAAGTACTCCTACGACCCGGACAAGAAGGAACTGAAGAAGGACACCGTGGGGGAGTTCCAGCAGTTCCCCCTGCGCCTGGCCTGGGCCGTGACGATCCACAAGTCCCAGGGCTCGACGTACGACCGCGCGGTCGTCGACCTCGGCAACCGGGTCTTCAGCGCCGGGCAGACGTACGTGGCGCTGTCGCGGCTGACGTCGCTCGAGGGGCTCTACCTGACCCGTCCGCTGCGGCCGCAGGACATCATCGTGGACCTCGACGTCCGACGCTTCATGTCGGAGGCGCCGCGGGTCGTGGCGACCGAGCTCGAGGCAGCGCCCGACCCCGACGGCGACTGACGCGCCGGCCCCTCCGCCCCCCCCGGTGTCGGACGTCCGCCGATCGGGCCAGATCCGTCACGGTCGTCACCCGCCGATCGGGCCGGATCCGTCACGGTCGGCGGGAGTCGTCGACGAGTCCTGCCCGCTCGGCGGACGACCCTGGCGTGTCCTGCCCGCTCGGTGGAGCACCCGTGGTGGGTCCTGCCCGCTCGGTGGAGCACCCGTGGTGGGTCCTGCCCGCTCGACGAGCCCGGCCGAGCCCCGACGACGACGCCCCGCCCACCAGCCGGTGGACGGGGCGTCGAGGACATGCGACGGGCGCGTCAGGCGCGCTGGGCCGCCCGGATCGCACGGACGTTCTCGCGGTCCGCACCGAAGGCGGTGAGGAGCAGGACGACGCCGATGATCGCGTGGAACAGGTTGTCCGCGAAGGTCAGCGCGAAGACGTTCGCCGAGGTGCCACCGAGCGCGAAGCCGTACACCGCCATGACGACGAGCACGACGCCGACCAGACGGTTGCCGTTCCGCGCACCGATGGTGGTGCCGAGGCTCGTGATGAGCAGCACGACGGCGAGCAGGATCCAGAGCAGGCACATCGCCGGGTTGACGCCGAAGGCATTCCAGAGCATCCCGCCCTCGCGGCTGAAGAAGCCCGGGTCGCCGTCGGCGGCGAAGAAGAAGCCGAGGAAGCCCCAGAGCGCCAGGAGCGACCCCACCGTCAGGGCGAGACCCCGGTTCGGCGACGCCGTGATGCTGGGTTCCTTGATGGCCACTTCGGTCTCCTCCTGGTACAGGGTGGTCGCACCGGACGGACCGGCGGCGGGAGCCGGAGCACCTGCCCGCGGTGCACGGGTGGTGCGGCCGCCGGATCCTGAGGTGGCTGACCCCTGGTTCACAGGCGCGGACCGGCGGACCAACGGTATCGTGTCGGACCCCGACCGTCCGAATCGCACGCGCGGCACCAGCCGGACGAGGAGACCGATGATCGCCACACCGAGGAGGACCACGCCGGTGACCCGCACGCCCGAACGCACCGCGCCCGAGTCGCGCGGACCGTTGGTCTCGCGGCGCTTGCGGTGGGGGCTGCTGGCGGCTCTGGGGTTCGTGATCGTGCCTCTCGTCTACGCCGTCGCCGTGCTGACGCCGGTCGGGCAGCGGGTCGAGGACGCCGCGCTCGGCGGGGTCCGGGAGTCCGACCTGTTCGGGTCGGACACTGCACTGAACGTCATCTCGGTGCCGGTCATCCTGTTGCTGGTGGTCGTGACCGCCGCCGTCGCGTTCGCCCGGCGCCGGCTCGCGGTCGGACTCGGAGCGGGCGTCGTGGTGCTCGCGTCGGCAGTCACCTCGACTCTCGTGAAGCGTATCGCCGAGCGCCCGGAGATCGCCCAGTCGGAGACGCCCAACTCGTACCCTTCCGGACACGCGACGATCGCGCTCGCGGCACTGTTCGCCGTGCTCCTCGTGACGCCCCGGCGCTGGCGACCGGTGGTGACGATCGTGGGGGCTGCCTACGCCGTGTTCGTGGCGAACCAGACGGTCGTGTACGGCTGGCACCGGGTGAGCGACATCGTCGGGGCCTGCGCGATCGCCCTGTTCTGGCTCGGGCTCGTCCGTGCCGTCGGACCGCGGGTCGACCGCGGGGAGCGCGGTGACCGGGACGGACGTCGGGGCCCCCGTCGCCTGGTGACCGCGTTGCTCCTGGTCGCGACGGGCGTCGGTCTGCTCGTCGGGGTGGTCGCCGTGGTCGCGGGCCTGGCCGGGGTCGCCGACCTGCACGATGCGGTCCTGGTCGCGGGCCGCATGGCGTCGAGCGTGAGCGTGCTGGCGGTCGTCACGGTCGTGTGGCTCGCGGACGGGCTCCACCACGCCGCGCAGACGGACGAACGCGCCCTGCCGCCCCGCCGCTGAGCTGCAGTCCAGGCGGACTGCCCCCCCGAACGAGCGGACGCCTCGACGACCGGGAGGCGTCGCCGCTGAACGCCTCCAGGCACACCCGGCGCTGAGCGCCTCCGGGTCCACCTTGCGCTGTGTGCCTCCGGACGCACTCGGCGCTGGCGGGAATGCCCGGGGCTGCGGTACGTTGTACCCGGCAAGTCGATGCAAACGCATCGAACCAGTAGTACCAGCAGCCAGCACCAGGAGGCGGGCACCATGCAGTTCGGGATCTTCACCGTCAGCGACGTCACGACGGACCCCACGACCGGCACCACGCCGGACGACACCCAGCGCGTCCGGGACATCCTGACGATCGCCGAGCACGCGGACCAGGCCGGCCTCGACGTCTTCGCCACCGGCGAGCACCACAACCCGCCGTTCGTGGCGTCGAGCCCGACGACGATGCTCGGGTACCTGGCCGGTCGCACGGAGCACATCACCCTGTCGACGAGCACGACCCTGGTCACGACGAACGACCCGGTCCGCATCGCCGAGGAGTACGCGATGCTCCAGGTGATCAGCGACGGTCGCATGGACCTCATGATGGGCCGCGGCAACACCGGTCCGGTCTACCCGTGGTTCGGGCAGGACATCCGCCAGGGCGTGAACCTGGCGATCGAGAACTACGCGCTCATCCGCCAGCTGTGGGAGAACGACGTCGTGAACTGGCAGGGGAAGTTCCGCACCCCGCTGCAGGGCTTCACCTCGACCCCGCGTCCCCTCGACGGCGTCGCCCCCTTCGTCTGGCACGGCTCGATCCGCACGCCGGAGATCGCCGAGCAGGCCGCGTACTACGGCGACGGGTTCCTGCACAACAACATCTTCTGGCCGATCCAGCACACCGAGCAGATGGTGGGCCTCTACCGCCAGCGCTTCGAGCACTACGGGCACGGCACGGCCGACCAGGCGATCGTCGGCCTCGGCGGGCAGTTCTTCGCCCGGAAGAACTCGCAGGACGCCTGGGACGAGTTCCGCCCCTACTTCGACAACGCCCCGGTGTACGGCCACGGCCCGTCGATGGAGGACTTCACCGCCCAGACCCCGCTCACCGTCGGCTCGCCGCAGCAGGTCATCGACCGCTACGCCACGATGAAGGACCACGTCGGGCACTACCAGCGCCAGATGTTCCTCATCGACCACGCCGGGCTGCCGCTCAAGACGGTGCTCGAGCAGATCGACATCCTGGCCGAGGACATCGTCCCCGAGCTCCGGAGGATCAACGAGGCGGACCATCCGGCGCACGTGCCGTCCGACCCGCCCTCGCACGCCGACCGCGTGGCCGCAGCGCTCGCCGCGGGGACCGCGGCGAGCGACCACGTCGCGGCCGAGGACGAGTGGACGGGTGCGTCCGTCTGATCGCGTGACCCCCTGACGGCCGGGAGGCGCGGTGCCGGCTGGCACCGCGCCTCCCGTCCGTCGCCACGGGCGTTCCGACCCATCGCACTCTCTCTTACGCGCGGGGCGACTGCTGCGGAGCGGTGCTGGCCCCGGGCTCCGGGGCCGGCGCCACCGGGCGGGCCGGCACCAGCTTGAGGCCGACGACGCACCCGACGATGCCGGCGATGAAGAGCAGGCGCAGGAACGTGACGGGCTCGGCGCCGGTCGCCATGCCCCACAGGACGGTGAGGGCCGCACCGGTGCCCGTCCACACCGCGTAGGCGGTGCTGATCGGGATGTGCTGCAGCACGTACCCGAACGCGACCAGGCTCACGACGATCGTGACCGCGAAGAGGGCGGTCGGGCCGGGGACGGTGAAGCCGTCGCTGGCGCCGAGGGCCGTGGCCCAGACGGTCTCGAGCGCCGCGCTGACGAACAGGACGAGCCATGCCACGTCAGCTCACCACCTTGAGGCCGACCACGCAGGCGACCAGGCCGAGGACGAGGGCGACACGGGCGACGGAAGCGGCCTCCTGGCGGCGGAGGATCGCGACCACGACCGTCAGCGACGCCCCGATGCCGACCCACACGGCGTAGGCCGTGCCGACCGGGATCGCCTTCATGGCGAACGCGAGGCCCACCATGCTGAGCACCATGCCGGCCACGAACACGACCGTCGGCACCACCTTCTTGAACCCGTTCGACGCGCTCAGCGCGGTGGCCCACACCGCTTCGAGCACACCGGACAGGACGAGCACGACCCATGCCATGGCGGTCTCCCTTCCTCGTCGCGAGTCGCACGACTGTGCGACTCCTGCCGGACCGACGCTAGCACGAGTCGTACGAGCGTGCGACGATGTGCTGGTGACCACCCGCGAGGACCTCGAACAGCGCCGTCTCGACGTGTCCGACGCCGCGTGCCGCGTCCTCGCCCGTGACGGACTGGGCGCCCTGAGCGTCCGCGGCGTCGCCGCCGAGGCCGGGCTGCCGCCGAGCACCGTGCGCTACGTGTTCCCGACGCAGGCGGCGATGCGCGAGCACACCATCACGCTCGTGTTCGACCGGACCCGTGAACGGATCGACGCGATCCCCGAGGGGCTGCCCGACCGCGAGACCGCACGCCGGATCCTGCTCGAGCTGCTGCCGCTGGACGACGAGCGGGTGGTCGAGCTCGACGTGTACCTGGCGCTCGGCAACGCCGCGCTCACCGACGCTGCGCTCCGACCGGCCCTGGACCGGGTGGTCGCCGAGATGCGCACGTGGTGCGACCGGATCGTCGCACTCGTCGGGGTGCCGGAGGACCAGCGGGCCGACGAGGCGTGCCGACTCCACGCGCTCGTCGACGGTCTCGCGGTGCACGTCACACGCCTCGCCCCGGGGGAGTCCGCCGAGTGGGCGGTCGACCTGCTCGACCGACACCTGGCCGGCCTGCCCTCCGACTGACACCCGTCCCCGCGCGGCCCGGAGGGAGCCGGCGCGCTCCTCGCCTATCCTGTCCCGGTGACGAGCGCTCCCACTCGCCCCGCCCCCACCCGCACGCTCACCGGCCCCGGCCTGGTGCTCGGCGCCGTCGTGGTGCTGCTCGGCGTGCGCGTGGTGTCGCCGAGCGTGGGCACGGCCGGGCTGCCCGACGTCGTGCAGGACTTCCTGACGCTCGCCATCAGCGTCGTCGTCGAGTCGCTGCCGTTCGTCGTGCTCGGCATCGTGCTCTCGATCGTCGTCGAGGTCTGGGTGCCGGCGGGCGTGCTCGAGCGGGTCCTGCCCGAGCGGCCGCTGCCCCGACGGGCGGTCATCTCGCTCATCGGGATGCTCTTCCCGGTGTGCGAGTGCGGGAACGTGCCGCTCGCCCGGGGGCTCATGATGCGCGGGTTCACCCCGGCCGAGGCCGTCACGTTCCTGGTGGCCGCGCCGATCCTCAACCCGCTCGTGATCATCAGCACCGCGCAGGCGTTCGGGTGGTCCGGGTGGATCCTCGTCGTCCGCATCGTCGGGGGGTTCGTGCTGGCGAACCTGGTCGGGTGGATCGTCGCCGCGCACCGTCGCCCGGCCGAGCTGCTCCTGCCCGCGTTCGAGGCCCGGTGCCGTGCCGCCGTCGGGGCACCGCGCTCCCGCAACCGCTGGCGCGAGAGCGCGTCGCAGTTCGGCGGCGAGACCGCGACGATGATGCCCGCGCTCTTCGTCGGTGCCGGGCTCGCGGCCGCGATCCAGGTCGCGGTGCCCCGGTCGACGCTCGTCGCGGTGGGCGCGAACCCGGTGCTGTCGGTCGCCGCGATGATGCTCCTGGCGATGACGATCTCGCTCTGCTCGAACGTCGACGCGTTCTTCGCGCTGTCGTTCGCCTCGACGTTCCTGCCGGGGTCGATCACGGCGTTCCTGCTCATCGGGCCGATCATCGACGTCAAGATGATCGCCCTGCTCCGGACGACGTTCCGCGCGCGCTTCCTGGTGCTGCTCGCCGTCGTCTGCGTCCTGTTCACCGCGGCGGTCGGGTTGGTGATGAATGTCCTCGTCTGAGAAGGCTCCCGCGTACCTCGGGCTCGGGTCGGTGCTCGCGGTGGCGCTGTGCACGCTGTGGCTCGCCCTGGTCGGACACCTCGACCTGTACATCAACCCGCGGTACGACCTGTTCACGATCATCCTCGCCGCGGTCGCCGTGCCGGCCTCGGTGGCGGGGCTCGTCGCGGTGGCGCGCGGGCACGGGCACGCCCACGACGACGAGCACGACCACGCGCACGCCGCCCACGCCGCCCACGCCGACGGGGGCGGCCACGCGCACGGTGGCGGCCACGCGCGCACTCCCGACGACGGGACCGCCTACGAGCACGGCTCCGACGCCGCCCGGGCGGTCCGCCGCCGCGCTCCCGGAGCCGCACGGGTCACCCGCGGTGTCCTCGGCGGCATCGCGGCCGCTGCCACCGTCGGGGTCACGGTCGCCATGCTCGTGCTCCCGCCGACCACCCTGTCCGCCCGCACCGCCCAGCAGCGGAGCGTCGACACCACGACCCTGTCGAACGCCACCGGCACGCAGGACGTCGCCCTGCTGGGCAGCGAGGGCGTCGACACCTCGGAGTACGGCGTGAAGGACTGGGCGGCGCTCATCCGTCAGACCACGGACACGAGCGCGCTGGTCGGCAAGCCGGTCGAGCTCTCCGGCTTCGTCGTCCCGGGCGCGGACGGGTCCTTCACGCTGACGCGCTTCGTGATCAGCTGCTGCGCCGTCGACGCCCAACCGGTCGGCCTCGGTGTGGTCGTCGACGGCCCCGTGCCCGACGCCGACCAGTGGGTGCGCGTCACGGGCAAGCTCGCGGCGAACCCGGACCAGTCCGCCGACGCACGGATCGTCATCCGTGCCGCCGAGGTCCGCGCCATCGACCAGCCGACGGACCCCTACGAGTACTGATGCGCACGAGCACCGACACCGACGACACCGCACCGCTCCGCCGCCGCCCGCGCGACCGGTTCCGTCGCCGACTGGTGGCGTCGATCACGGTCTTCGTGCTCGTCGGCGCCGTCGCCGCGGTCGTCGGCTCGCAGCAGGGCCCCCGGCTCCGTGACGTCACCTACGACGCCACCGGTCTCGTGTCCCGGCCGGCGCAGCGCGTCATCCTCACCGCGAACCAGGCCCTGCAGCAGGTGCCGGCCGACGCCGTCACCGTGACTCCGTCCGCCCCGCACACCGTCACCTCGAGCGGCAACACCATCGCGGTCGAGTTCGCCGGGCCGCTCGCCTACGACCGCACGTACGAGATCGCCGTGCGCGACGTCCGCGCCCCGGGGCAGCCCGCCGCGTCCGAGCTCCGCACGACGATCACGACGGGCAGCACCGACGTGCTCGCCCTCGTGCCCGCTCCGTCCGGCGGGAAGGACCGGATCGTCCGGCGCTCCCTCGACGCCGGCGGCGCCACCACGGTCTTCGAGTCCACGGGCATCACCGAGTACGCGCGCCTCGGCCGCTCGCTCGTCGTCGTCCGCGGTGCCGACGGTCGCTCGACGGTCGAGATCGTGCCCCTGGCCGGCGGCGTGCAGGACGACAGCACCCCCGTCGAGCGGCTGACGCTCCCGACCGCGGCGGGCCGGGTGACCGCGCTGCACGTCGCCGACGACGGGGCGTCCTTCGGGTTCGAGTACGCCGACACGTCGACCGGCCAGTCGCGGGACGTCGGGCTGTACGTGGTCGACATGACCGGCACGCACCTGCCGACGGCGATCGCGGCCGACGGGAAGCCGACCGCCGGTGCCGAACCGATGACCGTCGGGCAGTGGGCGTACGTGCCCCGCACCGAGAGCGCCCTGGTACGGACCGGCTCCGACGACCTGGTGCTCGTCGACATGAGCGGGCGGAACGACCCGGTCCGGCTCGGCAGCGCGACGTACCTGCACGGCTACGTCGGCAGCGGCACCACGGCGGTCGTCGAGACCGGCACGGGGATCGTCCGGCTCGACCTGACCGACGGGCAGCGCCAGGAGCTGCCGGCACCGCGGGGCAGCACCGATGCGCCGTACCTCGGTCGGATCGCCCCGCTCACGGACGACACGTACGTGCGCGTGGTGGGCGAGGTGCGGGCCGACGGCACCCTCGCCCAGCGGATCGTGCGCGTGGACGGGGGCCGCGCCTCCCGGCTGCCCGTGACGGTGCCGGAGGACGCGAGCGTCGCCGCGGTCTGCCCGTCCCCGAACAGTCAGTTCCTCGCGGTCACCACGCGGTCCGCGTCGGGGAACCTGGTGAGCGTCGTGGACGCCTCCTCCGGCGCCCTCGAGGCGAGCGTGCAGGCGTCCTCGGTCGACTGGTGCGGCGCGCTGCCGTCCGGCGACGAGGTCGGCTGACCGGCGACGAGCAGCGGCCCGGGGTCAGCGCCGCAGCGTCTGCTTCGGGTACTCCCCGAACCGCCGCAGGTACTCGCCCGAGAACCGCCCCATGTGGGTGAAGCCCCAGCGGGCCGCGATCGCGGCGACGGCGACGGAGCCGGGCTCGGCACGGAGCAGGTCGTCGTGCGCCCGACGCAGCCGCACCTCGCGCAGGTACTGCATCGGCGTGCGGTCGAGGGTCCGCTGGAAGGACTCCTGCAGTCCGCGCACGCTCAGACCGGCAGCGATGGCGATGCCGGACACCGTCAGCGGCTCGTGGGCCCGTGCGTGGACGGTCTCGACGGCGGAGCGGACGCGGGCGTTGCGGTGCTCACCCCAGCCGACGGGAGCGGGCTCCCCGTGGAACCGGTACAGGTCGAGCAGGGAGCGGACGACCTCGCGCTGGGACTCGTGCCACACGAGCGATCCCGCGCCCCCGTCGCGCAGCGCCCGCACCGCCGATGCGACCGACGCGCGCCACCGCTCGACGGCCGCCGTCGTGGGTGGCGTGAACCGGTCGAAGGCGAGCGTGCCGTCGACGAGGTGGCGCTCCGAGGCCACGTCGAGCACGAGGTCGCGGTCGAGGTGCACCAGTCGTTGGTCCCAGTCGCGGTACTCCATCTCGAAGCGCTGCTCGATCGGGAAGAGCACGGGGACGCCCGGCTGCATGCGGACGGCGTTCCGGCCGGTGTCGACGGTCGCGGTGCCGGAGTCGAGCCACTGGACGACGACCTCGCCCTCGACGGCGACGTCGCCGCGCAGTGAGCCGTGCATCTGCGACCGGCGGATGCTCATGCGCTCGTCGCCGACGGCGACGTAGCGGTACCAGTAGTCGTCGTCGACGTGCGCCGAGTGCCAGGCCTTGCCGGCGTACATGCCGGCGAGGTCGGCGATCGCACCGTCGGTGTCACTGCCGGACACCGACACCAGGGAGCGGAGTCCCTCGTTCGTCGTGTCGTCCACCGAACCAGCCTCCCTCCTCGTGTCGGTGCAGCGGGCGCGTCGCGCAGCCCGGACTGCTGTCTCGCGTTCTGCGGACAAGGAGGGTGGTGCCACTCCGGATGGACGGACGGACGGGAGGCGCGGGGGCCGCCCGCCCCCCCCCACCCCTCCCGGGACCCC
>NZ_JAMAYF010000049.1:0-527 GCF_023712445.1 Curtobacterium sp. P97 | reverse complement strand
CCCGGAGGCGGCGACCGGGCGCATCGACGTCCTCGTGGCCCCGGTGCGCAGCCTGCTGCAGCCGCTGACCCCCGGGCTGGGCGACCTCGAGCCCGTCGAGCTGCGCGCCGGCGACTCGGCCGAGCTCGACGCGGTCGGCCAGCGGCTGGTCGACGCCGCCTACAGCCGGGTCGAGCTGGTCGAGAAGCGCGGCGAGTTCGCCGTCCGCGGTGGCCTGCTCGACGTCTTCCCGCCCACCGAGCCGCACCCGGTGCGGGTGGAGTTCTGGGGCGACGAGGTCGACGAGCTGCGCTGGCTCCCCGTGCCGGAGGCGTCGGCGCTGGTCACCCACCCGCACGACGCCGCGGTGCTGACCGACCTCGCCCGCACCGACGTGCCGCGCACCCCCACGCTGGTGCTCGTGCGGCACGCCAGCGCCGGCGAGCGCGCCGACTTCGACGGCCCCGACGACCTGCGCCCCCTCGACGGCCGGGGCCGCGCCCAGGCCGACCGCTTGGCCCAGGTGCTCACCGCCTTCGCCCCGACCG
>NZ_JAMAYF010000048.1:0-529 GCF_023712445.1 Curtobacterium sp. P97 | reverse complement strand
GTGCAGCAGCAGATCGCCGAGTCGCGCATCGACATCGACCAGGCCCGGTTGGTCTGCCACCAGGCCTGCCAGGTGATCGACACCCAGGGCAACAAGGCGGCCAAGGACCTCATCGCGATCGCCAAGGTCGCCGTCCCGCGGGCGGCCGGGCGGGTCATCGACCGGGCCATCCAGGTGCACGGCGGGGCCGGGGTCACCGACGTCACCCCGCTGGCCGCGATGGCCGGCTGGCACCGCGCGATGCGGCTGTTCGACGGCCCCGACGAGGTGCACCTGCGCTCGCTGGCGATGAGCGAGCTGGGCCGCACCCCCGTCGTCCCGGTCCCGCCCGTCACCGTCTGACCGCCGGCGCCCGGCGTGGATCAGCTGGGTCCACCGACGTGCGTCCTGGCTCGCCGACGCCGCTGAGCCAGGACGGACTCTGCTGTCGAGATCGTGAGCCTTGCCAGAGACTGGGCCCATGGACCTGCTCGCCGCTGCCCGTGCCGACGCCGACCGCACCGTGGACCTCCGCCGCCGGCTGCACCGC
>NZ_JAMAYF010000047.1:0-539 GCF_023712445.1 Curtobacterium sp. P97 | reverse complement strand
GTACATCTCGTCCCACCAGCCGTCCAGCACGGAGAGGTTCAGCCCGCCGTTGATCGCGGCCTTCATGCCGGACGTGCCGCACGCCTCGAGGGGGCGCAGCGGGTTGTTGAGCCACACGTCGCACCCCGGGAAGAGCACCCGGGCCATGGCGATGTCGTAGTTGGGCAGGAAGACGATCCGGTGGCGCACCTCGGGATCGTCCGTGAAGCGCACGAGGTCCTGGATCATCCGCTTGCCCATCTCGTCCGCGGGGTGGGACTTGCCGGCCACCACCAGCTGCACCGGGCGCTGGGGGTCCAGCAGGATGCGCTTGAGCCGTTCGGGGTCGCGCAGCATGAGGGTGAGCCGCTTGTAGGAGGGCACCCGGCGGGCGAAGCCGATGGTGAGCACGTCGGGGTCGAACACCGAGTCGGTCCAGCCCAGCTCGGCCTCCGACGCCCCGCGCGACAGCGCCGTCTCGCGCACCCGACGGCGCACCTCCTCGACCAGCCGCCCGCGCAGCAGCCGGCGGGTGCTCCACAGCTCGCCGGCGTCGATGC
>NZ_JAMAYF010000046.1:0-552 GCF_023712445.1 Curtobacterium sp. P97 | reverse complement strand
GGGTGCGGTTCGAGCTCGTGCCGGTGTTCCTGCGCTGGGACCGGCAGTGGGCGCTGGAGGAGCGCCCCGCCGGGGCGACCGCCGGGACGACGACCGACCCGGTGCACCTCGAGCTCATGCGGCAGACCGTGGCCGCCGGGGACCGCTCGTCGGACTGGTGGCGGCAGGTCGGCGCGCTGGCCGCCCGCGACGGGCAGGTGGCCGGCTGCGCGGCCGCCGTCCTGGACCCCGCCCGGCGGGCCGGCGGCCGGCGCGTGCTGGACCCCGACGGCTGGTCCCCGCCGTGGTCGACCGTCGCCGCCCTGCTCGAGGCGGTGCCGCGGTGCGTGGTGAAGGTGGCCCCGGGCCTCGACCACGACCGGGTGCCCGAGGGCGTCGAGGCCGAGTGGGTGTCGGTGGGCGGGTCGGTCGTCGAGGCGCTGCTGTGGGGCCGCGGGGTGTCGGCCACCTGGCGGCGCGCGACCGTCGTCCGTGCGGGGGTCGTGCACGAGCTCACCGCCGACACCGACCCCGGCCGGGCCCCGGTCGCCGCGCCGCGGGGCTGGCTGCACG
>NZ_JAMAYF010000045.1:0-553 GCF_023712445.1 Curtobacterium sp. P97 | reverse complement strand
CGACACCTCCGTCACGACCCGCTCATTGCCGTAGAACTCGTAATGGCTGAACGATACGGTGCCGGGTTTCGATCCGGCATACCCGTTGGTGAAGTACTCGGTGATCGCGCGGCGGCCGGTGACTTTATCGCCTCCCGGCGGCAAGAGCGCGCCGTCGTCGGTATAGAGGCGGCCGATCGCGTCGTAATCCCCTCGCGCAAAGGCATCCGCCCATCGCGCGTTTTCGGCCTTGATGGCCGCTTCGGGCGGGCGTTGCGAACCTGCGGCGAGCGCCGGCGTCGCGAGTGCGAAAAAGGACACGCAGGCTGCAAGCGCAGCCGTACACGGATGAATCTGTTGCATCGAGTGATTTCCGAATAGGGTTTGAATTGAAGAGGCCGGCAACCCTGCACGGGTTGCCGGCAAACGTGTCAGCGAACGCCGGGGATGCGTGCGAGGCCCTTCGATGCGCCCGGCAGCTTCTTGTCGACCATCGCGACGAGTTCGGGCCGTGCATCGCTCGGATGACCGGAGTGGAACGGCGGAGCGGGATCGTATTCGATCACGAGTTGCG
>NZ_JAMAYF010000044.1:0-571 GCF_023712445.1 Curtobacterium sp. P97 | reverse complement strand
GGGGAGGGACGTGCAGCTCCGCTTCCGCCCCACCCGGCACACTGGTGGCGGCCCGCAACCCGAGGAGACCAGCTGATGTTCACCGGCATCGTGGAGGAGGTCGGCACCCTCGTCGTCCGCGACGACCAGGCCGACTCCGCCCGCCTGCAGGTCCGCGGCACCCGCACCCTCGAGGGCGTCGCCCTCGGCGACTCGATCGCGGTCAACGGCGTCGGCCTGCTGGTGGCCGGCGGCGGTGCGCTGTCGCCGGTGCTGGCGGCGATCCTGCACAACGCCAGCTCGGTCGCGGTCGCGGTCAACAGCGCGCGCCTGGTCCGCCACCGCCGCTGACGCGCCCACGCCCCGGACCGTCAGGCATGGGAGCCCGTCCACCCGGTGACGAGTCCGCTCGCCGGGTCCACGGGCTCCCGTGCCTGGTGACGGAGCGGCTCAACGCCCCGTCGACGGGTAGGGCAGCAGCGCCATCTCGCGGGCGTTCTTCACGGCGCGGGCGACCTGGCGGTGCGCCTTCGGGTCCAGGCCGGTCACCCGGCGGGCCCGGATCTTGCCGCGGTCGCTGATGAAGGTGCGC
>NZ_JAMAYF010000043.1:0-572 GCF_023712445.1 Curtobacterium sp. P97 | reverse complement strand
GCTCGTGGGGGTCGAGCTGCTCGTCACCCAGCAGTACGTGCTGGCGGTGTCGTTCATCACGCCGTTGTCGCTGCTGCTCGTGCACGTCGCCGTGCCGGGCAGCCCGGCCGCCGAGCTGGTGACGACCCGGCTCGCGGAGACCCTGGTGGGCATCGCGCTGGCGCTCGCGGCCGGGCTGCTGCTGCTCCCGCGGTCGGCCAGCCGGCGGTTGCCCGGCGTCTCGACGGCGGCGGCGCGGGCGACGGCGGGCCTGGTCGAGGGCACCGTCGACGAGGCCGTGCTGCACGCGCGGCTGGACACCCTGAACGAGGTGGCCACGGCGGCCCGGGCCGAGCTGCGGCCCGCCCCGGGCACCGCGGCGTGGCTGCACCGCGGCCGGTGGACCGCCGACCTCGGGTGGGGCCTGCTGGCTGCGCGGGCCCGCGGGGAGACCGAGCTGGCCGCGGTGCTGGCTCGCCGGGTGCGCGACTGAGGCGTTTCACCCCCCTCGGGCCACGGGCAGGAACGGAGGGTCTTGCGTCCAGAGAACCGGCGTCGGCGTCCCCACCCCTCGAACCCAGGGAGAGCCATGC
>NZ_JAMAYF010000042.1:0-579 GCF_023712445.1 Curtobacterium sp. P97 | reverse complement strand
CGGTGCCGCCGGAGCTCAAGCTGGCCCAGGGCGGCAAGGGCGTGCTGAAGGAGGCCGCCCGGGCGGTCATCCCCGCGCACGTGATCGACCGGCCCAAGGGCTACTTCCCGGTGCCGGCGATCATCCACCTCGAGGGCGAGTACCTGGCCGGCGTCCGCGAGGCGCTGCACGCCCCCGAGGCCCGCGAGCGCGGGCTGTTCCGCACCGAGTACGTCGACCGGCTGCTGGCCGAGCCGAACACCCACCGCACCACCCTGGGCAGCAACCAGCTGTGGCAGGTGGGGCTGCTGGAGATGTGGCTGCAGCGGCAGGGCATCCGCTGACCCCGCACTGCCGATGAGGCCGGGGAACACCCGGCCCGCCCGTCCCGCTGTGCCCCGGAGACGACCCCTGGAGGTGGCATGACCCGGCTCGACCCCCAGCAGACCACCGGTCTGCCCACCGATGTCCGCGAGGCGCTCACCCGCATCGCCTCCGCCGCCGGCGCCTGGTGCCCCGCGCTGGCCGCCGACGGCGACCGCGTCGCCTACGTCAGCGACCGCACCGGCACCCCGCGGCTCGAGGTCGCCACGCTCGCCC
>NZ_JAMAYF010000041.1:0-590 GCF_023712445.1 Curtobacterium sp. P97 | reverse complement strand
CCGCGTTGAGTAACACACTCGTCGGCGCGCTGATCGGCGCCATCCTCGCCGTCGTGGCACTGCAGTTCGGGTTCTGGGGCTTCGTCCTGGTGATCGTGTTCGGTCTGGTCGGTGCCCTCGTGGCCGCGATCACGACCGGGAAGATCGACCGCGGCGCCCTGACCGACGTGCTGACCGGACGCCGGAGCTCCCGGTGAGCGCCGGCCCGGGGAGCCTCCCGGCGAGCGCGGTCCCGGGCCGGGTCGAGATCACCGCCCGGGCGCTGACGGCGCTGGCCCGGGCCGTCGCAGCGGAGCGTCTGGGCGCTCCCGCGAAGCGGCTCCGGGTCGGGTTGGACGACCACGACGGCGCGCTCGCGCTCGAGGTCACCGGCCCGATCGCCGCCGGCGGGGACGTCGTCTCCGCGGCGTCGTCCGCTGCTGACACGATCCGCTCCCGCGTCGGGGAACTCTCCGGCCGGCGGGTGGGTCGGACCCACATCGAACTGACCGGGATCGTGCGTGAGCACGAGGGCCGGGTCCGGTAGGAGACAGAGCACATGAGCACCGAACAGCTCGAGAAGCGGCTGCGTCGTCGCAGCATCCACCGGT
>NZ_JAMAYF010000040.1:0-608 GCF_023712445.1 Curtobacterium sp. P97 | reverse complement strand
CCGCCGCGATGGCGACGACCCCGCCCCGGGCGAGGACGCGGTGGCGTCCGCCCGGCGGTGTGGTGGTGGTCCTGGGTAGCACGTGCACCCCTGTTCGACGGTGAACTCGATCGGTGGACCGGCGCCGGGTCCCCGCCTGCACGACCGGCGCCGAGGGGTTCAACGCTGGTCGTGAGCACGGCTTCGGACCATGACCCGTTCGGCCCAGTCGCGCACCGCCGTTCGGCGCAGACGACGCGGACGCGTGACGATCGGGTCACGGACCGTCGGGGACCCGTCCAGCCGGAGCAAGCATGGAGGCGGATGGCCCAGTCAGGTTGGTCCGTTCGCCGAGTTCCTCAGCGCTGAGCGGTTGCACCTGGGGACCACCTGTCCGTCGAGCTGCGCGCCACCTGGGGGCCGACACGACGACGGCGCCGACCCCCGGGACGGGGATCGGCGCCGTGGACGGGCCTGCGGGTGGTGTCAGAGCGGGTTGAGGTCCGCCGCGCGGGCCTCGCGGGCCCCGATCTGACCGGCGATGTCGGCCAGCAGCTCGCCGCTGACCTCGCTGTCGACGGTGACCGCCATGAGGGCCTCGCCGCCCTGCGTGGTGCGGCTGACCTGCG